>JANQIP010000143.1 GCA_028282095.1 Xanthobacteraceae bacterium | reverse complement strand
AAGACTGCATCAGGCCTCCTCAAAAAAGAGAAAGCCCCTATAGAATCTCTCATCCTCCGATCCGCAAGCCCCCCTCTATTCATATGCGATTCCCCTACCTTTCAGGGGGAGGTAAGTAAAGGTCGAGCCGCACCACGCCAGGTGATGCGGGGTCGTAACCATCAACTCGGGTGAGTGGGAGGAGTTTCAATGAGGCCGCACCACGCCAGGTGATGCGGGCATCTCGGCTACCAGCCCCGCCGGGCGTTTACGGTTTCAATGAGGCCGCACCACGCCAGGTGATGCGGGTGATCGAGGAGCGCTCTCGCGACGCCAGTCGAAGTTTCAATGAGGCCGCACCACGCCAGGTGATGCGGGACCAATCTGGAGTAGCTTGGTGCTCGGCGGGGGTTTCAATGAGGCCGCACCACGCCAGGTGATGCGGGGACGAGCGGTCGGAGGGCGGCACGAAGAATCGGGTTTCAATGAGGCCGCACCACGCCAGGTGATGCGGGAAGAATAACTTCCCAGTCACGGCGGGCTCCTCGTTTCAATGAGGCCGCACCACGCCAGGTGATGCGGGGGCTACCTCGATGATCCAGCATCTCGTTGGATGTTTCAATGAGGCCGCACCACGCCAGGTGATGCGGGGGGCCTCGTACTGACCGCTCTCACGGCTACGAGTTTCAATGAGGCCGCACCACGCCAGGTGATGCGGGATCGACCCGCGGCTTGCGACCCGCTGCTCCGGGTTTCAATGAGGCCGCACCACGCCAGGTGATGCGGGATGTTTCTGCTTGGTCATTTTCTTTCTCCATTGTTTCAATGAGGCCGCACCACGCCAGGTGATGCGGGGTTGCGACCTCCCAAAGCGTAGGCGTGCGCCAGTTTCAATGAGGCCGCACCACGCCAGGTGATGCGGGGGCTAACTTGCCGATCGCCGCTGCTACATCAGGTTTCAATGAGGCCGCACCACGCCAGGTGATGCGGGGCGGATCGCGGTTGCGATGGCCGGCGATCAGGGTTTCAATGAGGCCGCACCACGCCAGGTGATGCGGGTCGCTGGTGATCGATATTGCTGGGAGGCATACGTTTCAATGAGGCCGCACCACGCCAGGTGATGCGGGAGGGTGTCTGTAACCTAACGATTTCAAAGAGCAATTTCGAGCGTTTTGACGAGGTGGTCCACAACTGAAGAAATGCACGCCAAAAACCCTCAATTCCAGCCCCCGATATTGGCAGAAAATGGCGCGAAGTCAATGGCTTGCTGAGGCTCCGCCCGTTCACAAGGTTGTGCGTCGCGCAGATCTAAACCGTGCCGCCGCATTGTCGCCATGGCGGGCCAGGGCGCGGACATCTCGCCATAATTTTTGTTTATGCAAATAGATAAATAGAATTCCGGTTTTCTGATACTCTGGTTGCGGCTATTGGTGTGGGCGTCTTCTGTAATGGCCGAAAGCACCATGCATTCGGCGCGCCTGTCAAAAAGGTTTCCTCTCGCAGAGCGCCGCTTCAACGATGAGCACCAAGATGCCAAAGCAACACAGCTACAATTTGACTGTCGAGTGGACCGGAAACAAAGGTCCAGGAACGATCGGCTACAAGACCTACGGGCGCGATCATGTGATCAGAGCCGACGGCAAGACGGACATCGAAGGGTCGTCTGATCCGTCCTTTCGCGGCGACCCTGCACGCTGGAATCCCGAAGAGTTGCTTGTCGCCGCGCTGTCGGCCTGCCACAAACTCTGGTATCTTCACCTTTGCGCTACGAACGGCGTCGTCGTCCTCAGCTATGCCGACCGAGCAGAAGGAACCATGGTCGCCGAGGCTGAAGGAAGAGGCGGGCGTTTTGTCGGCGTGTGCTTAAAACCTCGTGTTGTGATCACGCCTGAAAGCCCGCGTGACAGGGCCTTGGCCCTGCACGCGACCGCGCATCGCGAGTGCTTCATCGCCAACTCCGTCAACTTCCCGGTTAGCCACCAAGCCGAAATCGTTGTTGCCGAGTCCAAACCTGCAAGCGATCGGGATGATACTGTTTCCGGCTGATTAGTTCGGTGATGAACCATGCTATGGCTTGAGGACTTTACTTCCTCCCCCGCGCCGAACGCGGGTGTTCCCGTGTTCGGCTTCGTTTCGAGTGGCCCAAGTTGGGAGCACCCGACTTGGGCTGGGGGAGGGTTGGGGAGGGGCCATTTCATCCTCGTCGGCCTAGGAATTCCGTTCATTCCCGCGAAAGCGGGAATCCAGTGGTGTCAGAACATCCTGGGTCCCCGCTTTCGCGGGGACGAACGGTTCAGTGGCTACCCTGGCCACACCCTCCCGGATCGCCGCGCAGCCAAGCCTGCGCCGCTCGCCGGCCTTCCCCTTTCAGGGGGAGGTAACAAGACTTAAGTCCGAAGCGATCACTCGGAAAGCGTATGACTAAAGCGCGATCCCGAAAAACTGGCACACTTTTCGGACAAGATCATGCGACAAGACAAAGAGAAAGAGAGCGCGATCGATTCAAGGAGAAGCCATCACGCTCCAGCTTCCGATGGTTGGGGCCAGCCTCGTCGCCGAATCAGTGGCGGACGTCTCTTATCGATCGCAATTAAACTGAAGTCGTTATCGAAATGCGATTTTTGAAACCGGCCTTGGTGCGTTCAGACAGCAAGAGCGGCGATGGCTGCTTCGACAAGCTCGGGCGAAGTATCTTTGCGCCAACGAAGACCAATGGACCGAACGAGGTCCAGATCATCGACCGGCAGCACCGCGACCTCCAGGCTCGCCAGGCTTCGTGGAGCGATCACGAAGCCGAGGCCCTGCGCGGCCAGCGCCAAAGCAAGCTCGTCCCGATCGGCGCGCGCCGCAGGCCTTATGGCGAGACCTGCGTCTTGAAGCGCGTCTCGCGGGAGCTCGCAGCGTCCGCGAAGGATGATTCGCTCATTATGGAGATCATTGATGCGGATCGAGGTTCGTCCGCTTTTTGCGATGGGATGATCTTTTGAGAGAATGGCAACGAACGGCTCGCGCCAGAGAACCCTGGAACAGGGGCTTTCGTCATCCACCGTTCCCCACGCCAAATCGATCTGCCGCCTGTCGAGAGCCTCGCCCAGCCAGACCGCCCCGCCTTCGCGCACAGACCAACGCCATTGTCGCGCAGTCTTCACAAGTCTTGAATGGGCTCTGGCGATATCCGACGGCGCCAGCGTATGAAGAATCCCGAGCGAGGCCTTGGGCAGCCTCTTGTCGGGCTGCATGACGCTTTTCTTGGCCTCATCGCATCGTCTCAGAATGTCCCGAGCGTGGTGGTAGAGTTTCATCGCCTGGCCATTTGGCCGAACGCCTTTGCTGGCGTTCGCGCGTTCGAACAGCGTGACGCCGAGTTCCTCCTCCAGCGATCGAATAGCGGCCGAAACCGCCGGCTGGGAGACATTGAGGTGTTCCGAGGCTCGGGATATGCCGCGTCGCTCCACAACGGCGACCAGGATTTGGAGATAGCGGAGCTTCATAGGTTCTGCTTATGCAATTGACCTTTGGAGCATATATTACAGCTATATCATTATATTTGGTATCCCGAAAACGCAGATCGCGACCAGGGAGAGCCTGTATTCATTGCCGGACGGGGCTCAATCTGGCTTTCGCCGCGCGATCAGTTCGATCTGAATGGATCGCACTCGAAGCCATAAAGCGGCGCTCAGGTTTTTGCTCGGCTTTGCAGGACCTCTTGTGGAAGTGGGGAACATGATCTAGATCAGTCGTCTAGGAAATGGAGACTTCATGTCCCGGTGAAGTGGGGAGGACGCAGTCCTCCCGATGCAAATTCAACGATTGAGGCGCGTTGCCAAGGCTCCCTTGGCGAGCCCGTTGATTTGCACTCTCAGAACACACACTGACACTTCAGGTCCGAGCCTTGCTCGTGGCCAAGACATGAAAGTCGACCCACAATGACGCGGGACTATTCCGCATTCCTTCCGCCCAAGATCAAGGCCGGCGGATCAGCACGACAATCATCACCTCTCGAAACGCTCGGCTGGCAGTCCTGTTTCGCAGGACAGATCAGCGTTGACGCGTTGGCGGAGACGCCGCCCGTCCGCATTGTCGAGGTGCATCGCAATACTGTGCATGTCATCGGCGATGGCGTCGACGAGACGATTCCGCCCCTGGCAGATGCGACGGTTGGCGACTGGGTGTTGCTTGATCGCGGGCACCCCCGATCGAGCCGCGTCCTTGAACGAAAGAGCCTCGTCAAACGCCGCGCTCCGGGAACGGATCGTCAAGTGCAGCTGATTGCGGCCAATATCGACACCGTCTTTATCGTGTCTTCCTGCAATCAGGATTTCAACGTCGCCCGCTTGGAGCGCTACATCGCCCTGGCGTTTGAAGCGGACATCACGCCGGTCATCGTCTTGACGAAGGCCGATCTGTTTTCTGACGTTCAGAACTATGTCGATACGGCGCGCGCGATTTCGGAACTGGTCGCCGTGGTTGCCCTTGATGCCCGGGGCGACGAGCCAAGGGACAAGCTCAAAGATTGGTGCAGGCAAGGCCAGACCGTTGCGTTTCTGGGATCATCCGGCGTCGGCAAATCGACCCTGACCAACGCCTTGTTGGGGACGCAGTCGATCGAAACGCAGCCCATCCGTGACGATGACGCCAAAGGTCGTCATACGACCACACGGCGGCAGTTGCATTTGGTGCCCGGTGGTTGCCTGATCTTGGACACACCGGGGATGCGCGAACTGAAACTGACCGATGCGGCAGCCGGCATCGATGATGTTTTTGCCGACCTTCACGACCTCTCGGCCCAATGCCGGTTCAAAGACTGTCAGCACCTGTCGGAACCGGGATGCGCCGTTCGAGGGGCGATCGAACGCGGCGAGATCGAGGAGGCAAGGCTCGGCCGATGGCGCAAACTCAGGGCCGAAGAGGCCTTCAATTCGGCCAGTCTCGCCGAGCGCAGGAGCAGGGACAAGGCGTTCGGCAAAATGGTTCGCCAAGTCAAAAAGGCAAAAGACCAGAAGGGAAGGGCACGATGAGCGGATGATATGATAAGGCGCGAAATCAAAGGTTCGCCTCAACGGTCCGCTTCAAAGACCGCGTCAGCGGCCGGTGGCATGAAGCATCCAGTTCAGGCAGGTTTCGACGTGAAGCCTGGTCGAATCGAACACAGGTACCCCGTCGACGCAGCTATCCAGGTCCAGCAACGGCAGCTCCGTGCAGGCGAGGACCACGCCACCGAGACGATGCGCCGCGACGGTGGACGCGATCGCTTGGGCAATGCGCTCGCGTGTGGATGTCCGCACCACGCCTTTGGCGAGTTCGTCGTAGATCGTGTTGTGAACGAAATGCTGCTCGTCATCGGGCAAGGCGACGACTCTCGCGCCGGGGCCAAGGGAGCGCTCGATCCAGCCACGGTAGAAGTCCTCCTGGACCACATAGTTGGTGCCGAGCAGGAGGACGGCGTCAACCCGTGCGGTTCGGGCCGCATCGGCGACCGCGTTGCGGATGTCGAAGAACGGAACCTCGGTGGCATCGGCGATCGACGGGGCAATCTTGTGCATGGTGTTGACGGCCAGCGCGATGCCGTCCACGCCGGCATCTTCAAGCCGCCGGGCGACCGCGGACAGTTGATCCGCGGCCCTCTCCCATTCGTCGCCTGTCACGCAGGAGACGATGTCCTGGAAGTCGACGCTCGCCAGCAGCAGGTCGGCGGAGTGCAGGCCGCCCAGCCGCTGCCCGACACCGCGGTTCAGTTCGCGATAATAGATCGCCGTCGACTCCCAACTCATCCCGCCGATCAGGCCGAGGCGTTTCTGTCCGGCGCTCATGCCAGTTCCCTTTCGCCATGGGGTGTCGCGATCGTCGCGCGCATGGACACGGTGTCCCGCTGCACGATGTCGATGCGGTCGTCTCGGAGAACGGGATCAAGATACGCGTTGATCTGCGCCGCGTGCGGATGCTCGATGCGCAAACGGCGCAGGGCACAGCCGGTATCGTTCATTGTCGACGCGGGATGCGGGCCTTTCGGCCATTGGATCAGGGTCGGATAGCCGCCGCCATAGGGCATCGACCCGTCATCGGGAACAGCGATCAGCCAGGTGAGCGATCCTCGCGTCGCTTCGAATACACGACCGCAACCGGGTGGCGCGGCGGCAAGGTTCGCGCGGATATCCGGCGTGGCGACGATCCAATTGGCCAGCCGCGGCGGGCCGCTCAGCCTGTCCAGGTCGAACCAGCGCGGTCGCCCGGGCGGTGGGCTCGCCGGATCGACGGCGATCACCTCAAGGAACTCGGTTGGCCCGAGACGCAGCAGGTGATTATGGGTTCCCATGCGCGGGTGGCGGCCGCCGGCCGGCATGTCGACGCCGATCGCGTCGCGGACATGCGCGATCCCGTCCTCCAGGGACGATGCGACGACGGCGATGTGATCGAAGACGAGGGATGGTGCTGTGGTCATGGTCGACACGTGCTCCGAGTCCAAATCGTGATCCTCTAGACGCGACCGCGCCATCGAAGGGCGGGGCTACTTCGGCTGTCCGCTGTAGGTCCCCCGCCCGACGGCACACAGCGTGCCACCCGCGCCGAAGACATCGATGTCGACGATGCAGATGGCTCGGCCGATGCGGCGCACGACGGCGACCGCGCGCAACGTGCCCCGCGCCGGCCGGAGAAAATCTGTGCGGAAATTGATGGTGGGAACCACGCCGCCGACGACCGCCGCGACGGCGAAGTCGCCGGCGGTGTCGATCAGGGCCGCCACCGGGCCGCCATGCACCATGCCGTCGCCGTCGTCGCCGCGCAGGAATTCCGGGCGAGCGGGCATCTCCATCTCCAGCGTTCCGGCCTTGCTGTCGTGCGCGACGATGCGCAGGCCGGCGAACCGGATGAACGGGGAGGCCTGCATGGCCTTGTCGAGCGTTTCCGCGATCGTTTCGGTCATCGGTTTTCCGTGCTCCGCCGTGACGGGGGTGTGCGGACAGGGGCGCCCTAGCCCGAGGTCCAGGACAAGAGCTGGGGGAAGGCGAGGAGGATCGCCAGCACCACGAGTTGCGCCACGACGAACGGCAAGACGCCGCGGTACATCTGCATGAACGTGATGTCCTTGGGTGCAATGGCGCGCAGGTAGAAGATTGACGGCGCCATCGGCGGCGTCAGGTAGGAAGTCTGCACGACCACGATGACCATGACGGCGAACCAGATCGGGTCGATGGCGGTTTCGCGCAGGATCGGGATGAAGATCGGCAGGCAGATGGTCAGCACCGACACCCAGTCCAGGATGGCGCCAAGAACGAAGACGATCGCCAGAAAGATGATGATGATCCCAATGTCTCCCAGGCCCAGGCCGGCGATCAGCGCGGCGACCAGCTCGCCACCCTGATGGACGATGAAGACGCTCGCGAACATGCTGCCGGCGACCACGATCAACAGGATCATGGCGGTCAGTTGCGTCGTCGCCGTGAGCGCTTCCAGCACGAGCCGGACACTCAGCCGTCGGTAGAGCAGGGCCAGCAGCAGCGCCCCGGCGCAGCCCAGCGCGGCGGCCTCGGTGACGGCGGCCATGCCCGTGAAGATCGATCCGAGGACAATGGCGATCAACGCCACGGCGGGCAGCATGGCGACCGCGGTTACGCGCAGCTTTTCTCCCGTCGAGACCCGCGGTGTCGGCGCCGCCTCGGTCCTGTTCCGCCGCCGTCCGGCGGCGGCGATGTAGATCATGAAGAACACGACCATCAGCAGGCCGGGCACGAGAATGCCGGCGAACAGATCGCCGATGCTGAGATTGGCATAGGAGGCGTAGATCACGACCACGATCGAGGGCGGGATGATCGTGCCCAGCGAGCCGCCGGCACAGACGGTGCCGGCCACGAGGGCGTTGGAGTAGCCCGCCTTGCGCATCGCCGGGATGGCCATCATGCCAATCATCACTTCCACGGCGCCGACGATGCCGGTTCCCGCCGCGAAGATCGCGGACATGGCGATGGTCGCCAGCGCGAGCCCCCCCGGCAGGTCCTCCAGCCACAGCCGCATGGCGGCGAAGACGCGCTCGGCGATGCTCGAGCGCTCCAGGACCGCGCCCATGAAGACGAACAAGGGAATGGCGACGAGCACGTATGTCGAGGCCACCTTGTCGATGAAATTATAAAGCTGCAGCCCGGCCAGCTCGTGAAAGATCGGCAGCGCAAAGGCGAACGCCACGACCATCAGCGACAACGCGACCGGGAAGCCCAGGAAAACAAGGACCAACAGCGCTGGGACCATCAAGGCGGCGAGAAGATACTCACTCATCGCGGGCCGCCTCCCGCTTGCAGGCCGCCACGGCGCCCGAGATGCCGCGAGAGAGGCTTTGCAGCACCAGCGCGACCATCCCGACGGCCAGGATGGCCTGGAACGGCCAGATCACCGGCTGCCAGGGGCTGACCATCTCCACCTCGCCGGTGACGAAGGAGCGCCAGGCGCGCGTCACAGCGAACCAGGCAATCGTGCCGGTGACGGGTGTGACCGCCAGCAGGAAGAAGACGCCGTCCAGCAGGTGCCGGCCGCGCGGACCAACCATCCCGTCGATGATGTCGACGCGAACGTGCTGGTCTTTCCGCAAGACCCAGGCGGCGCCCAGAAGGACGATGGCGCCATTGGTCATGTAGGAAATGTCGTGGGCCCACAGGGTCGGCGCGCCGAGACCGTAACGCGACCAGACCTCGATCAGGATCGCGCCGATCATTGCGACGGTCGCAACAAAGCTCAGGCAAAAAAGGCCGTACGAAATCGCGTCGATCGCTCGGAAAAAGGCGTGAAGCATCGGTCACTCCGGCGCAGGCGTCGGCAGCAGGTCTCAGGATGGGCTGGTAACGGCGGCGCTTGCCGATGATTCCCACGTCAATTCGTAGGGTGTGTTCGACGGCCCGTGTCCGCGGCCGGCAACGCACCACCTCCCGCTAGACGGTGCGCTGCGCTTTCGGCGCGAGCGCACCCGATGGGGTGGATCAGACAGCAAAGATCAAAGGCCGCTCGACCAAAATGAGACGTGCTAATGAGACGTGCTGAGGCGTCGGGCGCGCCGGCCAGCGCCCGACGGGTTCGTCATTGAGCGATCAGCGCCTTGGCCGCCGCGTAGCTGTCCTTGGTCGCGTAATAGCTGTCGGCCATCTTCTTGAGCCAGACGGTGTCGTCCGGCGCCGCGTCGATGGCGGCGTAGACATAGTCCCGGCCGGCGTCCGCGACCGCCGCCAACAACTCCGGCGACGGCTCAACGATCTGCGCCCCGTTCGCAGCGTCGAGTGAGGCGAGCGCCTCGACCTCGGTTCTCTTCCAGTTGAGCAGCGATTCTATCGTCGACAGTTTGGCGAGCGTCGTGATCTTCTGTCGGATGTCCTTGGGCAGCCCGTCCCAGGTCTCACGCTTCCACGCCACCTCGAAGCAGCCCGCATTGAGATGCGGCGCCGGGACGGTGATATACATGCCGATCCGGTCGAAGCCCATGGCGTGGTTTTCCGAGACGCCGCTCCACTCGATGGCGTCCACACCCTTGCGCTCGAACAGCGCATAGAGCTCGGCGCCGGGAACCACGACCGGTGCCGCCTCGAACCTGTCGGCAAGGATCGATGCCCAGGCGCCGGCCGTCCGGAAGCGAAGCCCCTTCAGGTCTTCGACGGTCCGCAGCGGTTTGTGTGAATGCCAGATTTCGCCGGTGACGCAGCCCGCCACCAGCGAGTGCAGGCCCATCGTCTCGCGTTTGAACGCGGTCGCGAGGTCCTGCCCGCCGCCCTCATAGAGCCAGTAGACGAGGCCGTCGGCTTTCAGTCCGCCGGGATGGCCGGCCACGAAGGTGTTGGCCAGGTCCTTGTTGACCACGTAAAGCGGTGAGCTGAACGCGATGTCGGCGATCCCCTCCTGCACCGCCTCATAGGCCTTCAGGCCAGGCGCCAGCTCGCCGCCGCCGAAGCCGGTGATCGACACGCGGTCCCCTAGGAACTCGTCGATACGGTCCAGAAAGGGCTGGGTCATGATCGTGTAGAACGCGGACGTCTTGGTGGTGAAATGCGTCAGCCGCCATTTGTATTCGGCCGCTTCCACGCCGCCGGCCGGGATGCCGGCGGCGCAAGCCGCCAGGATCGCACCGATAATGTGTCGCTTCATGTCAGAGCCTCCCGTTCATCGCGCCGGTGTTCCGCCGGCTGTCTTGCGCGTGACGTCAATGCCATGCGCCCACGCGCGGACCGTTTTCCGGTCCACCTTGTTGGTGCCTGCTAAGGGCAATTCAGGCACGAAGATCACCCGCCTCGGGGTTTCGACCGGGCGGCCGTTGGCACGGTAGAAGTCCTGTATCTCGGCCTCGGGCACCGGGTCATCGCCCGTCACGAAGGCGACGGGCGCCGCGCCGCGGACGTCGTCGTCGACCGCCACCACGCAGGCTTGCGCGATCGACGGATGGCGCTCCAACACGCGCTCCACATCCACCGGATGAATGTTCTCTCCATTGCAGACGAACGTGTCGTCCTTGCGCCCGACAAAGAAGTAGAACCCGTCCTCATCGCGCATGAAGACGTCTCCGGTGTGGTACCAGCCGTCCTTCAGCCGCTTGGCGGTCGCGTCCGGCAGGTTGCGGTAGCCGTTCATGTTGGCCGGCGAGCGGACCTCGAGGATGCCCTCGGTCCCGTCCTGACCGCCGACGAGGCGGATCTCGACGCCGGGCGCGGGGCAGCCAAGCGAGAGCGGCGGGGTCGGCAGGCCATCCGGATGGGCTGCGAAGGCGGAGGGGCCATGCTCCGTGGTGCCGTAGGAATTGTTATAGCGGGCGTGGGGAAAGAACCGCCTCAGCCGGCTTAGCAGGTTGTCGGTCAGCGGCGCCGAGCCGAGCGTGATCTTCCGGACGGACGTCAGATCCACGCCGTCCAGCAAGTCCGGCCGCTCGGCCATCAGCGCATACATGGTCGGGATGCCGGTCAACCAAGTCATGCCGTAGCTCGGGATGGCCCGTATAACATGTTCCGCATCGAAGTCGGTGAACAGAACCACGGTCGCGTTCATCAGCAGCGCCAGCTTGCTCAGCGACAGGGCGTTCATGTGATAGAGGGGCGCGGCGATGCTCAGGACGTGGCGGGAGACCTCCGGCCGCATCGGTTCGAACACCGACAGGGCGAAAAGCTGGCTTTGGTGCGACAGCTCCACGCCCTTCGGATTGCCGGTCGAGCCTGACGTGTAGAGGATCATGGCGACGTCGCGGGGCTTGTTCGCAACCGGCGTGAGTCGCCGCTTCGGTGCCGTGCCGCGAATCGCCTCCGCCATGTCCGGTCCGAGCGGCACGACGGGGACGTCGACATCGGGCACCGGCACAACCCCATCGGTCAGCACCAGGCGCGCGTCCGCATCCTTCAGGCAGTGCGCGATCATGGCCGGCGGCTGGCGGTGGCTGACCGGCACCGCCACGAGGCCGGCGCGCATGATCCCCAGATAGGCGATGAGATAGGCCACCGAATTGCGGCCCAGCAGGGCAACGCTCCGGCCGGCGCGGTAGCCGGCGGCCTGCAGCGCCGCGCCGAAATCGGCCGACTGGTCTTCGAGGTCCAGGTGGGTGAAGCGGCCGCATTCCCCGTCCGGACCGACCTCGATGAAGGCGGCCTTTGAGAGATCGGCGTCATGTCCGATCAGGTCGCCGAGATTAGTCGCTACGCCGGAATGCATGAATACGACCCTTCCCGTTGACCACGTGTCGTCTCAGATCGTGAGAATGGCCTTGCCGAACACCTGGCGGTCGATGATGTCCTGAAGCGACATGGGCAGTTGCTCCAGCGGACGCACGGAGGACTTGATCGGCCGGATCCGGCCCGCCGCGACGTGGTCGACCAGCGTGGCGATTCCGTCCTGGCTCCAGCTGTTGGACCCCATGACGTCAAGCTCCAGCGACCAGATGTAGCGAATGTCCGTTTGCGGGTCGTAGCCGTTGGTCGCGCCGCAGGTGAGCACCTTGCCGCCGCGCTTGGCGCACATGAGCGCCTTGGCCCAGTCGGCGCCGCCCACATAGTTGACGACCATGTCGGCGCCGCCGCTCTCGGTGAATACGCGCGGCTTGCCCCAGAGCGCCTTGACGGCGTCGACATAGTCGGTGTCGGCGACGTTGATGACATGATCGGCGCCGATGGACCTGAGACGCGCCGCCTTCTCCGGCGAACTCGTGCAGGCGGCCACCTCCGCGCCGTTCAACTTGGCGAGCTGAATGCAGCAGACGCCGACGCCACCGGTGGCGCCAAGCACCAAAATCTTGTCGCCGGCCTTGACCCGGCCGCGCGTCACCATCATGCGATGCGCCGTGCCATAGGCGATCGGCAGGGCCGCGGCGTCCTCGAAGCTCACGGCGTCCGGCAGGGGAATGATGTTGTCGGCCGGAACGCAAATGAGCTCACAGGCGCCGCCGCGCACGGTCTCGCCAAGCACGCCGCTGCCGCCCGGCATCAAGGGGTTGATGACGACCCGCATGCCGGCCGCCAGCCCGTGCGAGGGTCCCTGCGGCCCGAAGCCGGCGATCTCGCCTGCGATGTCCCCGCCGGGGATCATCGGCAAGGGCGTCTTGATCCCCGGAATCTGGGCGAGGATCATCGGGTCGAATCCGTTCAGCGCGACCGCCTTGACCTTGACCAGGACGTCGCCGGCCTTGGGTGTCGGCTCCGGCAACTCGGCAAGCCGAATATTGGAAACGGCGCCGTGTTCTTCGAAAATCATCGCCTTCACGAAGATCGAGCCCTCTTTCATGGCGCCTGCGAGCCGGACGGTTGCGGCACGCCGCGGACGGCAATTCGACGGACTCTACGGCGGTTGCCGTGGCCACAGAAGGCAGCGGCGGCAGAGATACAGTCACGAACGGATCGCATCTGCGGTGGGCGAGGGCGATTCAGCTAAAACGGGAGCGCTGTATGTTAGCAACTTTGGATACGATCGCGGTGGCACGCGGCGCTCCGGCTGATTGACGGGTTTCCAAAGCCATATAACAATCGCATAAGGCAGAGCTTATCTCTGGGAGGATCGGCATTGCTCGAGTTGGTCGATGTCATACGAAACGGCCACGCCGATCGGGCATTTCCCGAATCGGACAATCCCTTTCATCCAAGGAGATCGCAAAATCTCGAAGGATTGAGTTCGCGGAGCAGGAGCGTCGTTGAGAAATTCGACAATTTCGTAAGGGTGAGACAGCTCTGGGATCGACCGGCGCGAGACATGCGTGTGGTCGGGCTGGAATACAAGACTTATTGCCAGGCGAATCTGAACTTCGTATGCCAGCCGGGTATTCAGCTACATCTTCGGCTGTGCGGCAGCGGTGACTACGCCATCAACGGCGATCCGGTGATCCGCGGCAGACAATCCGAATTCCAGTTCTTTTCGTCGCAAAAGCCGTGGAACAAATTCGTCGTGCAGCCGGCGGACACGCATAACAAAACCATCGCCCTTGCCGCGCCTTATGACGTTCTGCGCTACTACATCGGGGCGGCCGGCAGCGAAAAACTCACGGCGAAATCCCTCAACGTGGAACATTTTCGCGCGCCACTGGAATCTCAGTTAAATGCCGCCGTAGACGAACTGCTGTCGGTCGATGCCGGCGCGGGGATGACGGAGCTGGTTCGCGATGCCCGCATTCTCGACATATTGGTCGAGTGCTTCCGTTACCTGCTCAGTGTCGACGATCGCGGACCGCCCAAGGACCGGATCCGCCTGCGCGATGAGGCCAAAATTGAAAAGGCGGCCGAGCACCTGGTGCGCAATCTCGTCGACCCGCCATGCATTCCCGATCTGGCGCGGCTGGTCGGCTTGAATTCGAGCAAGCTGAAATACGCCTTCAAGACGCTCAAGGGCGTCACGATCGGGGAGTTCGTCCGAACGGCCCGCCTGGACCGCGCGGCGGAACACCTGCGTAATGACGAGGACGTGGAAGCGGCGGCGTTCCTCGTGGGGTACCGGCACGCGGGCAATTTCGCCCGTCTCTTTCGCGCGAAATACGGCGTGCCCCCCAGCGTCTATCGCAACAGGGGTCAACCAAGGTCATAGCGGGGCGTGTCGACGACGCCCGCGCCGATAGAATGCGAAGTCCAGAGGTTTGGAGAAAAGGCGGCCGGAGAGAACAGGTTTTTGATCTCGGCCGCGGCCCCGCGGTGCAGGGCTCCTTGCAAGGCCCGTGTTCACTCGGAGTCTGGCCGCGCTGGCAAGCCGGCAGAGAATTTTCCTAGAGCGCGATCCATTCAGATTGAATCGATCGCGCTCTCTTTCTCTTTGTTTGGTCGCATGATCTTGCCCGAAAAGTCTGCCAACTTTTCGGGA
>JANQIP010000133.1 GCA_028282095.1 Xanthobacteraceae bacterium | reverse complement strand
AAGGACACGCTGATCGAGCAGTGCGAGCAGGGCGTCGACTATTTCACCATCCATGCCGGCGTGCGGCTTGCCTATGTGCCGCTCACCGCGAACCGGGTGACCGGCATCGTCTCGCGCGGCGGCTCGATCATGGCGAAGTGGTGCCTGTCGCGGCACAAGGAGAGCTTCCTCTACGAGCGCTTCGATGAAATCTGCGACATCATGCGGCGCTATGACGTGTCGTTCTCGCTCGGCGATGGCCTGCGCCCCGGCTCGATCGCCGATGCCAATGACCGCGCGCAATTCGCCGAGCTCGAAACTTTGGGCGAGTTGACCAAGGTCGCCTGGGCGAAGGGCTGCCAGGTGATGATCGAGGGCCCCGGCCATGTGCCGCTGCACAAGATCAAGATCAATGTCGACAAGCAGCTCAAGGAATGCGGCGAGGCGCCGTTTTACACGCTCGGGCCTCTCGTCACCGACATCGCCCCCGGCTACGACCACATCACCAGCGCGATCGGCGCGGCGATGATCGGCTGGTTCGGCACCGCCATGCTCTGCTATGTGACGCCGAAGGAGCATCTTGGCCTGCCCAACCGCGACGACGTCAAGGCTGGCGTCATCGCCTACAAGATCGCCGCGCACGCGGCCGACCTTGCCAAGGGCCATCCCGCCGCGCAGCTCCGCGACGACGCCCTGAGCCGCGCGCGCTTCGATTTCCGCTGGGTCGACCAGTTCAACCTCTCGCTCGATCCCGACACCGCCCGCGCCTTCCATGATGAGACGCTGCCCAAGCAGGCGCACAAGGTCGCGCATTTCTGCTCGATGTGCGGCCCGAAATTCTGCTCGATGAAGATCACGCAGGACGTGCGCGACTATGCGGCGACGCTGAACGATCCGGCCGGCGTCGGCGCGAGCGCAGCGAACGGCGACCCGCTTACGCCCGACACCGGCGGCCCGCTCAGTCCCGCCGATGGCGGCCCGCTCAGTCCCGAGGCCGGCATGGCGCAGATGTCGGAAAAATTCCGCCAGATGGGCGGCGAAGTCTATGTGGACGCCGAGAAGGTGAAGGAGAGCAACAAGGCGCTGTGACCTTTACCTCTCCCCGCTTGCGGGGAGAGGTCGGATCGTCGAAGCTTGGCTTTGACGATCCGGGTGAAGGGCACTTCTCAACATCCACGTCGCGTCTTTGCTCGTGCCACGAAAAGCTCAGTCGCCTCTCTCGAAATCACCGTATCGGCTTTGCAAGCGAAATACCCCCTCACCCGCCGCGCTGCGCGCGTCGACCTCTCCCCGCAAGCGGGGAGAGGTGATGCTGTCTCGAGTTGGATTACCAAGCCATGCGCCTGAGAGTCGACCAAGCGGCAGACGCTATCTACCTGAACCTGACCGAGCGCCCGATTAAGGACAGCGCCGAAATCGCTAATGGCATCGTTGTCGACTACGACGCCGAGGGTCGCATCGTCGGTATCGAAATCCTCGACGCCTCAAAGCGCACAGACGATCCGGCAGCATTGAAGCAATTCAGCTTCGAGGTGCCGTCTGTTAAGTGAGATTTGGTAGCGCCGCAACCCCCTCACCCGCCACGTTGCGAGCGTCGACCTCGCCCCGCATGCGGGGAGAGGTGATTCAGTTGCGCTGCGCATGTAGTAAGCGGCTATGAGATTCGCCCATTTCCGGCTTCGATCAAAAAAAGGCCGAGGTTTTTAAACCGACCACAAGGACATCGTCTTTCTCGCGGATGCCTCCCGGATCAATGATGTATTGAAGATTCGGCCGTAGCAGCAGTCCGTCGGCCACAGCAAAAGCGTAATGGGCTTCAATAACGTATTCGGAATGCTGAACTCCCACCGGACCAAGGCCAAGGGCGTTCTGCAAAGCCTGTACTTCGGCCAACCGACCGTTCACATGAGTTGTGCCGACTGCAACGGCGATACTGTCTTTCGGGCGCATATTGAATGGCCCCTTAAAAATCAGTCCTGCGGCCATTTGGAAATCGGTCACGGCGGTCTTTCGATCGGCGATGACGGCATTCAAGAAAACGCTCAGGCCCGCATCGGAAATCTCCGCCGAGGTTCGCGTTATTTGCTGCTCGAAATTGAAGTAGGCTCCGTACAGTCCGCGATCGAGCCGAGGCGGCAATCCGGTGATGGCCGAGAAAGTGCCGTTAACATCGAGGACGACATCGTCCGCGGCCGACGTCGAATACCACCCGCCAAACTTGAAGCGCGCCGGCAGCGATCCGTTGCCGAATTTGGGAAGCCAGCCTAGCTCCGCGATCGTCAAGACACCGGTTGAGTTGGGAAAGAACACCGGCAACGCCGCTTGTCTTTCGCCTTGATATCTTTGATTCTGATCATACGCGCCGACTTGAAGATAGACCGAATTAAAGTCGAGCTTGACGCGGGACGCCCATTGACTGACCGGCCAGTTGAAAATGTAATAACCTACTAAATTGCCGGGAGGTGAACCGCAGAATGTCAGGTTTTGAAAAACACAAGAAAAAGAAGCGAAGTCGTCTCCGACGCCCATCCGACCCACTTTCCAATCGATAAGACCGCCAAAGTACTTTTGACTAAACCAAAATTCAGATAGCCGAACTGTTTGCCCGCGCCCGTAAACTTCTTGCACGAGCTGCAGGGTGTCGAGCCCGGCATCGTCAACCAGGTTACGCCCGGTGCGCTGGGTGAACGTGATTTGAAACAACGCATCGTGCAACCCGATCAGACGTTCGAGATTGAGGGTCACTCCGATCTGAGCCTGATCGGCGTAGTCGGTCCACCGCTTGATACCACCCCGCGCATTGCCTGCCAGTTCGTTGACATAGCCCAACTGAAAATCGATTCCGTGTTCGAAAAGATAAGTCCGCGCGCCGCGCCAATCTCCAAGAAGCCATGGTGTCTTTGGACGGGTCAGTTGATCAGCGATCGCAGTGCTGGTCGCAATCGACGCCGCAAAGATGAGGCCGAATTTCGTCCCCATGCGCCACATGCGATTCTCCATGCGCTAGAGCATGATCCCGAAAAGTTGGCAGACTTTTCGGACAAGATCATGCGAGAAAACAAAGAGAAGCAGAGCGCGATCGATCCTATCCAAATGGATCGCACTCCAAAAATTTCGTTTGAATGATCGCAGGCATTGGCCGCGAGGTCTGTATCCTTGATACAACGTTCAAAAGGAATTGGGGCGATGGGACCGAGAGCGGCGACAGGCAGCTTGAAGTTCTTCGGGAGGTACCCGGAACAGCCTCATACGCTTTCCGCGCGATCGCCTCGGGCCCACCGATGTACCTCTCCCCGCATGCGGGAGAGGTCGGATTGACGAAGCTTCAGCTTCGACAATCCGGGTGAGGGGCACTTCCCAACATCCACGTCCACGCCGGGGCTCTCAACTCCCAGCACGAAGAGCTTGGTTACCTCTCTCGAATTCACGTATCGGCTTTGCAAATGAAAGAGCCCCCTCACCCGCCGCGCTTCGCGCGTCGACCTCTCCCCGCAAGCGGGGAGAGGTCATGCCTTCTCGGATTGAATCACCGGCTCGCGCATCCGAGGATCGTCGAAACTGCGAACCACGCAGCCGATCGGGCGCACCTATAGACCCGCCATATGGTAGCCGGGTGTTGATTTCATCAGTGAGATTTCCTCATCCGTCATGATTTCTTCGATGTTCTCGAACAGCCGATCGTCTGTAAAATCCCGTCAGCGGTGCGATCGCCGAGGTCGTCGACCTTGAATTCACGGAAAGGATGCGTGGCTGAGATGAGACTTCCGCTCGCACCGCCGCTGCGTCCGGCCCGACTCTCGGACGCCGCCAAGCTAGCCGAACTTGTGAACTATGCCGGCGAGGGGTTGCCGCTCTATCTGTGGAGAAAGCTCGCAACACCAGAAACAACAGACTGGGAGATCGGCCGGCAGCGTGCCATGCGCGAAACGGGCAGCTTCTCCTATAAGAATGCGGCCATGATTGAGGCGGAAGGCGACGTTGCCGGCTGTCTGATCGGTTATGCGATTGCCGACAAGATCGACCCGTTGCCCGAGGACATGCCGGCAATGTTTCGGCCGCTGCAGGAGCTCGAGAACCTGGCGCCGGGAAGTTGGTACGTGAACGTTCTGGCCGTCATGCCCGAGCATCGCGGCAAGGGCCTCGGCACGCGCCTCCTTCGCCTCGCCGATGACATCGGCCGCGCAGACGGGAAACCGATGATGAGCGTGATCGTGTCGGATGCAAATACCGGGGCTCGTCGGCTCTATGAGCGCTGCAGCTACACGCAGGCCGCTCGACGCGGCATGGTGAAGGAGGATTGGATCAACGCCGGTCGCAACTGGGTGCTGCTGACGAAGCGGCTCTGACGGGCCGTCGCGCGGAACTCCTTCGCCAGCCCGAGCGCGTCGACGCGACACTATTTGATAAAGCCGAGCGCTTCGAACATGCGGTATTTGTCCCAATCGACCCAGCTCTCGACGATCTTGCCGTTCTTGATGCGATCAATCTGGATGCCGCTCCAGATTGCCTGCTTGCCGCTTGGAGCGTGACCGAGATATTCGCCGGTCTGGGTCGCCGTGAACCGCCAGCGGGTCGCGACGAGATCGCCCTCGGCGATCTGCATGAGAATCTGGACCTTCAAATCCGGGAAGGCACGGTGGTTCTCCTCGATCAGCGCTTTCCAACCCGCAAGATCGAGCGCCTTCACGCCACCTTTGGCGTCGGGTTCCTGATGATTGACGTAGTTGCTGGCGAAGACCTCTTCCGGTTTGTCCCGATTGTTGCCGGCCCACATGTCAAGTGAACGCCGCGCCAAGCTCTTTTGTGCTTCAATCGACATCTGCTCATTCCTTTGTTCGGCCTTCGCCGCCGGCGTTGATTGTGCGGCTGCGACCGCAAGGCTGAAAGCCAGCAACGGCAATGTCAGCCATCCGATCCTCGAGATCCGACATCGGTTCATTCGAACGTCTCCCGCGCCGTCCTATGTTCCGACTCTGACGGTCCGACCCGGACCGTCAGGTAAGGAACACTGGAGCGCGATCCATTCACATTGAATCGATCGCACTCTGTTTCTCTTTGTTTTGCCGCATGATCTTGTCCGAAAAGTCTGCAACTTTTCGGGATCATGCTCTAGCTAATTCGATGCTTTGTGATGCGGCACCAACACAATGAGACG
>JANQIP010000109.1 GCA_028282095.1 Xanthobacteraceae bacterium | reverse complement strand
TCCCCACGCGGCCAAGGCCGCCGAACACGAATTGGTGGGCATGCTTCGCATGCCCACCCTACAGGTCTTTTCGATCTGCCAGTTTTTCGGGATCATGCGACCTGATTAGCGGTCGCATCTTCTGCGGCGAACCGGTTCCCACTTCGCCTGAAGATGCTTTAGAGCGATTGCTTGAGCTTGAACCGATCGCACGCGGTTCTCGTTTTCCGAACAGTCTGCAACTTTGCACGATCGTGCGCTTTTTTCCTCGCATGATCCCGTCCGCAAAGTCCGCAATTTTTTGGCACCATGCGCACGGCCGAGACGGCCCCGAGCTGCCCGTTCAGGCCGGGCTCAGATGCCGAACACCATCTGGCCCAAGGCGACAAAGAGCGGGATGCCGATGGCGATGGCCACGGGCGTACCGATGCTGGTCGAGGCTCCGATGTAAGCGGAGGGGTTGGCCGTAGGGATGGCCGCGCGCAGCGTCGGCGGGCCCGAGATGTCCGAGCTGGAGCCCGCAAGCACCGCCAGAAGGATCACGCCGCCAGGGCTGAATCCTGTGGCCAGATGCGCGATATAGCCGAGGCCGAAGGCGACGAGCCCGTGCACCAGCGGAGCCAGCGCGGCGTAGATTGCGTACCAATGCGCCACACGGCGCAGCTCGTTGAGGCGGGTATACGCCTCGATCCCCATGATCAGCATGAGAATCGATAACAGACCGCGGAACAGGGGATCGTAGAACTGCTCGAATATCTGGTCAGGCCGCGTCAGAAGCCCGAGCGCCAAGCCCAGAAGGAGCGCCGACAGGGCCGACCCGCGCAGGCTCTCCGTGACGATGGGCCAGATCCGCACCCTCACGTCCGACCCGCGCTTGCGCTTGGTCAGGTAGACATTCGCGAGCACGATCGCCAGGATCAATGCGGGGATGTCCATGAAGGGATAGAGCGCGGGTACCCAGGCCTCATAAGTGATGCCGTCCTGCTCCAGGATCACCATCGCCGCCGCCAGGGTCGAAGCGCTGACCGCGCCGAACAGCCCGGCCGTAGCGATGGCATCTTCGGTCTTGACGCCGGGGAGAACCGCAAGGGTTACGCGGCCTAGAAGCACAATGCCGCAGCCCAGAACCGTCGCGAAGGCGGCGGGAAGCAGGATGTCGCCGAGATCAGCCTCGCGGATTTCCATCCCGCCTTTGATGCCGATGCGCATCAACAGCATGAACACGGCGAACTTGTAGATGGCGTCGGGGATTTCCAGCTTGCTGCCGAAGGCGGCGATCACCATGCCTCCGATCAGAAATGCGAGCGCGGGCGACTGAAGCTGGGTGACGAAACGCGTCAAAAAATCCAGCAGCAAGTCCATCGCGCTATTCTCCCCCACTTGGCTCTATTGCTCGCTGACGCTGCGGGTATGGTCCAGACCCTGGGGCGTCAAGTGCTGGGCCCGCGCGATGAAGTCGCGGACTGCTCAGCGAGGGGATGGGACAACGAACCGGGCGACTGCGTATGCTTGTCGCAGTCGGCAGCAACCAATGTTCGATTTTCTGCTGCGATGGCGGCGAACGAGAACAAGGCCGAGCTTGTTGTGAACCTCCTCGTGGGTCGCAGCACGGATCCCGGCCACGTCGTGCGACCCGGCGATTGCACGCGAGGCGAGGTGCGCCGGGCGGAACCACTCCATGAAATGTCGACAGGTCGCACCACAGGACATCGCCCTTCGGCATCGGCTGAGCCTCCACATGGGACGGGGTCCGGCCTGATCTTGTCGCTGCAACAAAGACCGCTCAAAACAAGGCCACACGCGTCACGGGTTCTTCGCGACGGGCAAACGCGTTCGGCATGCTCGCCGCGGGGTTCGACGCCAGTAATACTATTTCCGGCTGATTAGTTCGGTGATGAACCATGCTGTGGCTTGAGGCGCTTACTCCCTCCCCCGCTTGCGACCCGCTTGCGGGGGAGGGTTGGGAGGGGTCAACTTCATCCGCGACAGAGGCCGTCCTGTGGACCCGCTCCCGGCGAGCTTTGCTCGCCGACCTCCCCCTTTCAGGGGGAGGTGATAGGACTTGAACCCGAAGCAATCACTCGGAAAGCGTATAATAGATTTGCCGAGTGATGCGGCACCAACGCCTGGACTCGTCTCATTGTGTTGGTGCCGCATCACAAAGCATCGGAACACTAGCCTGTCGTACTTATCGGCGAGCGGCGCATGCAAGATTGGAGATTGCTATGACGACATTTCGGGGACGCTGCCTGTGCGGCGCGGTGCAGTTTTCGGCAAAAATCTCAAAAAAGGAGATCGACTGCTGTCACTGCAGCATGTGCCGCCGCTGGGGCGGCGGGCCGGCGCTCAGCGTCATGGCAGACGGGCCGCTGAGCTTCGACGATGAAGCCGCACTCGGCATCTATCGGTCGTCGGACTGGGGCGAGCGGGTGTTCTGCAAGACTTGCGGCTCGTCCGTCCTTTGGCGCAGCGTCGACGGCAGATTTCACTCCGTGCCAGCGGCGCTGATCGGCGATCCCGAGGACATGCCTTTCACCAAGGAGATCTTCATCGACGACAAGCCGGCATACTATGCATTCGCCGGTGAGCGGACCCGCATGACCGGCGCCGAAGTGATGGCGGCCTTCGGCGACGAGACCGAGCAATAGAACAAAATCGTCGCGCCTCCCGGTGATTGAAAACAACGACCAGCCTCCGATACGACAGAACCTGAATGTTCATTCTCTTACGACCTTCGCAGGTCTTCCGACAACGGTCGCGTTTCCCGGAACGTCACGGGTAACGATGGCGCCGGCGCCGATAATGGCGTGGTCACCGATATTGACGCCGGGAAGGATGATCGCTTGGCCGCCGATCCAAACGTTGTTGCCAATACAGACATCTTTGCCCAACTCGAGGCCGGCGGTGCGCTGATCGGCTTCTCTTGGATGGTCGGCCGCATAAATCTGTACGCCTGGACCGATCTGACAATCAGAGCCGATCCTGATCGCACATACATCCAGCAAAACGCAATTGTAGTTCATGAATACGCGATCGCCGACGAAGATGTTGTAACCATAGTCGATATAGATAGGCGATCGAATGGCACATCGCTCGCCGATGCTGCCGAAATGCGCCTTCAACAGCGCGGCGCGGATATGGCTGTCATCGACGATTGTCTGGTTGTAGATCCGCATGAACCGTTGCGCTCTTGATCGATCGGCGCAGAGTTCCGGATCACCGGGATCATAAAGATCGCCGGCCAGCATTTTCTCTTTTTCACTGCGCATTTCTTCTTCCTACCCAAGTGCTCGTTCATTCGCCGCGCGCTCGCTTTGAAGCCGGGATATCTCCCCACCTGGTTCCCTCGGTGACCGCTGCATGTCTCTGGAGCGCTCGCTGCGCTCCATGTGGCGGAAGGGAGATTCGACCACGATACCGTTTCCCATATACACGCTCTCAAGACGCGCGCCTTCGATCGCTCGGCCACCCTTCGCAAATCTCGTCGGGTAAGGCCGAACCACAGTGGCCGGCCTATCGACCTTGTCCGATCCTCACTCGGCACACCGTGAGATCGAGCATCTTTTTCGTGAAACCGCCACCAGAGCGCGATCCACTCAGATTGAATCGATCGCACTGGTTTCTCTTTGTCTTGTGCGTGATCTTATCCGAAAAGTCTGCCAACTTCTCGGGATCATGCGCTTGCGAACGACGTCGCGACTACGATCGAACGACGTCTTGGGATTGGGGATCGGCATGCATTGGATTTATCTATCGATTGCAATACTCGCGGAGGTCGCGGGGAGCTCCGCGCTGAAACAATCTGATGGGTTCACGCGGATCGGGCCAGCCGCGATCGCGATTGCCGCCTTTGTCACCTCGCTGTTCTTTCTGTCCCTTTGCCTTCGCGTGCTCCCGCTCGGCATTGCTTACGCAATCTGGGCGGGTGTCGGCATTATCTTGGTGTCGGTCATCGGTGTCGTTGTTTTTCGCCAAACCCTCGACATTCCGGCAATGGTCGGAATTGCGCTGATTGTCAGCGGCGTGATCGTCATCAACACGCTTTCCGACTCGACTCCCCACTGATCGCTCGCCGGGCGCAAAGGCAGTGACGACCGGCCGCGGACGCGAAACGTTGATCTTTGTTTCGCGTCCACGGTCTGTTTCGGAGCCGGAAAGGTTATGCGATTTGGTCGTTACCCAAGGAGATGAGCTGGTCGATTACCCCGTCAGGATCTTCAAGGACCGCATCGTTCCAGGTCGGCGCGGACAGATTCTCAAGCGTGAGATCCTCCGCCAGTACATTCTCGATCACGTAGGTGTGGCCGCCATTTCCAAGCACCTCGATATGCAGACTGCCGTCGACTTCCGACAAGGCGACGTTCTTGGCCGACAGCGCACCGAAATCGAGAACATCTTCGGATGGCGCGAAATCCGACACGATTTCCGTGACGCCCCAGTTCCAGGTCATCTGAACGGTATCGCGCGTGCCGTCGCCGACGGCGGGATCCGATGGCGGGTCGCCGGTGCCGCCATCGGGAGGGGTGCCGCCATCGGGAGGGGCGCCGCCGGTCTGGCCGGTGAGGGCGAGAATCTCCTGCGCCGCGGACGCGTCCTTGATCGTGAAGTTGTCTTCGCTCAGTTCGGACAGGGACACGCCTTGCAGCGTCGTGGTCTGGTTGTTCGAGGGGATCGAGAAGACGACATTGCCGCCGCTTTCGGTGACGTCGATATGGCTGCTGTCGAACCAGCCGACGTAAATCGTGTCGGTCGCCGGATCGAAGTCCGTCACCACGTCGTTGGTGCCCCAGGCCCAGTCGATGGCGACCGTTGCCGTTGCCGCGGTTACATCCGCGGCGCCGTTGCCGTAATTGGTTTCGGGCTCGGTCGGGTCCGGATCCGGGTCATCGGCACCACCGCCGGTGCCGGGATCGTCGCCGCCCTGGTCACCCGAGCCATCGCCACTGCCGGACCCATCGCCACCGAGCAAGGCCAGGATCTCCTGCGCCGCGCTGGCGTCCTTGATGGTGAAGTTGGCCGCACTCAGCTCCGCCAGGGAAACGCCCTGCAGCGTCAGCGTTTGGTTGTTCGACGGCACGGAGAAGACGACATTGCCGCCGCTTTCGGTGACGTCGATATGGCTGCTGTCGAACCAGCCGACATAAACCGTGTCCGTGGCCGGATCGAAATCCGTCACCACTTCGTTGGTGCCCCAAGCCCAGTCGACAACGACATCGGCGGTTTCCGCGGTCACGCCGGCGGTGCCGCCATCGCTGCCCGGCACCGGGTTGCCCGGGGTGCCTAGCCCCTCGTCGCCCGTCAGGCGATCTTCGAAATAGTCGATCATCTCGGCGACCGTCGGCGATTCGAAGCCGCCGAACTGCTCCATGTATTGCAGAATGGAGGTGCCGAACTCATCGTTGCTCAGCGTGCCGTACAGCATGAGGTCGACCACCGCCGGCGCGCCGCGCAAATGCGCCGAGGCCAGAACGCCGGTGAGCGTCACGTCGACGCCGTTGATCGTGGTGCCGATATAGTCGTCGAGGCTTTTGCCGGCGGCGGCCAAACCTGTTTCGATGGTCTGCAGGTTGAACCCGAAAGCCTCTTGGATGGTAACGTCCTGCGCTTCCTTGGTCATGAACGCTTCGAGCGAATCGACGCCGTTCTTGCCGGTCCAGGTTCCGTCCCAGGTATTCGTCGCGGCGCCGTTTCCGTAGTAGAAGTCGTCGTCATAGTAGCCGAGATCGATCAGCAGCGCTTCACCGAACTGGTAACCGACGAACCCGAAGGTGTTCATCGACCTATACGCCATGGTTTCCCATTCGGCGTCGGTGAGATCACCCCAGCTTGCATACTCGGGAAAGAACGTCTCGACCGAACCGCCTGCCCATTGGTCGAGCTGCCAATCGGCGATCTCGCCGGTGCTGTAGCGCTCCCTGTCCCACCCCGACTCAAATGCCAGCAGCGCAGAGAGGAAATTGCCAAAACTGCCTTCCATGATCTTACATCCTTTACTCGAGGAACGCCCGCAACGAACAGACGCGTCGATCATGCAAAACACAAAACCAAGCAAAAAGATGTTCATGTTAAGCTTGGTAAGCTAATTTAAGGAAAGAACGATTCCCAACTTGAAAAAGACGCATTTGCAAAAATACTAAGGCGTTAATCGCACCCCTTACTGCTTCTAGCGTAGCGATTATACCAAACTGTGGGTGTAGAGAGTTGCGTGCGCGTCTCGACTCCAGCCGCCTTGTGGCGCCGGCTTTACGTCTTTCCCGAGGAGACGACGTCGAGGAAACCAGTCCGCTCGGTACCGTTCTGTCGTCGCTCCGCCGTTGGCTGTGGGGCGTCGGGGCCATCAGCTTTGTCCTCAATCTGCTGACGCTGACCGGCCCGTTGTTCATGCTCCAGGTCTATGATCGCGTGCTCGCCAGCGGCTCGGTGCCCACCCTTGTCGCGCTCGGATGTTTCGCCCTGGCGCTCTACCTGTTCTTCGGCGTGCTGGAGGCGCTGCGCTCACGTTTGCTGTTCCGGATCGGACAACAGGTCGACGCACAGCTTTCCGCGCAGACATTTTCGCTGTCGGCGATGATCCCCAATTGGTTCGGCGCGAAAGGCGGCAAGCTGCGCCCGGTGGACGACCTCGACGCGCTCACGCGGTTCATGTCGGGCGGCGGCCCGTCCGCGATTTTCGACATGCCGTGGCTGCCGTTTTATCTGGGCTTGGTGTTCCTGTTCCATTGGCTGCTCGGAGTCGTCGCGCTGACCGGCGTGGTGTTGATCTGCATCCTGGTCGTCCTCAGCGAACTCAAGTGCCGAAAACCTTCGGCGGCGGCGGCGCAGTTGCGCGGCCGTCGCGGCTCGTTCGTCGAGGAAAGCCGCCGCAACGCGGAAGCCATTCACGCCATGGGCATGTCGGATGCCCTGTGGCAGCACTGGAACACGGAGAACGCGACGCTTCTCGAACGGCAGCACTTTGCCGCCGATTGGTCGGGGTTCTTCTCCTCCGCGGCGCGCACGGTCCGCTTCATCCTGCAGTCGGCGATCCTGGCCGTCGGCGCATGGCTCGCCATCCTCCACGAAATTTCGCCGGGCGTGATGATCGCTTGTTCGATCATGACCTCACGGGCATTGGCGCCGGTCGAACAGGCGGTGGGTCAATGGCGCGGCTTTATCTCGGCACGCGAGAGCTTCCTGCGGTTGAAGGCGTTGCTGCGGGCGCCCCTGCATCCTGATCTGGTCGTCGAGCTGCCGCTTCCGAACAAGCGGCTCGTCGTCGAGCAGCTTTATTGTTGTCCCGCCGGTACGCACTCCCCGGTGATTCACGGGGTTTCTCTAGACCTTCACGCCGGCGACGGAATCTCCATTTTGGGGCCGTCGGGGGCCGGCAAGTCCACCCTGGTGCGAGCGATCATCGGCAGCGCCTCGGTGTTGAAAGGGGACATTCGCTTGGATGGTGCGACGCTCGACCAGTGGTCCGCCGAAGCGCGCGGCCGATTCATCGGCTACTTGCCGCAGGATCTGCAGCTCTTCGACGGAACGGTGGCGCAGAACATCGCCCGTTTCGATCCGCACGCATCGTCGGAGGCAATCATCGAGGCGGCGATGCTTGCCGACGTGCACGATCTGATCGTCGGACTGCCGGACGGCTATGACACCATGGTCGGACCGGGAGGGATGTCGCTCTCGGGTGGTCAACGCCAGCGGATCGCGCTTGCCCGCGCGCTGTTCGGCAAGCCGTTTCTGCTCGTGCTGGACGAGCCGAACTCGAATCTCGACGCCGAGGGAGAAGCCGCCCTTGCGAAGGCGATCCTGACCATGCGTGCGCATGGTTCGATCGTCATCGTGGTCGCGCATCGCCCGCGCGTCATCGGCGCGGTCGACACGGTGCTGTGCCTGCAGGAAGGGCGCACCGCAGGGTACGGCCCGAGGGACAAGGTGATGCGCAATATGCTGGTTCCCGTGCGCACCAAGGAGCGGGCATGAAGGATCTGTCCATTGGTGATCGGCGTTCGCTGCCACGAGACGACGCGCTCACACGCAGCATTCGCCTTCACATGATCGCTGCGGCCGCGGTCATCGTGGTGCTGGTCGGCGGCGGCGGCGGCTGGGCCGTGATGACCGAGATCGCCGGCGCGGTGATCGCGCCGGGAACGATCGTTGTCGAAAGCGAGGTGAAGCAGGTCCAACATCGCGAGGGCGGCATCGTCAAGGAGATACTGGTCAACGATGGCGACGAGGTTGCCGCCGGCGACCTGCTCATTCGCCTGGACGATACCTCGGCATGGACGAGGCACTCGATCATCATCAACCAACTCGCGGAGCTCAAGGCGCGAAGCACGCGCCTTGCTGCGGAAAGGGACGGCAAGGAGCACATTACGTTCCCGCCGCGCGCCGAAGGCAAGAAACCGAGGGATCTCGCGGCCATCGAGCTCCGTCAGGCGCTTCTCATGCGCGCACGGCGCGGCAGCCTGGGGCGGCGCAAGGGACAGCTTGAGGACCAGATTCTACAGCTCGAGCAGCAGATCGGCGGGCTCAGGGCCCAGCAGGAGGCAAAACGGCTCGAGCTCGATGTGCTCGAGGAAGAGTTCGCCGGGGTCAAGGAGCTCTATGAAAAGCGGCTGGCCACGATGAACCGGTTCACCTCCCTCAAACGCGATAAGACAAAACTCGAAGGCGAGCACAGCGAGCTGACGTCCAAGATCGCCGGTCTGAAGGAAGCCATCAGCGAGCGCCGCATGCAGATCCTTCAGATCGAAGAGGACGATCGCGCCGAGATTCTGAAGGAACTCGAAGACGCCAGTTCGCAGATCGCCGAACTCGAACTCAAGAAGATCGCCGTCGACGACGAGCTCGATCGATCGCGGATCCGGGCGCCCAGCGCCGGATTTGTGCACCAGATGACGGTGCACACGCTCGGCGGTGTCATTCATCCGGGCGACACGATCCTCAAGCTCGTTCCGCGAGACGACCTCCTCGTGGTCGAGGCGGAGGTCGCGCCGTCGGACATCGATCAACTATCCGCGGAGCAAAGCGCGACGATCCGTTTTCCGGGCCTTGATCATCGCACGACGCCGAGACTGGAGGCTCGGGTTCGGCGCATCGATGCGGACCTGACCATCAACGAGGTCGCGCAAACGCAGTTCTACAAGGTGCGGCTGACAATTCCGAAAGAGGAGCTGGGCAAGCTTTCGGGCCAGAAGCTGGTCCCGGGAATGCCGGTCGAGGCCTTCATTACGACCGGGAATCGAACCGTGTTCGCCTATCTGATGAAGCCCATCACCGATCAGATCGCCCACGCATTGAAAGAGGAATAGCAGCGCGACGACAAAAGCCCATCCAGCTTCGCGTCACGCTCAAGTCCTATCACCTCCCCCTGAAAGGGGGAGGTCGGCGAGCGAAGCAAGACGGGAGGGGGGTGTTAATCCGTTCGTCCCCGCGCAAGCGGGGACCCAGGATGCTCCGAAAATGCTGGTTTCCCGCTTTCGCGGGAATGAACGGAGTTTCTTGAAGTAGCTCCCCAACCCCTCCCCCAGCCCAAGTCGGGTGTTCCCGACTTGGGCCACGCA
>JANQIP010000031.1 GCA_028282095.1 Xanthobacteraceae bacterium | reverse complement strand
GATCCATTCAGATTGAATCGATCGCACTCTATTTCTCTTTGTTTTGCCGCATGATCTTGTCCGAAAAGTCTGCAACTTTTCGGGATCATGCTCTAGCGCCTTCGGTCAACCCGGATCCGCCATAGAGCACGGAGCTATGGCTTTCTCGATCGTCCCGGTTAGGTTTCCTCTGGGCCAATGCTGCGCTATGGTTGCAGATCCAACCGGCTCGTCGGAACGACCCGGGCTCTTGTTTCGTTCGGATTTGAGACTTTTGGTAACAAAGCGCAGATGCGGAGGCGAACATGACCCGGATTCGGATCTGGATTTTCTCTTTCGTTACTCTTGCTTTCGCGGCCACTGCGGCGGTCGTGCCGAGCGCGGCGGCCGACAAGAACACGGAGCTCGCCCGGCAATTGATTGATCGGTTCTATGACGCGCTGGCGCCGAACAGCACGGCGCTTCAGGGCTTTCTCAGCGAGGGCTTTCAGATCATCGGAAACGACGGGCTGCGCTTCGATCGCAGCGAGTATCTCAGGCTCCCGAAAGCGATCACCGAATATGTCGTGGACGACATTGTCGCCCGGCGGGACGGCGATATCCTGACCGCGACGTTCACGATCGCCTATCACGGCGAGTTCGAGGGCGGAGCGCGCGGGGTCCCCCGCCTGCCGCGTCTTGCCGTGTTCCGGGAGAAAGACGGCGACTGGCAGCTCGTTGCGTTCGCGGCGCTCGGCACCGGGGTCAACGAGGTGACGGTCCAGGCGGGGACAGCGCTCGTTCGCTTCTTCGAGGCGGTGGCGAGCGGAGATGCCAACCGGATCCGGGCGGTGGTCTCGCCCGACTATCAGATCCAGCGGTCGAACGGCCAAGGCTTCACCCTGAAGGAGTACCTGAGCCGGACTCTGCCCGTCCTGCGAACAAGGCCGGTCATGCAGGACCTCATCGCCACGAGCTTCAGCAACACCATGGTCACCCGCTACAAGCTGAAGGTCAACGAGACCATCGCGGGCAAGACGGTCGAAGCCTTGGCGCCGCGCATGACCGTGTTCCAGCGCATCAACGGCGAGTGGCGCGTTGCCGCGCACGCCAATTTCGCAGCGATCAAGTGACCACGATCCCCTGCACCACGGGGAAAGCTGGTGATGCGGCGCTAACGCTTGAAGTCTCGTCGCGTTGCCGCCGCATCACAGAGCATCGGAACACTAGATTCCGTTCATTCCCGCGAAAGCGGGAATCCCGTCTGGCAGAGCATCTGGTTCCCCGCTTTCGCGGGGACGAACGGACTAGAGTACCTTTTGGGATCGAATCGTTCGCGCACTGTTTCTCTTTGTTCTATCGGATGACCTTGCCCGAATAGCCTGCCGGTTTTTCCGAATCATACCCTGGGAGACTCGACATGAGCAAAGAGAGTGAGAGGGCCGTCACGGCGGCAGCAGAGCAGTTCGTCGCCGCTCTAAACGCCATGTTCGAAGGCGATCTCGCACCGATGAAACAACTCTGGTCGCACGCCGACGATGTCGTCTACATGGCTCCTGACGGCGGCGAGGACATAGGGTGGCAGCGGGTGCTGGCAAACTGGGAGAGGCAGGCCGCGCTGTATCTTGGAGGTGCGATCCACATCGAGGGAATGCGAACGACGGTCGGTGAGGATCTTGCAGTCGCGTATTCCTACGGCAAGGGCGAGAACGCGAACGTCAACGGTAAGCCGCAGAAAGTCTCGACTCGCGTCACCATGGTTTTCAGGAAAGAGGGCGATGCATGGAAGATGGCCGGCTTGCATGTCGATCCCCTGCCTTTCCTTGAATAGCTTCTTATACGCTTTCCGAGTGGTTGCTTCGGGCTAGTGATGCGGCACCAACGCTTGAGCCCGTCTCGTCGTGTTGCCGCCGCATCACAGAGCATCGGAACACCAGATTCCGTTCATTCCGGCGAAAGCGGGAATCCCCTCTGGCAGAGCATCTGGTTCGCCGCTTTCGCGGGAACGAATAGATCAACACGCCCTCCCGGCGAACACGGAGCCAAGCGTGCACAAGCTTGCCTGCGCCCGCTCGCCGACCTAGCCCTGAATGGGGGGAGGTGACCGAAATGAGCCCCAGGCGATCACGCGGGAAGACATGACTCCCTCCCGCGCTTGCGGGTCGGGGAGGGCCGACGAGGCGCTGTATTTTGGGAGTCGATCTATCGGCTGTCGCGCTTGGCCTGCCGTCGGCGTTGCGTCGCGCGGACATGTCCTTTCATGCGAGCGGCAGTCAATCGCGGCACCGACTTGGTGCTCGGCTTGGGCGCCATGCCCTTTCCAGCCGTTCGAGTGGCCGGCTGGCGCGTCGCGCTCTTTGGAGTGCCGCGTTTCGTGGCAAGTGCTTTGCGCGCAGCCGCCTCGTGCAGCTCGCGTGCTTCCTTCACCTCGATGTCCAGCAGCCAATGCTCGCATCGTTGAAGCGCGTCCAGGAAGATGTCCGCCTTGCGCTTCGACAGATCTCCCGACATGCCCTTGCGCGCCTCCGCGATCGCGCGCGCGCGTGCCTTGTCTGCGTGGCGGCGGAGTATTCCGATCCGTTTCTTCAGAGTCGCCGTGCGGAGCGGATTCACCTTGGTCGACAGGATATCGCGGACCAGTTCGAATTCCTGTTCCGTCGTATATTTGGCGATGCGGTTGAGCTGTGTAGGCATGAGTTTGATACCGTTCCTTTCGAATCGCTGCGAACCAAGTAAGGCCCAATAAGGTATCCGGAGTCTATAGCGTCCGCGCCGGGCCCATTCCGGACGATCGACAAAGGCGCGGCGCGATGGCAGACCCGAGAGCCCGGCGCGCGATCATTGTCCGATCAGCAATCGATCCGAATCGTCCTTGAGCTGGACGCCCGAGCGGCGCTGCATTCGCATGGCGCGCAGAAGATGCGCCAGCTTGAAGGCGGCCTCGGCATAGCCGATGCCTTCGGGGCGGATATTGGAGATGCAGTTGCGCTGCGCATCGGTCGTCTGCGCATCGGGCTGCCAGGTCAGATAGGCGCCCATGCTGTCGGGCGCGGTCAGGCCCGGGCGCTCGCCGATCAGGATTGTCACGCATTCGGCCCCGAGCGCGCGCGCGATGACGTCGCCGACGGCAACGCGGCCGTGGCGCACGATGACAAGCGGCGCAATCCGCCAGCCGTCCGCGCGCAAGGCCGGCAGCACGCCTTCGAGGACGGGCTGCGCGTGCATCTGCACGGCACGCGCCGACAGACCGTCGGCGACGACGAACACAATATCGTAGGCGCCGGCATGCGGCGCCAGCGCGGCCGGCGCTTGGGGCGACAGGCGGCGGCCGAGGTCGGGGCGCATCAGATAGCGCTGGCGGTCCTCGGCGTCGCTTGCGATCTCGACAACCGGCAAGGCGAGCGCAGCGAGTTCGGACGTCAGGCGTCCGATGTCGAGCGGCTCATGCACGGCATCGCGCGCGCGGGCATGGGCAAGCTGGAAATCGAGCAACGGGCCGGTCGCAAGCGAGGCGCCGGACCGTTTGAGCCCGATGCGCGCCGCGGTCAGCCGGCGCAGTCTGTCCCATAATTCCTCGTGTTCCGCGCCCACCGGGGAACGGCCGGATGGATCGGATGGAGACGCGTTGGCGGTCTTGTCGCTCATGGGATCATGCCGGCAAGAGGAGACGGAAGCGGCCCGGCACGCCGTGCGGGCGGATGCGGCTTTCATCATCGATCAGGCCCTGCCGGTCCAGCCAGGCCTCGAACTCCGGCGCCGGACGGCGGCCAAAGACCTCGCGCATCGCGAGCGCATCGTGGAACGAGGTGCTCTGATAGCCGAGCATGACATCGTCGGCGCCCGGGACGCCCATCACAAAGTTGACGCCCGCCGCGACCAGCAACGCCAGAAGCGCGTCTGCATCGTCCTGGTCGGCTTCGGCATGGTTGGTGTAGCAGACATCGACACCCATCGGCACGCCCAAAAGCTTGCCGCAGAAATGGTCCTCCAGTCCGGCCCGCATGATCTGTTTGCCGTCGAACAGATATTCCGGTCCGATGAAGCCGACCACGGTGTTGACCAGAAGCGGCTTGAACCGGCGCGCAACCGCATAGGCGCGCGCCTCCAGGGTTTGCTGGTCGACGCCGTGATGCGCGTCCGCCGACAGCGCGCTGCCCTGGCCGGTTTCGAAATACATCACATTGTCGCCGACCGTGCCGCGGCCGAGCGACAGCGCCGCCGCCTGTGCTTCCTCCAGAAGCGCCAGATCGATCCCGAAGCTCGCATTGGCCGCCTCGGTTCCGGCGATCGATTGGAACACGAGATCGACCGGTGAGCCCCGGCCGATCAGGTCCAGCACCGTCGTGACATGCGCGAGCACGCAGCTTTGCGTCGGGATGTCGAGCTTGCTGCGGATATCCTCGAGCATGGACAACAGCGCATGCGCGCGCTCGGGGCTGTCGGTCGCAGGATTGATGCCGATCACCGCATCGCCCGCACCCAACAGCAGGCCGTCGAGAATGCTCGCCGCGATCCCGTGCGCGTCATCCGTCGGATGGTTGGGCTGCAGCCGTACCGACAGCCGGCCGGGCAGCCCGATCGTATTGCGAAACCGGGTCACCACCGCGCATTTCGCGGCGATCAACATCAGATCCTGGACGCGGCTGATCTTGCTGACCGCGGCCGCCATCTCGGGTGTAACGCCGGGTGCCAGCGCGGCGAGGCTCGCGCCCGTCACGTGATCCGCCAACAGCCAGTCACGGAATCCGCCAACGGTGAGATGTGCAATCGGGGCGAAGGCTGCCCGATCATGCGTGTCGATGATGAGGCGTGTGACCGCGTCGTGCTCGTAGGGAACGACAGACTGCTCAAGGAACGCCGTCAGCGGCAGATCGGCCAGCGCAAATTGCGCGGCAACGCGCTCCTCGCCGCTCTCCGCCGCAAGGCCCGCGAGCTGGTCGCCGCTGCGCAGCGGGGAAGCCTTGGCCATGAGCGTCGCAAGGTCAGGGAACACATATTGGCGCGTACCGACCGTAGCGCGATACATCGCAGGACTCCCAGAGCGAGACGGAGAAAGCGAGCAATCGGTCCGTCGATCGAGCCGGAAACTGGGATGTTAGAGCATGATCCCGAAAAATTGCAGACTTTTCGGACAAGATCATGCGACAGGGCAAGGTAAAGAGAGCGCGATTGGTTCAAGGCGAAACAATCGCGCTCTAATGCCGCAATAACACCTCTCCCCGCTTGCGGGGAGAGGTCGACGCGCGAAGCGCGGCGGGTGAGGGGCCAGCAGCCCATGCGAAAAGGAAGAAGTTACTCATCCGGCTCGCGGCAAGCGCCGCTCGCCACCTTCTCCCCGCTGCGGGGAGAAGGCAACGTAGCCCCGGGGGAGGGTGAGTTTCGCGTTCTATGGTCGGCCATCCGACGTTGCGGCCGGGCGCGACCGATCCCACGCATTTGCAAGAGCAACAAAGCCGGCAACCGGGATATCCTCAGCCCGCGCTTGCGGCGCGATCCCTGCCTCGGCGACAAGGGCGAGCGGATCGCAGCCGAGCGATTTCAAGCTCTGGCGCAGCATTTTCCGGCGCTGGCCGAACGCTGCTTCCGTGATCCTTTCGAGCGTGCTGCGCGCGCATGGAAGCGGCTCCGCGCGCGGCACCAGGCGGACCAGCGAGGACGTCACCTTGGGCGGCGGCACGAAAGCCTGGGGTGCAATATCGAACAAGATCTGCGGCACGGTGCGCCACTGCGCCAGCACCGAGAGCCGGCCATATTGCTTCGTGCCCGCAGGCGCCGCGATGCGTTCGGCTACCTCGCGCTGGAACATCAGGATCAACGCGTCGTACCAGGGCGGCCACGGCTCGACCGAGAGCCAACCGATGAGCAAGGCCGTTGCGATATTGTAGGGCAGGTTGGCGACGATCCGCAGCGGTCCTTCGACATCGCCCAGCGTGCGCGGATCGAATCCCAGCGCATCGCCGGCAATGACGCTCAGGCGGCCGGGAAAGCGCGCGCCGATCTCATCGAGCGCGGCGATGGCCCGCGCGTCGCGCTCGACGGCGATCACCCGCCGTGCGCCTTGTGCGAGGAGCGCACGCGTGAGCCCGCCCGGTCCCGGTCCGATCTCGATCACCGTGACAGCATCGAGCGGGCCGGCGGCACGGGCGATCCTTGCCGTCAGGTTGAGATCGAGAAGGAAATTCTGCCCGAGCGATTTGCGCGCCGAGAGCTGATGCCGGCGGATCACCTCACGCAGCGGCGGCAGATCGTCGAGAACCATGGATTCATCACCTTTCCCCGAAAGGGAAGGCGCGCGAGCCCGGAACGACTCTACTCCGCCGCCGCGACGGTCGGCGCGGCATTGGCGGCGAGCCGCGCCGCGAGCTTGAGCGCGGCGATGAGGCTCGACGGATCGGCGCGTCCCGTCCCGGCAAGATCGAGCGCGGTGCCATGGTCGGGCGAGGTGCGCACGAAAGGCAAGCCGAGCGTCACATTGACGGCGTGGTCGAAGCCGAGCGTCTTGGCCGGTATCAGCGCCTGGTCGTGATACATGCACAGCGCGGCGTCATAGGTGGCGCGGGCGGCGGCATGGAACAGCGTGTCGGCCGAGAGCGGTCCGCGGATGGCGACGCCTTCGGCTGCGAGCGCCGCCACGGCCGGCGCAATGACGTCAAGCTCCTCGGCGCCCATCGCGCCGTCCTCGCCGGCATGCGGGTTGAGTCCGGCGACCACCAATCGCGGACGCGATAGCCCGAATCGGCGGGTCAGATCGTCGGCGACGATGCGTCCCGTCGTCACGATGAGATCGCGCGTGAGCAAGCCCGGCACCGCCGCGAGCGGCACGTGGATCGTCACCGGCACCACGGCAAGCTCGGGCGACCAGATCATCATGACCGGCATCGCCTCCCGTCCGGTAGCGCGGGCGGCGAGCCGGGCGAGATACTCCGTATGTCCCGGATCGGCGAAGCCGGCACGATAGAGCACGGCCTTTGAGATCGGGTTGGTGACGATGCCCGATGCTTCGCCGGCGAGCGCCGCGCCGACAGCCCGATCGATCGCCGAAATGGCGGCGGGTGCGCTCGTGGTATCGGGTGCGCCCGGCGTGGCGGTGATGGAAAGGCCGAGATCGACGACCGGCAGCGCGGCCGCGAAAGTATGGCATGCTTGCGCCGGCGTTACCGTTGAGAGCGGCACGTCGAGCCTGAGCACATCGGCACGGCGGGCAACGAAGGCGGGATCGGCGAGGAGATAGAACGGGGGCACATCCAGCTCCCCCCGGCGCAGCCAGGCCGCCAACGCGATGTCGGGTCCGATTCCGGCCGGCTCGCCGAGCGTGAGCGCAAGCGGGGCGTTCATCTCATCTCGATCAAAGACGTGCGCCGTATCTCATCGAGCAGGCGGTCGGACTTGACCTTGAACTGCTCGGCGAACAGCTCCTGGCGAGCCTTTCGCATGGCGGGCGCATCGACCTTGGTTTCCCGTTTGTCGCAAATCGCGAATACCTGAATGCCGTTCGGTGTGGTTTCCGGAGTGGTCAGACGGCCGACGCCGGTGTTCTTGAGCATGTCGCGCAGGGCCGCGGGGAGATCGGAGGAATTGCGCGAGACCTGGTTGCGCACGATCACGTTCCGCAGGGCGCGAGCAAAACGCAATCCTTCCTCGCAGTTCTGAAAACGGCTGCGCATGGCCTCGGCTTCCCGCCGGCGCGCATTGAAAGCGGACTTCGGCGCACCCTTGGGCACGATGAAGAGAATCGGCTGCAGGACATAGTCGTAGGCGACCACCTTGCCGTCGATTCCCCTGTCCATCTCCTTACCGTCCGTCTTGCTGTCAAGCGCGGCAAGCACATCCTTGTCGCGAAACCGAAAACTGGACTGATACTTGCCGCGCACCAGTTGCTGCCACGTCAAATCCGCCCGGATCCGTTCCTTGAGCGTCTTCGCGTGCACGCCGCCCTTTCTCAGCATCTGTGTGAGCTGTTCTGCCGAGAGATTCATCCGCTTGGCCATACTGGCGTAAGATGAATCGACATTCTTGTCCGGTATGCTGAGTTTGTAACGACGGCCGGCGTGAATCTTGAGCCTTTCATTGATCAACTCGTCCAAGACGTCTTGGCGTTTCGGCGTCTTGCGGGTGCTCAGCCGAGTCAACTTGGTGCGCTGGTCGATATCGAAGGCGGTGATCGGATCGCCGTTCACGATCGCGACCACGGTTTGCGCCGCCGCCGGCTGCGCAAGACCTGCGGTCAACAGAATCGCGACTGCAAAGAAGAATCCACACGCGATCAAAGCCGACTGCGAGAAAATCTTAAGGTTGCTCATGCGGAGACGATCCACTTCGAAGCGCTCCATTTTTCCGGTGCCCCTGCGTACGGTGCCGCGGTGGCAAGTGTTTTCCGACTCTGACGGTCCGGCCCCGGACGGTCATCCCGGAACACTAGGCGATCTTCCTGGCCGACCTTCGCCGAAGGCCGAGCTCGTCGTCAAGCCGGACCACCGCCCGCGCGCACGTCCTTGAGGTCGCCCACAGCGACCGTTTTTGACCGAGGAAATCGGCGAAATTATTGACTGGTTCCGGGAGAAATGGTGTTTGCCCCGACCCCCGAGGAGGTGGTGCTTCCGAGCGTGCGTAGACCGAACTGCAGCATCACCGTGTGGTTGGATTCCGGTAGGCTCGTGCTGTAGGTATAGTCCGTCACGTAATTCAGCCCCAGCAGGAAACAATCGTCGATATAGCCGACACCGACCTGGGTTTGGCTCAGGTTCTTGTTGGCGATGTCATAACGGGCGGCGCCAGAGAACACCCAGTTCGCATCAAGCTTGATCGAGCCCTGGGCAAGCAGCCCTTCGCGCCGCTCGAGAAAGCCGAGCTCGGGCTGCTCGGCATAATTGCCATAGACCAATGATACCCACCAGCGATCCACGGTCGCGCGACCCTCGAGCTCGAAACGCTTGAGCGTAAATTTCCGCTCATCGAACCGGTAGCGCGAGATCACGCTGTAGATTCGGGTCGGAGAATAGGCGAAACGGGCAACGTAATCGGACACGTCCGTGTCAAGGCCGCTGCCAAGCCCGGTATTGGTCGTGTCACCGACCGCGAAGGAGTTCGTACCGAAGAGATGGTAGGATTGGCCGACCAGCATATTCACCGAGCCGCCGCCATTGAACTGGGCGGTGTATTCGACACCGGCATTGCTGCGTCCGCCGCCCTCGACCCGATCCCAGCCGGAAAACTTGTCGACGTTGAAGAGATTGCTGTCGTCGAACACCAAGCTTTGTGCATCTTCGTTCGGAATTCGGCCGATGCCGGTCTCGTTCGGACGGGCAATGATCTGCGCGATCGGCTCGATCGTCTGCGTGCCCCAGCTATGGACGGAAATGAACGGATAGCGATACTCCATGCCGATCGTCGGCATGGAGCGCGTGATCAGGGTTTCGCCCGTGTCGATGAAATTTCCCACGCCCAGGTCGTCCTCGACCTTGATCTGTGCGGCATCGCCGCGCAGCGATACGAAAGGCGTGAACACTTGGCCATACGAGTCGATATAGCGTCGGCGCCAATGGGTCTCGGCGGAAAAACGGGAGTAAGAGCCGGGGACCCCGCGCAGCAGGCAGTTGGTCGTGTTCTTGACCGCCGGATCAGCGCTTGCCGAGGTACAAAGCCCCTTGTTCACCGCATCCTCGCTGATCGGATCGAAACTTGCGGCGTCGCGCGACAGGCTGGTGATGTTCACATTATAGCCGAGCTCGCCGCCGAACACCGGCTGGTCGAAGATGTACTGGTAGTCCGTCACCGGATGGATGACCGGGAGCGCCTTCTGCCGGTCGGCCGAGGTGAAGCCGGTATAGTGAATGGCGCGGATGTCGAAATAGCTGCGAGCGCCGCGGCCTGAGAGAAAGAGTTGAGACACGCCCTCGGTCTGTCCGAAGAAATCGGCAAGCTCGATTGCGCTCGACTGCAGGGAGCGGATCTTGTAGTCGGCAAAGAAGGTGGCATCGGAAACCAGCACGCCGTCCCAGCCCCACATCCAGCGCGGCGACAGGTTGAAGCGCCCGCTCGACTCGACACTGCCGCGGAACTTCTTGAAGCCGTCAGTGCCGACGAACTTGTCTTCGTCGTACTGATAGAGGCCCGCGGCGCGGATCGTGTAGGCTCCGTCCTCCAGCCGGTGTCGCCACTCGGTCTGAACCAACGCTCCGCCTTCCGACATGCCGCGCGGCGAGATGGTCATGTCGTAGTTCGGCGCGAGCGCGAGAAAATAGGGGACCTCGACGCCGAGCCCATAGATCGAGCTCGTGGTCACGAGCGGCATCAGCACGCCGGTTTTCCGTTTGACGGTCGGATCGGGCGTCGCGAAATACGGCATATAGGCGAGCGGCACGCCGAAGAACTCGATGCGCGCATCCTCGAAATAGACCATCTTCTCCGACTGTTCGTGGATGATGCGCGCGGCCTTGACCTGCCATAGCGGCGGCCTGCGCGGATCGGTCCGGCAGGGCTCGCAGGCGGTGTAGACGCCGCTCTCGAGGATGGTGTAATTGCCCTCGGCGCGCCGCCCGCGGGCGGCAGCGAAGCGGACTTGGTCGACTGTCTCAAGCCGCAGTGAATCGATGAAACCGTTGCGGAAATCGTCGCTCAAATCGATCAGATCGCCGTATGTGATCTGGCCGTCCGGACTGGTCAGCCGCACATTGCCTTCGGCATGAAGGTGCTTGGTGCGCTGATCGTAAATGATCTTGTCGGCCTCGATGGTCGAGCCCTTGTAGTAGATCTGCACATTGCCGACGGCCGATACCCGCTCATTGGGATAGTCGTATTGGATCTCGGTCGCCTGCACGAGCATCTGCGGATCGCCGGTCACAGGCGTACTGGGCCGCCGCGGGGTCGGTCTGATCTGGCTTTCGAAGCTCAGCGCCGTCTGCGATTGCGCCGGCCTTGTGTCGACGCAGAGCGCAAGGGCGGCAGCAAGAAGGGCAACGACGGACAGGCCGGCGGGCTGCCACCGCCGACATAGACGACCAAGGAAGGTGGCGAGCGCGATCACGGTCACCCGTCCTCCTGATAGAGCAGCGGAACGAGGCCGATCAGCGCCCCGATGCCCACCGGCAGCCATGCGGCTGCGATCGGATGCATCAGCTCCGCCTTGCTCAGGTCGTCGGTGACCTTGGAGAGCACGAACAGCAGGAAGCCTGCCGCGATGCCGCACAAGACCGTGTTCTGCACGCCGCCGAAGCGGAAGAAGCGCAGACTGAAAGCGGCCGCCACCAGCACCATCGTCGCCAGCAATGCCGGCCGCGACAGGAGTTTCTGATACTGCAGCTTGTAGCCGGCGGCGGCGAGACCGGCATGGTCGGCCATCGCGATGTAGAACGGCAGATCCCAGAACGACACGGTGTCTGGCGTCGCAAAGCTCTCGCGCACCTGCTCGCGCGTCAGATTGGTGCTGAGCGCGTATTCCGGAACGAACGCGGGGGGCGCGTTCATCGGATAACGCCGCACCTCGATCAGCCGCCAGAATCCTTCGTTCAGGACTGCGGTTTTCGCCTCGATGCGTTCGCTGAAATGGTTGTCGCGATCGTAGCGGAACACGGTGACGCCGCCGAGCCGGGCGCCTTGGTCGCTGCTGGTTGCTGCATTGATAATCGACTGGCCGGCGATGCTCTTCTGGCGCACCCAAAATCCGCTGCCGGTGGCTTGCAGATTCGTGTTCTGTCCGCCGCCGAAATACCGGTCTTCGAGCCGCTTCGACTGCTCCTTGAGGAACGCCGCGAACGGATTGTAGACCGTCGTTGCCAGCACGCCGAAGACGAACGCAACGACCAGCGCCGGAGTGATGAACTGCCAGGCCGATACGCCGGACGCGCGGGCAATCACGAGTTCGAGCCGTCGCGAGAGATTGAGATAGCACAGCATCGCGCCGATCAGGACGGCGAACGGCATCAGCACTTCCATGATATGCGGCACGCGACTGAGCGAAATCGCCGCAGTGACCAGGGCCGACGCACCCGATTCTCCGCTTCGACGCACCAGCTCGATGTAATCGATCAGTGCCACGAGCCCGAAACCGCCGAAGAAAATAGCAAGCAGCGCGCTCAGGAAGCGCCAGCCGAAATAACGTGAAAGGCGTCCAGCAATCATCGGCCCGGCGTGCCCCGTTGCCGTCGCGTTCGACGCGGCGAGTGCCAGACCGGCGTCATGCCCGCGAACACAAATAAACATACCGCAGGGGCGTTCGGCCCCCGCGTCTGGCCCGCCATAACGCTGATCAAACCGTACATTCCACGCGCCCCCCACGGCTCATTCGAGCCGATCGCGCCGCCCACCGTCCATTGTGCCCGCTTCTTGGCCCGTCTCCTTGTCTCAGTCGGCCCGGCACCCCTCGAGCCGGAAAGCCTAATCCATTGATCTGTCCACAAAATGGCCGTTCCCCTTGGCATCGCCTCCAGGCGTCCTGCGAAGGTTAACGCAGTATGACCAAGCCTGCCCACCAATGCTATGCCAAGCTTGGCGATACGGGTCACTACCAAGGGGGCGCTTTTGATGGCACCGTGTCCTGTCGGCCACAGATTCGCGGCCGAAGCGAGGACAAGGGATGACAGACCGTTTTCGGATCAAATTCGGCCCCTTCGCATCGCCGCGCGCGGGCATTCTGGTTGTGTTTTGCGACGACGGGCTCCGTCTTGGCGCGGCAACGCGCGCTGCCCTCGGTCCTGCCGCCGCGCTGGTGGCGCGGGCCGCGGCGGCCGATCGTTTCAAGGGCAAGCTCGCGGCCACGCTCGACATTGCCGCACCGGCCGATCTCAAGGCCGACCGGCTGGTGGTCGTCGGGCTCGGCAAGCCGAAGGACTTGAAGCCGTCCGACGCCCTGACGCTCGGCGGGGCGGCGATCGGCAAGGTCCCGGCGGCGGCCAAGGAGATAACGATGCTGGCCGAATACCCGGCCGGAGCGATGGACGCCGATGCCGTCGCCGATCTCGCGCTGGGCGCCCGGCTGCGCGCCTATGCCTTCGATCGCTATAAGACGAAGCGCAAGGAGGACGAGGAACGGCCGGACGCCGTCGCGCTAACCATCGGCACCGCCGACCCGGCGGCGGCGCGGCGCGCATTCGCTACCCGCGCAGCGCTCGCAGATGGGGTCGTGCTTGCGCGCGACCTCGTCAACGAACCGCCCAATGTGCTCTTTCCCGACGCCTTTGCGCGGCGGTCCACCGCGCTGCGCCGCCTCGGTGTCGCGGTCGAGGTGTTTGACGCACGCAAATTGCGCCAGCTCGGCATGGGCGCATTGCTCGCGGTCGGCCAGGGTTCTGTGCACGAGAGTCGGGCCGTCGTGATGCGCTGGAACGGCGGACGCAAGGGCGACAAGCCGCTCGCCTTTCTCGGCAAGGGCGTTTGCTTCGATACCGGTGGCATCTCGATCAAGCCGGCGCAAAGCATGGAGGACATGAAGGGCGACATGGCGGGGGCTGCCTGCGTCACCGGCCTGATGCAGGCGCTTGCCGCGCGCAAAGCCAAGGTCAATGCCGTCGGGCTGATCGGGCTCGTTGAGAACATGCCGGACGGCAAGGCGCAGCGGCCGGGCGATATCATAACGACCTTGTCGAAACAGACGGTCGAGGTGATCAACACCGACGCCGAGGGCCGGCTCGTGCTTGCCGACCTGCTGCATTACACAGCCCAGCGGTTCAAGCCCAAGCTGATGATCGATCTTGCCACCTTGACCGGCGCCATCATCGTCGCGCTCGGCCAGGAGGTCGCCGGCATGTTCGCCAATGACGACAAGCTCGCGGAGCAGCTCACCAAGGCGGGCATCGCGACCGGCGAGCGGGTCTGGCGCATGCCGCTCGGGCCCGAATACGACAAGCTGATCGATTCGAAATTCGCCGACATGAAGAATACGGGCGGCCGCCATGGCGGCGCGATCACTGCGGCCCAGTTCCTCCAGCGCTTCGTCGGCAAGACGCCATGGGCGCATCTCGACATTGCCGGCACCGCGATGGGTTCGCCGCAATCGGAGATCAACCGGAGCTGGGCTTCCGGCTTCGGCGTGCGCCTGCTCGACCGCTTCGTGGAGGATTTTTATGAGCGGTGAGGGGCGGCTTGATCGTCACCGACGCGGCTATTGGTGATCGAGACCGAAAGGGTTGAGAATGTCGGCGCCAAGACCGGCGACATCTGCCGTGTTTCGCGTAACAAGCGTCATCCCGTGGACCCTTGCTGTCGCTGCCAATAGTCCGTCGATCGTCGGAATCGACCGCAAGGCGCTCATCCGTCCCCACTCTTCCGCGACGGCCTGGTCGATGGGCAGGATGCGCCCGGCAAAAGCCGTACTCACGACGGAAAGCCATTCCTCAAGCGCGCGAGCACGAACTGCACCGTCAGGTCTTGCGCGCTCGATGCCTTTGCGTATTTCTCCAAGCACAAGAACGCTGAGATAAAGCTCTTCATCGCGAATTGTCGCATACCAAGTCGCGACATTCGGATCACAGCGCGCGCCCTTGCGAACCTCCGATATGATGTTCGTGTCGATCAGGTAGTTCACAAATCGACGTTCCGCCCGCTATCGCGGTCTCGGGAAAGTTCAATACCATCGAGCGGCGCCGCCGCGAGCAGTGCCTTCAACCCTCCATGAGAACTGCCGCCGAAGCGCTTTCGCAGCAGGTCGCGCGCCTGCGTTTGTCGTGCCGGGTCAGCAAGTGCATGGGCGATGCTGCGCACCAGTCCCGCGTCTTCCTTACGAACCAGCAATTCGATTCGGATGATTCCTTGCCGCTTCAACTTGCGCCGGTAGGCGGCGAGGGCTTTGTTCTGAATGCGTGGCATGGTAGCGATCTCTTTCCGGAAATATAGCCGGAAATCGTGGCCGGGCAATAGATGGCTCTCGGGTTTTCGGTAGAGCGAGATGGTGGGGCCGATTGATCGGCGACGAGTGTCCACCCGCTCTATGGGCCTACCGGCTTTTAGGACCTTCCCGATGAGTTGATGATCGCTTAGATAAAAGTCGTGAATTGGGATGGCGAAACATGAACGAGAGAAGAGTAAAGGTGGTGGCCGCTTTCGACCGCGAAGCTCGTGTCTGGTTCGTGAAGGACAGTGACCTCCACGGCCTCAATGTTGAGGCTCCGACATTGGAGGCTTTAACCGATAAACTACCAAGTGCAGTAATCGATCTGCTGGAGTTGGAAGGGTTCTTCGATCGAGAGAATCCTCAGGCCGATGTGCCGATCGAGGTCATCGCTGAGGTCGAGACGCACGCTCGTTTAGACGCGGCGTCGTGAGGGGCTTCCTGATGCCAGAGCATCTTCTGTATCGCGGTGTGGCGAGTGTCAAGTCACGCTTTACATGTGTAAGGCGTTGCATTACACAACGACTGTGATCAAGACGTTCAGAAACAAGGCTCTTGCGGAGCTGTGGTCGCAAGGAACGTCGCGTAAGATCGACAAAAGGCTCGGGCAGCGGATCATGCGTCGTCTCGACGCCCTTGATCGGGCGTTATCCGCAAAAGATATGGACATTCCGGGCTTCGACTTTCATGCCCTGCGCGGGTTTCGACCCAAGCGCTACACACTTCACATCAATGGCCCTTGGTGCGTGACTTTCGCGTTTCGCGATGGCGATGCCTTCGATGTCGATCTTGAACAATACCACTGAGGAAACGCGATGGCCTACGCCGCGAAGCGAAATCCCGATATCAAACCGACCCATCCTGGCGAGATTCTGAAGAATGATGTGCTTCCCGCAGTCGAGATGAGCGTGAGCGACGTCGCGAAGGCTCTCGGCGTCAGCCGGCAGAGCCTTCACCGCATCCTGGCAGGAAGGGCCGCGGTTACGCCCGAGATGGCGCTGCGAATCGGGAAGTTCTGCGGAAACGGCCCGGAGCTGTGGCTGCGCATGCAGGAAGCATTCGATCTTTGGCATGCCAAGAAGACCATCGCCTCGGACCTTGCCAGGATCAAGACCGTGAGGGCCGCCTGAGGCATGACCGAACTCTTGTTCTACCATCTGGAGCGGCGGCCGCTCGAAAGCGTGCTGCCGCAGCTTCTGGAAAAGTCGCTGGCGCGCGGCTGGCGCGTCGTCGTGCAGTCGTCCTCGGAGGAGCGGGTGGAGGCGCTCGACGCCCATCTGTGGACCTATCGCGACGACAGCTTCCTGCCGCACGGCACGTTCCGGGAAAGCCGCGACGCCGACCAGCCGATTCTGCTCACCGTGCAGGACGACAATCCGAACGGGGCGACGGTGCGATTCCTGATCGACCGCGCGCCGGTGCCCGCGGATGCGCCGGCCTATGAGCGGATCGTCGTTCTGTTCGATGGCGAGGACGAAGAGGCGCTGGCCGAGGCGCGCGACTTGTGGCGGGCCGCCAAGGCCCAGGGCTTTGCCACCACCTATTGGCAATGCGACGCGCGCGGGCGCTGGCAGCAGCGCGGCTGACCGCGCGCATCGCTCCGTTCACGGCGGAGCGGATAGCGCTTTGCGCGGATAAGACCAGGACGAGGGTCTGGCCTGGGACGGCGTAATGACGCGCTGCGGAAAATTAAGCGTGGGGAGGGGCTTCGTTCGCGGACGCAATGCACTATATCACCGGGCGCTTTGGTCCGTAACCTTGAACCGCGCGGGTCGTCGGTCTGCGCGAAGCCGTTCCAAGGAACCGTGGATGTCTCGACTTTTCGGCTTTGGCCGGGTGCGCGATCTCAGCGCGGAGGAAGTGGCGGCCGAGTTTGCCGCCGGTCGTGTTATGATCGTCGATGTGCGCGAAGAACGGGAGACCGCACGCGAGCGCATTCCAGGTACTGCTTTGCTCCCGCTCTCTCGGTTCGACCCCGCCGCGCTGCCCGATCCGGACGGCCGCGAGGTCGTGTTCTCCTGCGCCACGGGCATCCGCTCGGTTCGGGCATCGGAGATTGCGCAAGCGGCGGGGCTGCCTTATCGATCGCATCTCGCCGGTGGAATCGTCGCCTGGAAGGCGGCGGGACTGCCGACCGAAAGCGAAGACGGCTGAGCCGCGGCAAGCGACCTTGGGCGTGATTGCTTCTCCTTGATTCAATCGCGCTCCCATTCTTTTTTGTTTTGGCGCATGATCTTGTCCGAGAAGTCTGCAACTTTTCGGGATCATGCTCGAACACGAATGCAAGGGGGCCGAGATGCGCACGATTATATTGGCGGCGACAGTCGTGATCGCGCTTGTGGCGTATGGGCCGCGCGCGAACGCCTATCCGTATGGGTATCCCTGGTGCGCATGGCTTGAGGCCGGCGTGAACGCAAAGCCCTGCGCTTACGTCTCGCTCAAACAATGCTTGGCCACGGTACGGGGCGTCGGCGGCTATTGCTACCAAAATCCCTTTCTTTCGCCGCGTGAGGCGGCGCGGTGGCGGGGTGGCCGCCGCTATCGTTAGCGAGCAGTTCTTTGCTGCCGTAGTCTGTTGAGGAAAACGAAAACGGAGCTCTGCAGATGCGACAATTCTTGAAAACACGATCGGAACGAATTCGGCGTCAGCGGAACCGGAATAGGCAAGGTTTGTCCGCTATTGGCCGCATCTCTTGCAGCGAACCGGTCTCCATGCCGCGGGCAAGGGTTCTTTTCGCCGCGCTGCTTGCGCTTGGCGTCGCCTGCACGGCCCCGACGCAAGCGCCGGCGCAGGAGCGGATCGTCAATGTCTACAATTGGTCGGACTATATCGATCCGACGGTGCTCGAGGACTTCACGCGCGAGACCGGCATCAAGGTCCGCTACGACGTCTTCGACTCCAACGAAACGCTTGAAACCAAGCTGCTCGCCGGACGATCCGGCTATGACGTGATCGTGCCGAGCGCGAACTTTCTTGAGCGCCAGATCAAGGCCGGCGTCCTGCTTCCACTCGACAAGTCGAAGCTGCCGAACCTCGTCAATCTTTGGCCGGATGTCGAGAGCCGGGTCGACGTCCACGATCCCGGCAGCCGCCACTCCGTCAACTACATGTGGGGCACCATCGGCATCGGCTACAATGTCGACAAGGTACGGGAAGTCCTCGGGCCGGAAGGCGAGATCACGAGTTGGGACATGGTCTTCAAGCCGGAGAACCTTGCGAAGTTCAAGGAATGCGGCGTACACATGCTTGATTCGGGCAGCGACATCCTGTCGACCGCGTTGCACTATCTCGGCCTCGATCCGAACTCGACCAACCGCAAGGACCTCGAACAGGCTGCCGCTCTGGTCGAGAAGGTGCGGCCCTCGGTGCGCAAATTCCATTCGTCCGAATATCTCAATGCGCTCGCCGGCGGAGAAATCTGTCTCGTGGTGGGCTATTCCGGCGATATCAAGCAGTCGCAGAAGCGCGCCCGCGAGGCCGATAACGGTGTCGATATCGGCTATGTCATCCCGCGCGAAGGCGCGCAGATGTTCTTCGACAATCTCGCCATCCCAGAGGATGCAGCGCATGTCGCGGAGGCGCATGCATTCATCGATTATCTGCAACGGCCCGAGGTGGCGGCGAAGAACACGAATTTCCTATCTTATGCGAACGGCAATCTTGCGAGCCAGAAATTCATCAAGCCGGAGATCATTAACGATCGCGGCGTCTATCCCGACGATGCGACGATGAAGCGTCTCTTCACCATGAAAGCCCGCGACGTACGAACCCAGCGGGTGACGAATCGGCTGTGGACGCGCATCAAGACCGGCCGTTGACGGCGTGGCCGGTGGAAGCCTGAGCAGCAGCGTGACCTGAGTGTTTTCCGGCAGGGCGAAGACCTTTGCGGCAGGTCGCGCGTTCGTCCCCGCGCAAGCGGGGAACCAGCGAACTCTTGAAAAACTGGGTTCCCGCTTTCGCGGGAACGAGCGGAACATTGATAACGCGAGCGGAAAACGCTCTAACCACGAACCCAGCGCAGTTGGGCGATACGAGGATCGGCCGCAAAACTGGTGCGCTCGAATGTCATGCGCAGTTTCGGGTGCTCGCAGATGGCCTGGGCCCCGGCGTCGCTAAGGCGCATGCGCCAAGTTTGCAGATCGATCGGCTTTCGCTTGGCGAAGGCGCGGCAGTATAGCAGCGCAAGATTCATCCCCCGTCCGGGATCGCGAACCGAAGCGTAGCGGATGATCTCGATCTTCGCCGTGCGCGCGGCATCGGCGAATCCCTGGCAGTGACTGTAGTCGCTGACATGCATCCACAGATGCTTGTCGGCGCCACATTGGCCCTCGGTCAGGTCGATCGCCAGTTCGGTTGCGTATTGCGCCGAGAAGGCCGTGTACTCGGCGGGATTCGCAGGCCACGGCGTGTCGGGCGATTCGGCGAAGAACAGCAAACGATGGAACGCGGTCTCGGCCGCCGCCGTCTGCGCCGTCTCGGAGGCGTAGAAGACGCCCTCGGTCATTCCCGCCCGCCGGAACCGCGATCCGGTCGGGTAGGGCGCGCCATAGCGAAATGGCGTCGAGAGCAGAAAATGCAGGTCGCGGCACTCAGGCGGCACCGGCGGTTTGGCGACCTCGATCAGGTCTTCGAGCATTTCTTGCTCGCCGACCGTATCCACGAGCTTCAGCGTGGAAACGTGGTGCTGGGCCTCGACGAAGCGCCAGCACCTGCCTTTGAGTGCGCACGCGTCAGCCGACAGCGCGGCGGGCGTCCAGGTAATAGATGACATTCATCAGCCCGGGCACGGTCTGGATGAGCGTGAGCGGCTCCGCATCGAGCGCGGTGTTCCGGTTCTTCAGCCAACGGCCGGCGACAGCATCGTCGCCGCCCACGATCGCATCGAGCGACCGGTAAAGGCGAACGAACAGGACGGCGATCTCGAACGGTTTTTGTCCTGGCTCGAGCGTGTAATCTCCGCGGCGCATGCGCGAGACGGTCGCCTCCGATAGGCCGATGATCGCCGCAAGCACCTTGTTGGTGAGGCCAAGCAAAGTTGCCGCCCGCAGCGTCGCCTTGGTGAGGACGGCAGCCTGATCGGCTGCAGATATCAGGCGGTGGTCCGTTGATGACATGGGAGCCTCTTCACTCTGAGAAGAGCATAGCGTAATTTCAGAAAAAATAAAATTGCGAAAAAATTTCTGAAGGAAGGAAAGGCCGGAAGAGGAAGGTCGAACTCTACCGATTGCCGTCAAGAAACTACCGCCAGCGCCGGTGCAGCCACAGCCACTGATCGGGATATTCGTGCACCCATGATTCGACGACGGATGTGATCGCCTGCATGGTGCCCTGCACGTCGATCTCGCCCTGCGCATCACGCACCGGCGTAATCGCCTCGCTGATCTCGCCGCGGAAGCGTCCGCCCGGCAGACGGATCATCCGGCTGCCGTAAATGGGGCAGTCGGCCTGGCGCGCCAACAGGGCAATCAGTGGATTGGCAAGGCACTTGCGGCCGAAGAACGTGACTTCGACGCCCTTGGTGAAATGCTGGTCGACCAGCATGGCGACATGCCGGTTCTCGCCGAGCGCACGCGCCAGCCGGACCGGCGTGTCGAAGGCGGTCGGCATCAGCGTGCCCATCGTGCCGGCCCGGATCTCGATCACCGCATCGGCGATCGCCCCGATATTCGGCCGGCGGTAGAGGATGATGGTATCGAGGCCGAAGGCAGCGGCGAGGGTCGCCGGCAGTTCCCAATTGGCGAGATGCGCGGCGAACACCAGCGCCGGCTTGCCGTCGTCGCGCAGGTGGTTGTAGCGCGCAACATTCTCGGCGCTGTATTCGATGAAGGGCAGGTTCAGCGGATCGCCGATGGTAAAACGGTCGAGATGGGCAAACTCGACGGCGACGCGGCCGAGATTGTCCCACACGCCGGCGAGGATCGCCTCGATCTCAGCCGGCGATTTCTCCGGAAAGGCGGCGGCAAGATTGGCGCGGCCGATCTTGTGCTCCGGAAGCCATGGACCGACGCGGCGCATCAGCGCGGCGACCGCGTTGCTCGAGCCGATCCGATCGAACCGGCGCATCCCCCCGATCAGCGCCTTGGTGCCGGTCCGCGCCGCGGCGCTGGCGACACGCTCGGCCTGGACGAGCACAAGCCGGCGCAGGCGACGAAGCGTTCTCATCGCCGGGTCAGAGGGTCACGACGACCTTGCCGAACACCTGCCGGCTCGCCAGTTTATCGAGCCCTTGGGCGAAGTCGGCGAGCGGCACTTCGGTGTCGATGACGGGCGTTATGCCGTCCGCCATCTTGGCGAGCGCGTCGGCGATGTTGCGCATGGTCGCGCCGAACGAACCGATGATGCGGTATTGCTGCTGGAACAGTTGCATCAGGTTCAGGCTCGTCGTCGGCCCCGAGGTCGCGCCGCACGTGACCAGACGGCCGCCGCGCTTGAGGCATAGCAGCGAGCCGTTGAACGTCTCCGCGCCCACATGCTCGAACACGACGTCGACGCCCTTTTTCTTCGTGAGCTTGCGCACGGCACCTTCGAAACGATCGGTCCGGTAGTTGATCGCCTCGTCGGCGCCGATGGCTTTGGCCTTTTCGGCCTTCTCGTCGTCGCCTACGGTGGTGATGACGGTGCAGCCGATCGCCTTTGCGAGTTTGATCGCGGCGGTGCCGATGCCCGAGCCGCCGGCATGGACGAGGACCGTCTCGCCGGGCTCGAGCTTCGCATTGTCGAACAGCATATGCTCGACTGTCGAAAAGCCGATCGGCGCGCAGGCCGCATCGCGGAAGGAAACGCCTGCCGGGACCGCAATGGCAAGGCGCGCCGGCAGATTCAACAGTTCGCGCGCAAAGCCGTCGACATGAAATCCCATCACCCCGGCAACGTTCTCGCACAGATTATCGCGACCCTCGCGACAGGCCTTGCAATGCCCGCAGGTGAGCGCGCCATACATGACCACGCGATCACCCGGCGCAAAGGCGCTCACATTCGCGCCCGCTGCGGCGATCTCGCCGGCCGCCTCGACCCCGACCGCCAGCGGATATTTGCGCTTGGCAAAGGCCATGCCGCGATAGCCCCACAGGTCGAGGTGATTGAGCGCGACCGCCTTCACCCGCACCTGCACCTCGTCCGCTCCGGGTGGCGGCGGTGCGACAAGCTCTGCGAGTTCGAGCGTTCGGTCGGCGACGAGGGTAAGCGCACGCATCACGTTGTTTCTCGGTGCCCGGCGGTTGTTGTTAAAGGAACGGCGAACGACTCCCCGCGCCTGTGGAAAGGCAAGGGGCGCAGGGAAAAAACTCCTCCCAAGGCGGAGCGGAAAGGTAGGCCGATCAGCGGTGAATGCCTATCGCCGCGGAAAGGCCGCCGTCAACCGGCAGCACCGCGCCGGTGACATAGGATGCGCCCGGAGAGAGCAGGAATGCGACCATGGCCGCCACTTCTTCCGGGGCGGCGAAGCGGCGGACGGGAATCTGGCTCTCCATCTGGACGCGGTGTTTCTCGTAAGGCGCCATCATCGCCGTGTCGATGAATCCCGGCGCGATGTAGTTGACGGTAACGCCGGTGCGCGCGGTCTCGATCGCAAGCGTGCGCAGATAGCCGAGCAGCGCCGCCTTGCAGGCCGAATAGACCGAGTTTCCCTGGTTCGCCTGTAGCGCCGTGAGCGAGCCGATGGCGACGATGCGGCCGTCGCGGGCGCGCATCATTGGCCGCGTCAGCGCGCCCGCCAGCCGCGTGAAGGAGAAGAAATTGACCTGCATCGCGGCTTCCGCCTTGGCCTGGTCGATCATCATCGCGAGCGTGTCGTAGCTCTGGCCGGCATTGTGGATGAAGGCGGAGTAGGGCGGCTCGGCTTCCAGCACGCGCGCAAAGTCCTCGAGCGCCGCCTTGTCGGCAAGGTCGAGCAGATGGGCGGCGAAACTCTGCCCCGGCCGGGCTTCGGTAAGCTCGCGCAGCATGGCTGCGGCCTCGGCTTCGGCCGACCGGTAGGTGAAGGTCACGTCATGGCCGGCTGCGGCGAGCGCATGCACGATCGCAGCGCCAAGCCCGCGCCCGCCGCCGGTCACGAGTGCACGCCGCTTGTCGGGCGCGGCCGCCATCACGTCGGTTCGAGCCCGACGACCACGCTGACATTCTGGCCGCCAAACCCGAAGGAGTTGGAGAGCGCGTGCCGGAGCTTGGCGTCACGGGCGACGTTCGGCACCACGTCGAGCGGAATCGCCGGGTCCGGCACTTCGTAATTGATGGTCGGCGGCAAGCGTTGGTTGATCAATGCCAGCAGCGTGAAGATCGCCTCGACCGCGCCGGCGGCGGTGATGGTATGGCCGACCATCGACTTGTTGGACGTGATCGGAACCTCCTTTGCGCGGTCACCGAACACAGTGGTGACGCCCAGACACTCCATCTTGTCGTTCTCCGGGGTGCCGGTGCCGTGGGCGTTGATGTAGTCGATGTCGTCCGGCGTGAGGCCGGCATCGGCGATCGCATTGCGCATGCATACGATGATCGGCCTGCCGTCCGGGCTCGTGCGGGTGCGGTGAAACGAGTCGGCGAGCTCGCCAAAACCCTCGACGACGCCGAGGATCGGCGCGCCGCGCGCGCGAGCCGCCTCGTAGCTCTCGAGCACGACGGCGCCGGCGCCTTCGGCCATGACGAAGCCGTCGCGATTCTTGGCAAAGGGCTTGGCCGCTGCCTCCGGCGGATCATTGGCGGTCGAAAGCGCCGAGAGCAGCGAGAAGCGGATGAGGTTTTCCGGGTTCACCGTGCCGTCGGCGGCGATGCACAGCGCCGCGTCGGTCTCGCCGCGGCGGATCGCCTCGACGCCGAGCTGGATCGCAGTCGCGCCCGAGGCGCAGGCCGTGGTGAGCGAGATCGGCATGCCCTGCGTGCCGAATTTTTCCGCAAGATGGGTCCCGATCGATCCGAACACGAACCGGTCGTAATGGTTGAAGAACTGGCCTGCCGCGGTCGCGCGCAGCAGATCTTCGTAATGGACCTCGTCATTGGCGCCGGACGCGGCCGCGAGTTCGGTGCGTTGGTCCCATTCGACCTCGATCGGCGGAACGGCGAGGAACAGCGGCCCCGGAAAGCGGCCCGGGCTGCCGATTCTGGCTTGCGCCACCGCCTCTTCGCCTGCGATTTCGCCGAGCCGCTCGGTCAGGGCCGGCGCGCTGAACGGCGCGACCGGGACAAAATCGATCGAGCCGGCGATCCGCGTGCGCATCGCCTCGGTCGAAAAGCGTTTGACGCTGCTGATGCCGGACTGGCCGCCGACGAGCTTCGTCCAGTTCTCCTCAATGCCGGTTCCGAGCGAGGTGACGATCCCCATGCCGGTGACGACCACCACCGGCCGGCCGGCCTTGTCCCGCACAGGCGCCATGACGGTTCTCCTCTCAAGCATGATCCGGAAAAGTCGGCAGACTTTTCGGGCATGATCATGCGGCAAAACAAAGAGAAACTGAGCGCGATTGATTCAACCTGAAGCCATCGCACTCTAAGACGGACGCATTTTCTGCGGCGAACCGAAGGCATCGCCGGCGAACACTCATTGGCCGATCAGCGGACCGCCTCGACCAAAGCAAGTCCCTCGCCGCGGAAATGGCCGACCGCTGTGACAATGGCGCGGTCGAGAGCCTCGTCCGAAGGCGTTTCGAAGCCCGATCCATCGCACGGCGCAAACAGCTTGCCGCGCCCGACCGCGAGCGCCGCGAGCGCAATATTCATGGCGAATTGCGGCTCCAATGCGTGTCCGATTTGCGACCCGGTCGCGCGCACGGGCAGCCCACGGCCCGCAAGGAACTCGCCCTCCTCGGCGGTCGCGGGCGCCGCCCCCGACGCTCCCGAGATGACGGCCGCATTCGTTGCCGCATCGGCCGGCAACGCGTCCCATAGGCGACCGAGCGCTGCGTCGATTCCGCCGGGCTCGCGCTTGGCCCATTCGCTCTTGACCGTGGCAAGCCGCGCCAAGGGCTTGGCGCCGCGCCGCTCGGCATGGCCGCGCTCTTCGAGCACCAGAAAGGCAGCAAGCGAGCCGAGGGCAAAACCGCTTTCGGACGTGCGCTCCCAAACCGGGCGGAAATCGTCCTTGAGGGGATAGCCGCCGAACCCGTACACCATCAAAAGGTCCCGGCGCTCGGCATTCATCGAGCCGCCGACAAGGGCGATATCGCTTTGGCCGGCGGCAATGCGGGCATAAGCGATGCGTACCGCTTCCACCCCTGATGCTTCCTCCCCCATGAAGGTGCGCGAGGAGCCGATCACGCCGTGCACGATCGAGATGCTGCCGGCGAGCAGGTTGGAAAGCTGGGCGAGGAACAGCGTGGGGCGCAGGTCGCTCAGCAGCCTTTCGTTGAGGAACCGGCCCTTATCGTCGGTCTTGAGGAGGCCCGTCACGATCGCATCGTCGACCACCGAATCGCGCTCGCCGCCACCGGCCGCGACGATCATGTCCATGTGGTCGAGCACCTCTTTATTGCCTTTGACGCCGGCCGAATCGAGCGCGAGCCCCGCGGCATAGGTGCCATAGCGCTGCCACGGCTCCATCTGGCGCTGGTCGCCTTTCTTCGGGATCTGCGCGTCCAGATTGATCGGTGCCATCGGATGCACGACATAGGGCGTGAACGTCGTCGCATCATAGTTGGGATTGCATTCGTTCAGCCCGCGCCAATGCGCGTCGGGGCCTTCGCCGAGGCATGACATGATGCCGATGCCGGTAATCCAAGTCTCACGCGCAGTGTCAGCCATTGGCGGCCGCCTCCATCGGAAATCCGATTCTTCGCGCCATCTCTTCCATGCTGGCGCGGAAGGCCTCGCTCGGGAACGGAACCACGCGGAAGGTGATCTCGGCCCCGCAGACGGGCTTTCCTTCGACTTTGATCTCCGCCTTGGTCACGGCATAGCCGGAGCCTTCATGGACGAGACCGGCCGAGATCGCGAGCGCCTGGCCCGGGGTAACGAAACTGCGCAGCTTGGCCTCCTTGATCGCGGCGAGGAAAGGCATGCGCGAGAAACCGTTAAGCCCGATCAGCAGCCAACCCGAGGACTGCGCCATCGCCTCGATCAGAAGCACGCCCGGCATCAAGGGCATGCCGGGAAAATGGCCTTCAAAGATGCTGTTTTCCGCCGGAACCTGCGCCGCGACCCCGATCGTTTGCTGTGCGCGATCAAAGCCTTCGACGCGATCAATGAGCTGGAAATACTCAAGCCGCATGAACGCGCATCAGGCCTGCTTGGCGGTGACAAGCGAATCGATCTCGCTGCACAGATTGCCGAGTACGAAATACTGTTCGGTCGTGGCCGTGCCGTCATTGACCTCCTGGGTCCACTCCTCGATCGGGAGCTTGATGCCGAAGGCCTTGTCGATCGCGAACGCAATGTCGAGGAAATCCAGGCTGTCGATGCCGAGATCGTCGATGGCGTGGCTTTCGGGCTTGATCTGCTCGCGCGGAATGTCGCAGGTCTCGGCGATGATATTGGCGACCGTATCGAACGTCGATGCCATTGTAACTCTCTGACAGCCCCCTGATTTCGGCGCGCACGCAGGACGCATGCCACCGCCCGGCCGGTAAGGCCGGTCACCCATTGTTCGTTCCGGTCCGTATAGCCAAGAGACACCGGAAGCGCAATGCGTGGGAGCGGCCAGCCCCCAGGCTGCGGCTAGAGTGCTTGATGGTCCACTCCTTGCGCTGTCAAACGCGTGAGGACATTGCCCATTGCAGGTATCGCTCAAGGAGCGGCCGGGATCGCATTCAAAGGTCTCACGTTTCAGGCTTCCCGTACCCTCCCGGGGTCGGGGGCTGGATGATGATCGCTTCGCCCGCTTCCAGCTCGGTGTCGTCGCAGCCCTCTAGTTTTTCCAGGCGGCCGTCGGCGCGGCGCACCCAGTTCTCGCCGGTTTCGCCTGCCTCGCCGCCGGCAAGCCCGAACGGCGGCACGCGGCGATGGCCCGACAGGATCGTGCATTCCATGCGTTCGAGAAAACGAATGGTTCGGCGAATGCCGTCGCCGCCCTTCCAGCGCCCGCGCCCACCCGAGCCCTTGCGGATGTGGAAATCCTCGAGCAGCACCGGGTAGCGCAGTTCGAGCACTTCGGGGTCGGTCAGGCGCGTATTGGTCATATGGGTCTGCACCGCGTCGACGCCGTCGAAGCCATCGCCGGCAGGCGAGCCGGAGCAGATCGTCTCGTAATACTGATAGCGGGCATTGCCGAAATTGAGGTTGTTCATCGTGCCCTGCGCCGCGGCAAGCGCGCCGAGCGCGCCGAACAGCGTATCGGTGACCGCCTGCGAGGTCTCGACATTGCCCGCCACCACCGCGGCGGGATAGTCGGGCGCGAGCATCGAGCGCTCCGGGATCACGATATGGATCGGCCGCAGGCAGCCGGCATTCATCGGGATATCGTCGTCCACCATCACGCGGAAGACATAGAGCACGGCCGCGCGCGTGACCGGCTCCGGCGCATTGAAATTGGTCGGCTGCTGCGGCGAGGTGCCGGAAAAGTCGACGGTCGCCTCGCGCCTGTCCTTGTCGACCGCGATCGCGACCTTGATCACCGTGCCCTGGTCCATCTCGTAGCTGAAGGCGCAGTCACGCAGCCGGTCGATCACCCGCCGCACACTTTCTGCGGCGTTGTCCTGGACGTGGCGCATATAGGCCTCGACCACCGGCAGGGTGAAGGTGTCGATGATCTTGCGCAGCTCCTGCGCGCCTTTCTCATTGGCCGCGATCTGCGCTTTAAGGTCGTTGACGTTCTGCAGCGGATTGCGCGCGGGATAGTTCGCCTTGGTGAGCAGGTCATAGACCGCCTGTTCGCGAAAACGCCCGCGTTCGACCAGCTTGAAGTTGTCGATGTAGACGCCTTCCTCATCGATCGTCGTTGCACGCGGCGTCATCGAGCCGGGCGAGATGCCGCCGACATCGGCATGATGGCCGCGGCTCGCCACCCAGAACAGGATGCGGGGTTTTCTTCCAGACTTTTCGTGATCCTCGTCTTCGGGCTTCCCGCTGAACAAGTCTTGGGATTTTTCGACCGCCGCTTGCTCGGGCTGCTCCGTCCCCCGCTTGCGGGGGAGGGTCGGGGAGGGGGCCGCGCTATGCTCGTGCGTGGCGATGGGCGTCGGCACATCGAATACGGGTGTGCACACGGTGATATCGGGCAGATGCGTGCCGCCATTATAGGGCGCGTTGATCGCGAACACGTCGCCCGGCGCGATTTTTTGCGGGTTATCAAGAATGATGGTCTCGACCGCCCGGTCCATCGAGCCGAGATGCACCGGCACATGCGGGGCGTTGGCGACAAGCGAGCCCTCGGCGGAGAAGATCGCGCAGGAGAAATCGAGCCGCTCCTTGATGTTGACCGAATAGGCGGTGTTCTGCAGCACGACACCCATCTGCTCGGCGATCGACATGAACAGATTGTTGAACACTTCGAGCATCACCGGGTCGGCCTCGGTGCCGATCGCCTGCCGGCGCTCGAGCGCAACGACACGCCGCAAGACGAGATGGTCGTTTGCGGTGAGCTCGGCGCGCCAGCCGTCCTCGATCACGACCGTCTGGTGCGGCTCGATGATGATGGCGGGCCCCGCTACCGCCTGTCCGGGCCGGAGCTGGTCGCGGGTGAAGATCACCGCGTCGTGCCAACGCCGGCCGGAATAGAACCGGGTCGTCTGCGCCGGGGCGGGCAGGGGGTCCTGCGTGGTCGGATGTGCCGGATCGGAAAACCTTGCACCGCCGCCGACCGCCTCGACCGACACCGCCTCGACCACCAGCCCTTTGGATTCGTCGATGAAGCCGAAGCGCGCGGCGTGCGCTGCCTCGAACGCGGATTTCATTTCATCCAGGGATGTCAATTCGAGCGCCGTCTTCTCGCCGATCGCATTCGTCGGCGCGACCTCAAATGCCTCCGCACTCAGGGAATAGGCGGGAACCACGAGCGCGGTGTCGGTGCCGGCATAGCGAATATGGGCGCGCACATGCACAGTGACATCCGCCGGCGCTACGCCCTGGCCGATCAGCTCGCCGAACGCCTCTTCGCCGAGCCGCGTTCCCGCCGCGGCGATCGCCTCGCGCGCGGCCTCGCCGAACGCAAGCTCGACCGTCTGCTCGCGGGTGGCGCGGATATCCGCCATGCCCATGCCATAGGCCGACAGCAGCGAGGAGAACGGATGGATCAACACCGTCGTCATGCCGAGCGCATCGGCGACAAGACAGGCGTGCTGGCCGCCGGCGCCGCCGAAGCAGTTGAGCGCATAGCGGGTGACGTCATAGCCGCGCTGCACGGAAATCTTCTTGATCGCATTCGCCATGTTCTCGACGGCGATCCGGATGAATCCGTCCGCGACCTCTTCCGCGCTGCGCCCGCCTCCGATTCTAAGCGCGAGGGCGGAAAAAGCCTCGCGCACCGCCGCAGCATCGAGCGGCAGGTTCTGGTCGGGACCGAAGATCTTCGGAAAGAATGCAGGGACGAGCTTGCCGACCATCACATTGGCGTCGGTGACCGCAAGCGGCCCGCCGCGCCGATAGCAGGTCGGGCCGGGATCGGCGCCCGCCGAATCCGGGCCGACGCGCAGGCGCGCCCCGTCGAAATGCAGGATGGAGCCGCCGCCCGCCGCCACCGTATGAATGAGCATCATCGGCGCGCGCATGCGCACGCCGGCGACCTCGGTCTCGAAGGCACGCTCAAACTCGCCGGCGAAATGCGACACGTCGGTCGAGGTGCCGCCCATGTCGAAGCCGATCACCCGGTCGAACCCGGCAGCAAAGCCGGACTCGGCCATGCCGACCACCCCGCCAGCCGGCCCCGACAGGATCGAATCCTTGCCCTGAAACAGCTCGGCCGCCGTGAGTCCGCCCGACGACATCATGAACATCAGCCGGATGTCTTCATGATCGCGGTCGATCTCGCCCTTAAGCTCCTTTGCTACCTGCGCCACATAGCGGCGCAGGATCGGCGAGAGATAGGCGTCGGCGACCGTCGTGTCGCCGCGCCCGACCAGCTTGATTAAAGGCGAGGTCTCATGGCTCACCGAGACCTGCGCAAAGCCGAGATCGCGGGCGAGCGCAGCCACCCGTCGCTCGTGCTCGGGAAAGCGGTAGGCATGCATGAACACGATCGCGACCGCCTGGATGTCGTCGGCGCGCGCGCGCGCAAGGTCGCGGCGCACGCTGTCGAGCTCGGGGGCGCGCTCGACCGTGCCATCGGCGTGCACGCGCTCGTCCACCTCGACGACGCGCTCGTAGAGCATTTCGGGCTTGACGATCCGGCGCGCGAAGATTTTTGGGCGCGCCTGGTAGCCGATCGCCAGCGCGTCGCGAAAACCCCTGGTGATCACCAGCAGCGTGCGCTCGCCCGCGCGCTCGAGCAGTGCATTGGTTGCGACCGTCGTCCCCATCTTGACCGCGCCGATGCGCGCGAGCGGGATCGGCTCGCTTGGGCCAAGGCCGAGCAGGTTGCGAATGCCCTGCACGGCGGCGTCGCGATAGGCTTCGGGGTTTTCCGAGAGCAGCTTATGGGCGGTGAGCGATCCATCCGGGCGGCGTCCGATCACGTCGGTGAAAGTGCCGCCGCGATCGACCCAGAAATCCCAGCGGCCGTCGGTGTCGTGGTCGCCTGCGGCGCGCGCCATGGCTCAGGTCTGAATCCCGGGCAGGCCGCGCACCAGCTTGCGGAACAGTTCACCGCGGTCCTCGAAATTCTTGAACTGATCAAACGAAGCGCAGGCGGGGGAGAGCAGCACGACCGGATCGCTCGCTTGCGAAACGGCAGCATCGGCAGCCGCGGACGCGACGGCGCGGTCGAGCGTATTGGTGATTTCGTAGGGAATCCTTCTGTCTTCGAGCGTCGCGGCAAACTGTAGCGCCGCCTCGCCGATCAGATAGGCCTTGCGGATCCGCGGGAAGAATCCGCTGAGCGGGGCGATCCCGTCGGATTTCGGGCGTCCGCCGGCGATCCAGTAGATGTCCGAGAAGCAGGCGAGCGCGCGGGCCGCAGCATCGGCATTGGTGGCCTTGGAATCGTTCACAAAGGCAACGCGGCCGGCACGCCCGATCTCCTCGATGCGGTGGGCGAGACCGGGGAAGGTGCGTAGCGCCGCCTGAATGGTCTTCGGCGCGACGCCGAGCGCAAGCGCCGCGGCGGCGGCGCAGGCGGCATTCTGTGCATTGTGCGCACCGCGCAGCGTGGAGATTCCGCTGATCAGCGCAATCTCTTCGCTCGCGCCGCCCTCGGCGCGCAGGATGCGGTCCGCTTCCACATAGACCCCGTCGACCAAGGGGCGGCGGATCGAGACGCGGGTGACGCGCCGGCCCGCGCGCGCGATGCGGTCGGCCGCCGCCTGGCTCCAATTGTCGTCGACGCCGAGGATCGCGGTGCCGTTCTCCTGCACGCCGGCGACCAGGCGCTCCTTGATGCTCGCATATTCTTCCATCGTGCCGTGGCGATCGAGGTGATCCTCGCTGACATTGATGAGGATGCCGACCGAGGGGTCGAGGCTCGGCGCAAGCTCGATCTGGAACGAAGAAACCTCGATCACATGCACGCAGCCGGCGCGCGGCAGGCCGAGCGAGAGAATCGCTGTGCCGATATTGCCGCCAAGCTCGACGTCATGACCGGCCGCGGTGAGAATATGGGCGGTGAGCGCCGTCGTGGTCGATTTGCCGTTGGTGCCGGTGACGGCAACGAAGGGCGTGTTCGGCGCGTGATGCCGGCGCTCGCGACAGAACAGCTCGATGTCGCCGATCACCTCGACCGCGGCAGCACGGGCAAGGCCCACGGTCCAGTGCGGCGCGGGATGGGTCAGCGGCACGCCCGGCGCCAGCACCAAGGCCGCAATGCGCGACCAGTCGATATCGTGCAGATCGGCAGTGGGAATGCCGGCGCTGGTCGCATAATCGATGCGCTCTTCGCTGTCGTCCCAGCCCACGACGTCGGCGCCGCCGGCGAATAGTGCGCTCGCGGTCGCAAGTCCCGATATGCCGAGGCCGAAGACCGCGACCTTTTTGCCCGCAAATGTCGTGATGGGAATCATCGACGTGCTCCGCCGGCACCATGCGGATGGTCCTCTGTTCCCCACGCAAACGCAAGCGGCGTGCCAGGACAAGGAGAGCAAGCCGGATTCCCGCTTTCGCGGAAACGAGCGGTTTCTTGATCAATCTCTACGGAACAGTCTCCAGCGCAACGACATGTTCGCATGGCTCGCCTCATCGCAGCTTCAGCGTCGACAGGCCGGCAAGTGCAAGGACGACGGAGATGATCCAGAAGCGGATCACGATCTGCGGCTCGGTCCAGCCGAGCTGCTCGAAATGATGGTGCAGCGGCGCCATGCGGAAGACCCGCTTGCCGGTGAGCTTGAACGAGGCGACCTGCACGATCACCGACACCGCCTCGAGCACGAACAGCCCGCCGATAATGCCGAGGACGATCTCGTGCTTGGTGACGACCGCGATCGCGCCGAGCATGCCGCCGAGGGCGAGCGAGCCGGTGTCGCCCATGAAGACCGAGGCGGGAGGGGCGTTGAACCAGAGAAAGCCGAGCCCGGCCCCGACGATCGCCGCGCAGAGCACAGTGAGTTCGCCCGCCCCGGCGACGTAATTGAGCTGCAGATACTCGGAAAACACGATATTGCCGACCACCCAGGAGATCGCGGCAAAGCTCGCCGCCGCGATCATCACCGGCACGATCGCCAGCCCGTCGAGCCCGTCCGTCAGGTTCACCGAATTGCCGGCTCCGACAATCACGAATGCACCGAACACGACGAAGAACCAGCCGAGATCGATCACCACACCTTTGATGAAGGGTAAAGTGAGCGCCGTCGCGAACGGCTCGCGACCGAGATTGACGAGCGCGATGCAGGCGACGACCGCAATCAGGCATTCGAGCGCAAGACGCGTCTTGCCGGAAAAGCCGGCATGGGTCTGCTTCATCACCTTAAGATAGTCGTCGTAGAAGCCGATCAACCCGAAACCGAGCGTGACGCCAAGAACGACCCAGACATAAGGGTTGGCCGGATTGGCCCACAACACCGTCGATACGACAAAGCCGCTCAGGATCATCAGCCCGCCCATCGTGGGCGTGCCTTTCTTGGTGACGAGATGGGACTGCGGGCCGTCGGTCCGGATCGGTTGGCCCTTGCCCTGTTTCAACCGCAACATCTCGATAATGGTCGGGCCGAACAGGAACACGAACAGCCCCGCGGTCACGATCGCGCCGGCGGCGCGGAAGGTGATGTAGCGGAAAACGTTCAGTACCGACACCAAATCGGAGAGTTCAGCGAGCCAATACAGCATCGGTCAATCGGGTCCTCCGCGTTGCTACGCGGCTTAACGCTCTATTTCGTTTCAGGCGAAGTGGAAACTGGTACGCCTTGGAGCGCGGTTCATTCAGGTTGAATCAACCGCGCCGTCTTTCTCTTTGTTTGTCGCATGATCTTGTCCGAAGAGTCTGCCAACTTTTGGGGATCATGCTTGAGAGCGCGATCGCTTCGCCTTGAATCAATCGCACTGTCGTTCCCTTTACTTGTCGCATGATCTTGTCCGAAAAATCTGCCAACTTTTGGGGATCATGCTTGAGAGCGCGATCGCTTCGCCTTGAATCAACCGCGCTCTCTCTCTTTGTTTTGTCGCATGATCTTGTCCGAAAAGTCTGCCAACTTTTCGGGATCATGCGCTAGAAACTACGACCAAAAAAAGGGCAAGCGAAGAGCCCCGTCAGGGCAGGGCGGCGCGCGCCGGAACGCCGTCGGAAGCCGGCCGCGAGGCATAGCGCTGCAACAGCGACTTGACGATCGTGCCCGTGCGCGAGCCGAGCGATCCCTTCACCATGACGACGTCGCCCGCACAGATCGCGCCGGTGACCTCGGCTTCGAGCTCCTCGGCGGTCGCGGCATAGGCACCCCGGCGATTGGCCGGAAGCGCCTCCCACAGCGCCGCCATCAGCGGGCCGGCGCAGAAGACGAGATCGATGTCATGCTCGCCGATCGGCACGGCGAGCTCGCGATGCAGGTCGGCGCCGGTCGGACCGAGCTCGAGCATGTCGCCGAGCACGGCGATGCGCCGTCCGCGTGTCCCGAGCGGGCTCTGGCCGAGCAGCGCGAAGGCCGCCCGCATCGAGTTCGGATTGGCGTTATAGCTCTCATCGATCAGCAGCGCGGGGCCTCCCTTGACCTCGATCATTGTCCGCGTCCCGCGGCCGGGGGCGGGGTTCTGATGGGCGAGGGCAAGGGCGGCGAGCGCGAGATCGGCGCCGACGAGGCTTGCGGCGGCAAGAACGGCGAGCGAATTGAACACGAGATGCTGGCCGGGTGCGCCGATCCTATAATCCACCGTCGCGCCGAGTATAGCCGCTTCCACGGTCGAAGCGTCCGGATGCAGTACAGCCTTGATCAGGCGTGCCTGCGCGCGCGCATGCTCGCCGAACGAGACGATACGATCGATGCCGGCTTGCGTCGCCCGCCGTTTGAGCCGGCCGAAATAGGCATCGTCCCGGTTCAGAATCGCGGCCCCGCCCGGCTCCACGCCGAGAAAGATCTCGGCCTTGGCGTCGGCGATCCCCTCGACGCTGTCGAAGAACTCAAGATGCACCGGCGCGATCGCCGTTATGATCGCAACATGAGGGCGCACGAGCTTGGTCAATGGCGTGATCTCGCCCGCATGGTTCATGCCGATTTCGAACACGCCGTAACGTGCCGTTACCGGCAGGCGCGCAAGCGACAGCGGCACGCCGAGATAGTTGTTGAAAGAGGCCGTGGACGCGTGGGTCTCGCCATCGGCGCCGAGCGCTAGCAGCAAGGCCTCCTTGGTGGAGGTCTTGCCGACCGAACCCGTGACGGCGACGATCTGTGCCGGCGAGCGCGCGCGGGCGGCGCGGGCAAGCTCGCCCAGTGCTTCGAGCACGTCGGGAACGATGAGCAGCGGCGCATCGGCCGGCAGCAATGGCCGCTTGGCGTCGGCGACGACCGCAAGGCCCGCACCCTTGCCGAGCGCGGCGGCGACAAAATCGTGCCCGTCATTTTTCTCGCCGGATATGGCGAAGAACGCATCGCCCGGCGCCAATGTGCGGCTGTCGATCGAGAGGCCGTCAACGCCTGCAGGCAGGGCGCCGGAGCGTTCCGCCCGCATGGCTGCAGCCATGTCGTCCACGGTCCAGAGCGGGGACGCCGTCATGCGCTCTCCTCTCGCAGTGCCATCGCAATGGCGTCGTGATCGCTGAAGGGCAGGGTGCGGCCGGCGATGGTCTGGCCGGTCTCGTGGCCTTTGCCGGCGACCAGGAGCACGTCGCCGTCGCGCAGCTCGTCGATTGCGGTGTGGATCGCCTCGCCCCGGTCGGCGATCTCGATCGCGCCGGGCGCCGCCGCGAGAATGGCGGCCCGGATCGCCGCCGGGTCCTCGCTGCGCGGATTATCGTCGGTGACGATGACGCGGTCGGCTTTGTCCGCTGCGATCGCGCCCATCAGCGAGCGCTTCCCCTGGTCGCGGTCGCCGCCGCAGCCGAACACCACGGTCAGGCGGCCTTGCGCATAGGGCCGCAGCGCTTCGATCGCTTTGGCCAGCGCGTCCGGCTTATGGGCATAATCGACGAAGATCGGTGCGCCATTGCGGTGGCCGGTGAGTTCGAGCCGGCCTTTGGCGCCGATGAGGCCTTCAAGCTCGTTGAAGACCGCCGCCGGCTCGCAGCCGGTCGCGATCGCCTGGCCGGCGGCGACCATCGCATTCTCCACCTGGAAATCGCCGACCAGCGGCAGCCTGACCCGATAGGTGGTGCCCGCATGTGCGATCTGCAGCGTCTGCGAGAAGCCGTCGACCGCGGCTTCGACGATGCGGATGTCGCGGCCGCGGCGGCCGACCGTCAGCACGCGCTCGGTGCGCGCCTTGGCGGCGGCCAGCACCGTCTCGGCGTGCTCGTGATCGACATCGATCACGGCGATACCCTCCGCCGGCAACAGCCGCTCGAACAATATGAGCTTCGCCTTGAGATAGGCCTCGAAAGTCTGGTGGTAGTCGAGATGGTCGCGGGTGATGTTGGTGAAACTCGCAACCGAAACGCGCACGCCGTCGAGCCGATGCTGATCGAGGCCGTGCGAGGAAGCTTCGAGCGCGAGATGAGTGACGCCGGCATCGGTGATCTCGGCAAGGGTGGCGTGCAGCGCGACCGGGTCGGGCGTTGTGAGCGCGCCGTAGCGCTCTTGCGTCGGCGTCACGAGGCCCACCGTTCCGATGCCCGCGGCGCGAAGGCCGAGCGCCGTCCAGATCTGGCGGGTGAAGGAGGTGACCGAGGTTTTTCCGCTGGTTCCGGTCACCGCCGCGATCACGGCCGGCTGGCGAGCGAAGAACCGGGCAGCGGCGATCGCAAGGGCGTGCCGAATGCCGGGCACCAGGACCAGCGCGACATAGTCGGGAAGCGGCGCGGGTGGCGCGCGCTCGGCCATGATCGCGGTCGCACCGGCGGCGAGCGCCGCGTCAACATAATCGAGGCCGTCCGCCTTGACGCCCGGCACCGCCGCAAACAGGAAGCCGGGCTTGACGGCGCGGCTGTCGGCGCAAATTCCTGCAATCGACCGCGACGCTTGATGCTCGTCGCATCGTGCATCGACGTCGAGAAGGTCACGCAACTGCATGCAGGACCTCGTAATGGCACCGAGGCCGCGCCCCGGCAGCACCGGTTTTAGCATTTACCGGGGCAGTGTTCCGACTCTAACGGTCCGATTCGGACCGTCAGGTAAGGAACGCTAGCTGATCCGATGCTTTGTGATGCGGCACCAACACAATGAGACGAGCTCAAGCGTTGGTGCCGCATCACTAGTGTGAAGCGATTCGCAGGTCAAATTGCGGCCTTGGCACAGGCGACTGCGACGCTCCGTTCAAGTTCCGACACTGTATCAGCGACGTTTTCTGGCGCTGGTGAGGATCAGGCGTTCGGCCTGCGGAAGATCGAACCGCGGCGCCAATCCCAGCATCGGTGCAATGCGGGCGATAATCTTGGCCGTCGTGGGCGCCGCGTTCCAGCCCGCCGTCGCAAAGCCGTGGGTCTGCTCGGTCGGCTGCGGCTCGTCGAGCATCACCAGCACGAGGTAGCGCGGCGCGTCCGCTGGCAGCACGGCGATGAAATCCGTGAGGAGTTTGCTCTTGCTGTAACGCCCGTCGACGACCTTCTCGGCGGTGCCCGTCTTGCCGCCGACATAGTATCCTTTCACGTCAGCCTTCGAGCCGCTGCCCTCCTCGGTGTTCAGCCGCATGAGGTAGCGCATGGCAAGGCTGGTTTGCGGCTTAAGCACGCGCTTGGCGATGGCGCGCGCTTCGTCCTCGCTGCGACGCAGGAATGTCGGCGGGATGAGCGATCCGCCGTTCATCAGCGCACCGAAACCCATCAATGCCTGCAGCGGCGCAACCGACAGTCCGTGTCCGAACGAGATGGTGACGGTGTTGATCTCGCTCCAGCGCGCGGGCACCAACGGCGCGGCGCTCTCCGGCAATTCGGTACGCAGCCGGTCGAGCTGACCAATCTTGCGCAAGAAGGCCCTGTGTTCTTTTACGCCGACCGCAAGCGCCATCTTGGCCGCGCCGATATTCGACGAATAGGTGAAGACCTCCGGGACGGTCAGAATGCGCCGCTGGGCGTGATAGTCGCCGATGCTGAACCTGCCATAGCGCAGCGGGGCGCGCGCATCGAAGGTCGATTTGAGCGTTGCCTTGCCGGCGTCGAGCGCCATCGCAATGGTGATCGCCTTGAAGGTCGAGCCCATCTCGAACACGCCGGTGGTCAGCCGGTTGATGCGTTTGGGATCAAGCGCTTCTCTCGGATTGTTCGGGTCGTAGTCCGGCTGCGAGACCATGGCGATGATCTCGCCTGTACGCACGTCGAGCACGACGCCGGCCGCGGCTTTGGCCGAAAATGTCTTAGCAGCGGCGGCAAGCTCGTCGCGCAGCGCATGCTGCACCCGCAAGTCGACCGCAAGCTCGACGGGCTTTTGCTCCCGGTCGGCGGCGAATCCGGCGCGATGGAGGTCGGCGAGCCCCCGATTGTCGAGCCATTTTTCAATTCCGGCAATGCCTTGATTGTCGACATTGACGTGACCTATGAGGTGAGAAATCTCGCGGCCACTCGGATAGACGCGCATGTTCTCGCGCAGAAAACCGATGCCGGGAATGCCCAGCCGGTGCACCTGCTCGCGCTGCTCGGCGGTGATCTGGCGCTTGAGCCAGGCAAAACCGCGCTTGGAGCCGAGCCGCTGGCGCAGCTCCACCGTGTCGAGATCGGGCATCACCGCGGTGAGCAGTTCGACCGCCTCGTCGACATCGATGATCCGCCGCGGCTCGGCGAACAGGGAAGGGACCTTGACGTCGGTGGCGAGTATCTCGCCGTTGCGGTCGAGGATATCGGGTCGCGCGGTGGCGACCGCATCAGAGGTGTGGGCGTGGTGCGCTATATGGCTCTCGGGCGAGGCGGCGAGGCCGACCAATCGCACCGCGATCACGGCGTAGACGATGGCGAAGACCACGACGGCAAGGCCGATGCGCGCTTTGGTCTTGCGGGCGCGGTCGACATCTTGGCCGTAAAGCAGCACCTGCGCGATACGTCGGCGCCAGGGCAGGTGCGGGGTCGTCGTCGGCATGCCCATTTCAGGGGAGGCGGGGGCGGCCACGTGCATTGCTCACCTCGGCCGCGGCAACGGCACGATGCTGCCGGTCGCAATGTTGCCGGGACCGATACGGATGCGGATGCCGGCGGGATCGTCCGAGGCGGGTGTCGCCCCGTCGTGGGGTGGAAACGGAATCTCCTCGACGGTGATGATCTGCGCGGGGTCAAGCGGCTTCAACGGAAGATGGCGTTCGGCGAGCGCTTGGATGCGCGCGGGATTCTCAAGCTGTGCCGCCTCGGCGCGCAGCGCTGCGATGGCGTCACGCTCGCGCGCGATCTCCGTGCGCAGCTTGGCGACCTTTTCAGCCTCGACGGTCGCCGCGAACTTGATGTTGTAGACATGGGCAGCGGCCAGCACCAAAGCAGCGGCGGCGAACAAGTTGATCAAGCGCATGTCAGCCTCCTCGCAGCACGTCGTCGAGGGCCGGGAGCGCGGGAATGGCCGGCGGATCGCCGTCATCCACCGGCGCCGTGGTGCGCTCGGCCGCGCGCAGCTTCGCCGAGCGTGCGCGCGGATTGGCGGCGACCTCGTCGGCACCGGGCGTTACCGGCCGCTTGGTCAGCACGCGGAAATATGCCGGCCGGTAAGGCGCCTCCGGCTGGTGGCGCGATACCCCGGGCGGGCCGCTGCGGGCCGCGAGAAACGTCTTGACCAGGCGGTCTTCCAGCGAGTGAAAGGAGACGACGACGAGGCGGCCGCCCGGCTTGAGCACGCGCTCCGCCGCGCAGAGCCCGCGCGCGAGCTCGCCCAGTTCGTCATTGACGAACAGCCGCAACGCCTGAAACGTGCGGGTGGCGGGGTGGATCTCGCCGGGACCTGTGCGAACGACTTTGGCGACGATCTCGGCGAGCGCCCCGGTGGTCCGGATCGGCGCTGCCGCGCGGGCGCGCACGATCGCGCGGGCAACGGCGCGGGCACGACGCTCCTCGCCAAGCGTTGCGATGATCCGGGCAAGGTCGTGTTCGCCGGCGACGGCCACGATGTCGGCAGCGCTCGGCCCTTCGCTTTCCATCCGCATATCGAGCGGGCCGTCGAGACGAAAGGAAAAGCCGCGCTCGGCGCTCTCGAGCTGGTCGGACGAAACCCCGAGGTCGAACACGACGCCGTCGGCCCGTCCGACACCGCCTGCCACTTCATGGAGAACGGAATCGAGAACGGAATCGAGAACGGAGAAGCGGCTTTGCACGAGCGAGAGCCGCCCGCCGGCGGTTTCGACCAGGCTGTAGCCGCGAGCAATCGCATGGCGGTCGCGGTCGAGGCCGAGGACCTTCACCTGGTCGGCGGCGGCGAGGATCGCGCGGGTATAGCCCCCGGCGCCGAACGTCGCGTCGACATACAGTCCGTCATTGTGAACTGAGAGGAACTCGACTGCCGTGGCGGCGAGCACGGGAATATGACGAACCGGTCCGCCAGCGACACCCTTGCGGGCGTCGCGGCCCGTCATCATTCCCGTACTCCGTCGCCGGGCGCCTCTTGATCGGAACCGAGCCGCCGCGTGAGCGCGCGCACCGTGGCGGTGGCCTTTTCCAGGTGCACGCGGAAACGCTCTGGTTCCCAAATTTGGAACCGTTGGCCAAGCCCGACAAAGGTAGCCGCCTCGCCGATCCCGGCATGCGTCTTCAGCATTTCCGTCAGGACCACCCGACCCTCGCCGTCGATCTTGAGCGTCTCGCTCCGGCCATAAAGCGCGACGAGCAACTCCTCCCGTTCGTCCGAATAGGGCGCAAATCGCGCAATCAGGTGCTCGACCTCGGCAAGCAGACCGTGGCCCCCGGCATCGATCGCGGGCCGGTCGAGGCTCGGATAGCAATACAGCCCGTCGAACCCATCGCGAGCCAGCACCGCACGAAACGTCGCCGGAATCGACATGCGCCCCTTCGCGTCGACTCGCGACGTGAAGTTGGCAACGAACCGGTTCGTGCTCATGACGACCTAGCGCCGGGCCAATGCCGGCGTGCCACCCCGAAAATGCCCCTCTCATTCCATAGAACCAGGCCGAGGCCGCCTGCATTGCTCTAGATGGGCAGGGTTGGGATATCATGGGTCCACATGGGCGTCAACGGACGCAGAAACGGACGCAGAATCGCGGCCTGTCCCGCAGCACAAGATGAATTGCGATTAGCGACGGTTAAACTTAAAGAAGCGTTTCTCGTTTAGATGCTTTTTCGCCCCGGCGACTCTGTCCAACCTTCTGGAAACGATGCGAATAGCGCTACTTAGCGACATCCACGGCAATCGCGAGGCCTTCGAAGCCTGCCTTGAGCACGCCGAGCGAAACGGCGTCGCGCAGTATGTTTTCCTCGGGGACTATGTGGGCTACGGCGCCGACCCCGGCTGGGTGCTCGATTCGGTGATGGCGCATGTCGAGCGCGGGGCCATTGCCATTCTCGGCAATCACGATGCGGCAGTCGCCGGCGATCCTGTGTCACTGAACGAAGATGCCTCGGCCGCGATCTCCTGGACACAATCAAGGCTTTCACCCGCACATAACGACTTCCTGCGTCGGCTTCCGCTCACCGTCCAGCGGGGGAACTACCTCTATGTCCATGCCAATCCGGTCGCACCCGGCGAATGGGGATATATCACCGACCTTTATTCGGCCTCGCGCGCGCTGGTGGCCTCGCAAGCGCACGCGACCTTCTGCGGCCATACCCATGTGCCGAGCCTTTTCCATATGTCGGTGACCGGCAAATTCGCGAGTTTCGACCCGATCGACCGCGTCGAGATACCGCTGACGCCGCGCCGGCGCTGGCTCGCGGTGATCGGATCGGTCGGGCAGCCGCGCGACCTGAACCCGGCCGCGTGTTATGCCGTGCTCGATACGGCGACCGACGTCCTGACCTATATGCGCGTGCCTTACGACGTCGACAGCGCGGCCAAGAAGATCAGCAATGCGGGGCTGCCGATCGGGCTGAGCTATCGCCTGTATCAGGGATACTGATCGAGGATCGCGCGATTGCTGAACGGCCGTTCTCTTGTACCGGGCGATACGATCGACGGTTTTCGTCTCGATCGCCAGCTTGAGTCGGGCGGCATGGCCGATTTCTGGCGGGTGTCGCATACCGGAATCGCGCTCCCGCTGATCATGAAGATCCCGCTCCTGCGGCGCGGCGAGGACCCGTTGACCATCGTCGGCTTCGAGCAGGAGCAGATGATCCTGTCCCGGCTGTCCGGACCGCATGTGCCGCGCTTCATCGCCGCCGGCGATTTCGAGCAGCCCTACATCGTCATGGAGCATGTCGCCGGGCAATCGCTGATGCACCGGATCGACCAGGGACCGCAGCCTGACGAAGCGGCCGCGCGCGTCGGCGCCCGCGTTGCGGACGCGTTGCACGACATTCATCAGCAGCACGTCATCCATCTCGATCTCAAGCCGAGCAATATCATCCAGCGCGACAATGGGACCGTGGTGCTGATCGACTTCGGGCTCTCGCGCAATCTCCAGCTTCCCGATCTGATCGGCGAGGAGTTCGACAGCCCGGTCGGCACCGGCGCCTATGTCGCGCCGGAGCAGGTCAGGCGCGGGCGCAACGATCCGCGCAGCGACATCTTCGGGCTGGGGGTGATCCTCTATGTGCTGGCGACCGGCGAATACCCATTCGGCCAGCCCGAACGCGAATCCGAATGGCGACGGCGCCTGTGGCGCGATCCGCTCCCCCCGCGCTGGTGGAAAAAGGACATCGCGCCGTGGCTGCAGGAGATCATTCTGCGTTGCCTGGAGATCAACCCCGACGCGCGCTACGAAACGGCGGCGCAGTTGCGGTTTGCCCTCCAACATCCTGAGGACGTCCTGCTCACGGCGCGGTCCGAGCGGCATTACCGCGACGGCACGGTGGCCGTGTTCATGCGCTGGCTCGCCAATCGCAATGCGCCGCCGATACGCGCGCGCCCGGCGGCCAGCCTGATCGATCGTTCGCCCATCGTCATGAGCGCGATCGATCTGTCGCCGGATGCCGAGGGTCTGCGCGAAGCGCTCGCCATCGCCCTTCGCCGGATCCTGGCGACGGAACCGTCGGCCCGGCTTGCCTGCGTCAATGTTCTGAAGACCTCGCGCATAACCCTCGATCGGCTGGAGGATGCGCAGGGGCGCAATCCGCATCTCCAGCGCCTGATCGAGTTGAAACACTGGGCGCGCTCGCTTCCGGTCGCAGACGACCGCATCACTTATCACGTGTTCGAGTCACCCGACCCGGCGGCGGCGATCATCGACTATGCGGTCAACAACAATGTCGACCATATTGTCCTGGGTGCCCGTGGAAGCGCGCCGCTGCGCCGTTATCTCGGGAGCGTTTCCTCGCAGGTTGTCGCCAAGGCGCCCTGCACCGTAACGGTCGTGCGACAGCCGGTTTCAACCCAGGATATGCCCGACGAGCAAGGTCTGGCCACGCTTCAGGGTGGAACCGAGAGCACAGGCGCTGGTTGAGCGCATGTAGGGCCGCGCATGCGCCCTGCGCGTTCATGTACATCTATCGAGGAGGCACTCGACATGATTCGAACTCTCATGGCCGCGGCGGCCGTGAGCGGCCTGATGCTCTCGACCGCTCTTGCCCAAGATCCTGCCCAGAATCCCGCGCAAAATCCCGCCCAAGATCCCGGCAGTTCCGCCGCCGGTATGAGCCGGACCGACATGGACGTGGCGTCGATCACGTCACGGTCTTCGAACCAATGGCTCGGATCGCAGCTCATGGGCGCCCATGTCGTCGGCATAGGCGATGAGTGGATCGGCGAGGTGAGCGACATGCTTGTCGACAAGAGCGGCAAAATCGATGCGCTGATCGTCGGGGTAGGCGGGTTCCTCGGCCTTGGGGCGAAGGAGATCGCGCTTCCGATGGCCGTTTTCACGGTCGTGCCGGCCAATAGCGGGACGAACAAGAGCGCCGCGGATCAGTTCCACCTGTCGATGACCAAGGACGAGCTTGAGCAGCATGCGGCGTTCAATTCGAAGGGCGAGAGCAGCGCCACGACAGGAGCCGGCTCGGGCACGATGCCGAATGCTCCCGCTCCCTCGCGCTGAGTGGATCGACCTACCGCATCGTACCTGATCTCGGCCCGGCGCGCGGCGCTGCGCACATGGAAACGGCCCGGATTTCAAGTCCGGGCCGTCGGTGTTTGTCGTCCGATGCGGATCAAACTGAACGAAAAGGGTATTCGAGAACAAATTCGCTTGCGCATCAGCGGGTGTTGAGCCCTTGTTGCGGCAACCTTGCTGCCGCCGATGCACGCGATGTCCGATTTCAAGCCCGATTCATCCCTTGTCTTGCGCGTCGTGCCCTCGCCCAACCGCAACCCGCGGGCGGGTGCGGCACCCGACATCCTGCTCTTGCACTATACGGGGATGGCGACGATGCAGGCCGCACTCGACCGGCTATGCGCGCGCGAAGCCAGAGTGTCGTGCCACTATCTCGTCGATGAGGACGGCACCGTGTTCCAGCTCGTGCCGGAGGCCGAACGCGCCTGGCATGCGGGCGCTTCATTCTGGGAGCGCGGCAACGATATCAATCTGCGTTCAATCGGTATCGAGATCGTCAATCCGGGCCACGAATTCGGCTATCGCGATTTCCCTGAGCCGCAGATCGTCGCGGTGATCACGCTCGCACGCGAGATCGTGCTGCGGTGGGCGATCCGCCCCGATCGGGTCCTCGGCCATTCCGATGTCGCACCGAGCCGCAAGCAGGACCCGGGCGAGCTTTTTCCATGGGCGCGGCTCGCCGAGCGGGGAATCGGATTATGGGTGCCTCCCGCGCCCATCGTTGCCGGCCCGGTCCTCGGTCCGGGCGACTCGGGCGAGGAGGTCGCGGCCTTGCAGCAGGCGCTCGCCGCCTATGGTTACGGGATTGCGCGGACCGGCACCTATGATGCTGCGACCGCAACAGTGGTGACGGCTTTCCAGCGCCATTTCCGTACCCAACGGATCGACGGGCTGGCCGATCTTTCGACCTTGCGCACGCTCGAAACACTCATCGCGGCGCGCGACGCCCAGGTCGCCGAACCTTGACGGCATGCGTGGTCGATCCCATTCCTAGAAGATCAGTCGGCTGGACGGCCGCTCCGGCGCGGGCCGAAAGGCTGCCGGGGAGGAAAGTCCGGGCTCCACGGACATACGGTGCCGGATAAGGTCCGGCGGGGGCAACCCCAGGGACAGTGCCACAGAAATCAAACCGCCGCGGCGGGTATGTGTTGAACGCGGCAAGGGTGAAACGGTGCGGTAAGAGCGCACCGCGGTTCCGGCAACGGAAACGGCACGGCAAACCCCACCGGGAGCAAAACCGAATAGGGACGGCGCGGGGACGCAAGCCCCCAGATCGATGTTCGGATCCAGCCGTCCGGGTTGGTTGCTCGAGGCGCCAGGCGACCGGCGTCCCAGAGGAATGGCCGTCGCGTGCGGTGCTTTGGTGCCGCACCCTACAGAACCCGGCTTACAGGCCGGCTGATCGATGAGGGGCCCGGCGGGCAGGCACCGCCGGGCCCCGCCATTTTTCGCACCTGAAATTTCTTGCGGACAATCAGCCGAAACAATCATCAGAATAGGTCAATCTTTTATTGCAACTATAGAGTATAAGGGCCTCTTGCTGGAGGGCGTTGGTCGTTTTTCCGCGACAGAGAGGGCGTAGCCGTGTCCGAGCAAACAGGAAGGCCAGGGAATCCGATTGAACTGGGCGACACCACCGCCGGAAGCAGATCCGGCGAGCCTGGTCCGATAGAGTTCGATCCGAATGCACCTGAAACGGCCGTCGGGGACGAGGCTCAGGTAACGGAATCGGCTGAGACCGTCGATACGGTCGCCCTGAACAAGGATTGGTTCGCAGCACAAGAAGAACTCGAGCATAGGCTTGGCGGCAGCGAGGCCATGATGGCTTCCTTCGCCGAAGAGGCGGCGGACTACACAATGAGTGCAGAAAAGCCCGTTGGCACCGGAATCGGTTTTCGTGTCGTCGGCGGGCTTATGACATCGGAACTCACGCTGAAAATCTATGTGACCGAGAAGGTGGCGCGCGGGCCGGTGAGCACATTCGGCACCGCGCCGGCTTCGGTCGGTGGCCTGCCTGTGGATGTCGAGGAAGTTGGTGCCATCGTTCCGCAGCTCTACAATCGCCGGTATCCGCGCCCGGTCCGATGCGGGGTTTCGATCGGTCATCCGCAGGTCACGGCGGGCACCTTGGGGTGCCTTGTGGTGACAAGGAACAATCATCTGTGCCTGCTGAGCAACAACCACGTGATCGCGAACTCCAACAATGCGCGGCTTGGCGATCCGATCATCCAGCCGGGCCGCGCCGACGGAGGAGTCGTGCCGGGCGACCGGATCGCGATCCTGGAGAATTTCGTCAGGATCAATTTCCCGGGGCCCAACCTCGTTGACGCGGCCGTGGGCTGGACATCGTTTTCTCTCGTCGATCCGCGGCTTGTGACTTACACGCTTAACCCGACGCCGGTGGCGCCGCGTCTGGGCATGACGGTGAAGAAGAACGGCCGCACGACGCAATCGACCGTGGGAACGGTGACGGATCTGAGCGTCAACATATCGGTCGGCTTTCCTGGAGGCGTTGCCCAGTTCCGCAATCAGATCGGCGTGCGCGGCGCGGGCGGTCCCTTCAGCCGCGGCGGCGATTCCGGTTCGTTGATCGCGACGGCGAATACCAGCCAGCCGGTCGCGCTACTGTTCGCCGGCCGCACCGACAACAGCATCACCTTCGCCAACCCGATCGGCGCGGTGATGAGCAGCCTGGGCATCCAGCGGTTTGTTGCTCACCGGTGACGTGCCATATCAAATCAGTCAGAGGCACTCCTTTTCACCTCTCCCCAGCGGGGAGAGGTCGGATTTCGAAGCGAAGCGAAAATCCGGGTGAGGGGGATTGAACTGGTTGGCTTGGCGCCGCATCCCTGGCTCGTATCTTGTTTTGCTCGATACTCGCCGACCAATCCCCAACGCGGAGAGGTGATCCCAAATGTGGCGAGCATGATCCCGAAAAGTTGCAGACTTTTTGGAGAAGATCATGCGATGAAACAAAGCATGATCCCGAAGAGTTGCAGACCTTGCGGACAAGATTATTTGACAAAACATAGAGAAAGAGAGCGTGATTGACTCAGCGTGAAGCGATCGCGCCTTGTAAGGAGATTCGCAGGTGGGTTCTTACAAGCTCAGCCGCGGCATCTGTATTTCCGGCATAGTCTGTTTCTTGGCGATGGTTGCGGCGTCTGGAGCGACGGGAATGAAAGACTATACGCAAGAAGAGCTGCTGGCTGTGCGGGATCGCCACGAAGCCTGGCTTCTTGCTCAGCCCGGCGTCATCGGCACCGGCATCGGTTTGACTGCAGACGGCAGGCTGGTGATCAAGGTCTTCACCAAAGGAATCCGGCAAAGCAATCGTGAGGCGATCGCAAAGAAGCTGACGGATGTGCCGATCGCCTGGGAGGACGGAGAGGTCGTCGCCTATTAGGGTGCACGATTGCTCTTCCTGTGCGCGGCCCTGCGCCGCGATCCGAATCCCTGTTTTCAGGCAGCGCAAGCGACGCGCAAGCGGGGGAGGATGATCAAGGTTTCTGAATCTCCTCGCGGGCGTGCAGCAGATAATCGGGGCCGATGCCGTTGGGGCCGCGAAACGGCCGGTCGAGCGCGGCGACCATGTAGATCACCAGCCCGATGAAGGAAATCAGCACGCCGCTGACGATCAGATGCGTCAGCCGCCCGAGATCGAACAGCCACAAGACGACGACATTGAGCGCCGCGCCCACCAGCACGACATACCAGAGGATTGGGGGGATATGCGTTTCGCCGGCCTGGATTCGATCATGGCGCGCTTCCACCCACTGGTCGAAGCGGTCCAGCGTATTGGCATGCAGTGAATCGTCGTCGTTTCTGCCCTGGGGGCGGCTTGCTATGATCCGGCGGTTGAGCTGGTTGACAAGCTTGGTGGCCGCGCTCGCAGGCTCACCCCAACGCTGACTGGTCCACCCGGTGCCGGCTTCCTCATCCACATATTCCTGGAGGAGACCGATCAACTCGGAACGGGCCGGCTCCGGATAGCCACGCAGGTCGCGATAGAGCGTGATCAGTGCGGTCGTCTCCTTGCCGACCGCATCTTGAGCCTTATTGTAGTTCTCAAAGACGGAAATCGAGAGCAATGCAAGCAGCACGGCATAGTACAACGTAAACGCGTTGAGCAGGAGCCCGACCGGCGTGTTCGGATCGTCTTCATCCTTCAGCAG
>JANQIP010000017.1 GCA_028282095.1 Xanthobacteraceae bacterium | reverse complement strand
GAATCGCCGGCCCGAAGCAGATATTTCCGACTCGCAACGACCAGCTCAATCTCGCCCTCGAGCACATAGCCGAAGTCCTCCCCCTCGTGCTCCAGGTCTCCCTCGCTGCCGCCGCCGGGCTCGATATGGTGGATGTTGCCTTGCAGCAGATGTCCTTCCGCGTAGGGAATGAGGCGCTCCAGGACCAAACCGTCTCCGCGACGCACTTGATCAATCTCGATCATCGGGCGCTTTCCGGCCCGCGCGACCACGTGGGTATGGTCGTCCTCCTGCGCGAACAGCTCGCTCACCGTCATCTTCAGGGCCGAGGTGATACGGTGGATCATGCGCAGGGACGGATTGGCGCGGCCGTTTTCGATCTTGGACAAAAGGGATTCCGAACAGCCGGCGGCGTCGGCGAGCTGCTTCAGGGTCAGTCCCTTCAACAGCCGCGTGTGTTTCAGCTTGGTCCCGATGGGGGGAGCCATCTGCTGAAAATCCGCGCGTTCCGCGGCGGTGCCCCTGCTCATGACGATTTGTCCCGGATTACTGCCTCACCCGCTGTATATTCCATATGGTTGAATTTCACTCAAGCCAACCTCGCATTCACCACTGCCGAGATCGGTCGGCCGCGCCGAGTATTAGAGTCATCCTGCGGATTGCTGCTGCGGTTGGCGACGCTGCGGATTGCTGCAGGGAGTCGTGTGTCGTCATGCCTGCACCACACCCAGACGTGCGAACCTTGAGCGAGCGCGGCAAGCGCGACAAGGCTGATGGTGGGCCCGGACGGTCCAGTCCCAGGACGCAACATCGGTTTGCGCGAACGCGCCAATCCCGGTGGCGGTTTTACCGCCCGCGGGCGCGGCGGATAATCGCTGCACCTAGTGATGCGGCACCAACGCTTGGGCTTGTCTCATTGTGTTGGTGCCGCATCACAAAGCATCGGATTAGCTAGTGTTCCTTACCTGACGGTCCGGGGTCGGACCGTCAGGTAAGGAACACTAGCGCGAGGCCGCGATGATGGAGAACGATGAGCGCGTAAGCCTTGACGCTGGCACGATAGCACCGTTTCGCGCGGACTATGCCGGCGCGGACGATGCGGTCGCCGCGCGCTTTCTCGGCGAGCCGCCGCCCGATGCGCTGGCCGAAGCACGGATCGATGCCCGCGCTGGCCGCCTGGTCGCGTTCATTCGGGCACGCTCGGGCGGCATCGGCGGAATCGAGGAGTTCTTCCAGGAATACGCGCTGTCGACCAAGGAAGGGCTCGCTTTGATGGTGCTCGCGGAAGCGCTGCTGCGCATTCCGGACGATGCCACCGCCGACCGCCTGATCGAAGACCGGCTGCTCGCCGGCGATTTTCTCCACCACGAGGCACGCTCCGGCGGCGTGCTGGTCTCCGCCTCGACCTGGGCGCTCGGTCTGTCCGCCCGCATCGTGGGCGCGCAGGACACGCCGCATTCGATCCTGGAAAGCCTGGTCGGACGCCTGGGCCGCCCGGCGGTGCGCACCGCGATTCGCCAGGCGATGTACCTGCTCGGATCGCATTTCGTGCTCGGGGAGACGATCGAGCAGGGGCTCAAGCGCGCGGCGGCCCATCCGGAGTTCCGCTATTCCTTCGACATGCTGGGGGAGGGCGCGCGCAGCGCGGCGGATGCGCAGCGTTATGCCGACTCTTATGCCGGGGCGATCGAAGCGATCGCACGGCGTGCCGGCGCCGAGTCGCTGCCCGCGCGTGCGGGCATATCCATCAAGCTGTCGGCGCTGCACCCGCGGTTCGAGGCGATATCGCGCGCGCGTGTGCTGGGCGAGCTCGGCAGCCGCGTGGTCGCGCTGGCGCAGCAGGCCAAGGCCCATGACCTGATGTTCACCATTGACGCCGAGGAGGCCGACCGGCTCGAACTGTCGCTCGATATCATCGCGCAGGCGCTGGTCGATCCCTCGCTCGCCGGCTGGGACGGTTTTGGCCTTGCCGTCCAGAGCTACCAGAAACGCGCGCCCGAGGTCATCGACTGGCTGATCGATGCCGCACGCCGGCTCGACCGGCGCCTCACGGTGCGCCTCGTCAAAGGCGCCTACTGGGACACCGAGATCAAGCGCGCGCAGGAACGCGGCCTTCCCGACTATCCGGTCTTCACCCGCAAGGCGATGACCGATCTTTGTTTCATGGCGTGCGCCCACAAGCTGCTCGCGGCACGTCCCCTTATCTTCCCGCAATTTGCGACCCACAATGCGCTCACCGTCGCAAGCGTGATCGAGGCGGCGGGCGGCGTCGACGGCTACGAGTTCCAGCGCCTCCATGGCATGGGCGAACGGCTCTACACGGCGCTGCGCACGGAAGAGCCGCGCGCGGCCTGCCGCGTCTATGCGCCGGTCGGCGATCACCGCGACCTGCTCGCCTATCTGGTGCGGCGCTTGCTGGAGAATGGTGCGAACTCGTCCTTCGTGTCGGTCGCCGCCGATCCGGATGTGCCGCTTTCATCGATTCTCGATCGCCCGCGCGCCTTGATCGGCTCGGCGGCGGCGGCCCGCCATCCGAAAATTCCGTTGCCGCCGGATCTCTACGGGAGCACCCGGCGCAATTCGATCGGTGTCGAGTTCGGCCATGCGGCAAGCCTCGACGCGCTGCTCGCCGAGATTGACATGCCACAGGTTGCCGCCGCGCCGCTGGTCGATGGCATCGAGCTTCCCGGCCGCGCGCGGACCATTGCCTCGCCGATAGATGGCGCGCCGATCGGCGCGGTGACCGAGGGCGACGAAGCGATCGTCATTGCGGCGATGTCGGCCGCGCAAGCCGGCTTTCCGGCGTGGAACGCGACACCGGTCGAACAGCGCGCGGCGATGCTCGATTGCTTGGGCGACTCGATCGAGGCAAACCGCGGCGGCTTGGTTGCGCTGCTGCAGGCCGAAGGCGGCAAGACCCTCGATGATTGCGTCGCGGAAGTTCGCGAGGCGACGGATTTTTGTCGTTATTATGCCGCCGAGGGGCGCCGCAGTCTTGTAAGCGAGGCAATGCCGGGCCCGACCGGCGAGACCAATGTGCTGCATTATCGCGGCCGCGGCGTATTCGCCTGCATCAGTCCATGGAATTTCCCGCTCGCGATCTTCACGGGGCAGATCGCGGCAAGCCTTGCCGGCGGCAATGCGGTCGTCGCAAAGCCCGCCGAGCAGACGCCGTTCATCGCCGCCGCGACGGTGCGGCTCTTTCACAAGGCCGGCGTGCCGGCGAGCGCGCTCCATCTCGTGCCCGGCGACGGCCGTATCGGCGATCGCATCATCCGCGACCCGCGCATTGCGGGCGTTGCCTTCACCGGCTCGACCGCGACCGCCCGGGCGATCAACCAGGCGCTCGCGGCAAAGGACGGGCCGATCGTGCCCTTCATTGCCGAGACCGGCGGCATCAATGCGCTGATCGCCGATGCGACCGCGCTGCCGGAGCAGTTGACCGACGATGTCCTCACATCAGCCTTTCGCTCGGCCGGCCAGCGCTGCTCGGCCCTGCGCGTGTTGTGCCTGCAGGACGATATCGCGGACAAGCTCATCGAGATGATCATTGGTGCCGCCAGCGAATTGCGGATCGGCGATCCGCGCGAGGTCGCGACCCATGTCGGGCCGGTGATCGACGCGGAGGCAAAGGCCAGGCTCGGCCGCTGGACCGCCGGCATGGAGTCGCGCGGGCGCGTGCTGTTTGGTGTCGATCATGCACGGCCTTTGCCGGCGCGCGGGACCTATGTGGCGCCGACGATCATCGCGCTCGACCGCGTGCGGGATCTCAAGGAGGAGGTGTTCGGGCCGATCCTGCACGTCGTGCGCTATCGCGCCGAGGCGCTCGACGAGGTGCTCGCCGATCTCGCCGCCGGCGGCTACGCCCTGACGCTCGGGATCCATTCGCGCATCGAGGCGACGGTCGGGCGCATCGTCGATCGCCTTGCCCACGGCAATGTCTATGTCAACCGCAACATGATCGGCGCGGTCGTCGGCACGCAGCCGTTCGGCGGCAGCGGCCTGTCCGGAACCGGACCGAAGGCGGGGGGGCCGAACTATCTGCGCCGCTTCGTCCGGGAGCAGACCGTGACGGTCAACACCGCCGCGGTCGGCGGCAATGCGAGTCTGCTCGCGGAGAGCGAGGATTGAACGAGAGCGCGATCGCTACAATTGGATCGGTCACATACACATACACATACACACACACACTCTCTCTCTCTATCTGTATCTGTGCCGTGTTGATCTCGTCCGAAAAGCCTGCGGCTTTCGTGACCAAGCTCTGAACCCGCGCGATTTTCGAGGGAGGACACGGCACGCGCTGACAGGGGCAAGGCGCGTGCGATCATAGCAATCGCTTATGGGGCTGCGCTGAATTGCGGTCAACGACAAGTAAAGACATTCAGCGCTATTCTCTTTAGTCTTTGATTTACCGCTGGAAATAAACCGGTTTTTTATTGTGTTGTTTAAGTCGTTTTTAGAGCGTTTGGCCTAAGGATTTATACAAGAGCGGGGAACAGGGCCTCGCCGCCACCAAGCACAATGCAAAGGGCGTCATGATGAAAGCAGTCGTCAGGCCGGCTGAGCCGGTCGAGCGCGATATGCGTTTGCAGCATATTCGGCCGCTCTATTTGGAGTCTCTGACGCTCGTCGAACGGCTGCACCGCCGTCTACTCGACGTGATCAAGGATGAGTTCGACCGCCGCGGGCGGGCCGACATCAATTCGGTGCAGGCGCTGCTGCTCTACAATATCGGCGACAAGGAGCTGACCGCGGGCGAACTGCGCACCCGCGGTTATTATCTCGGCTCGAACGTGTCGTACAATCTCAAGAAGCTGGTGGAGATGGGCTTCCTCGACCATCAGCGCTCGCGCGTCGATCGCCGCTCGGTCCGCATCAAGCTGACCGAGAAGGGACAGGCGGTGCGCGACATCATCGAGGGTCTGTATCAGAAACACGTGCGCACGGTCGAGCAGGTCGGCGGCATCAATGCCGACGATTTCGCCACCCTGAACAAGGCGCTGCACCGGCTCGAGCGGTTCTGGACCGACCAGATCCTCTACCGGCTCTGAGATCGAATACGAGCGCGACTGCGCTCAAGGCCCCGTGCCGCCGGCACGGCGCCTTCGTCTAATCGCGTTCAGTTGAGCCGCACGTCCAGTCCCGCACGAATGACATGCGAGGCGGGCGTCAGTCTTGTGGTAGTGCTTGATGTGGTGGTCGTTCCCGTGGACCCACCGGTGAAGTCGATGGTGACGGTCGTTTCCGGGAATCCGTAGTGAAGATACTCAGTGCGGAAAGCGAGTTGGGGGCCAATGGCGTATTGAAAACCTCCCCCGGCCACATATCCCAGCGCATACCGGCTTTTGGCTAAGCCGGGGCTGTCGCTCCAAATATCCACGCCGCCAATCGCCAATCCGCCAGTTCCAAAGAACAACCAGTTGTCCGCCAAAAGGCCGATCCTGCCTCTCAGTGTCGAGAGCCAGCGGACAGATGATGCAGCTTGAGTCAGAAATGTGGTGACGGACGAAGTAGGCTGAGAGCTCTGTTGGGTAAACGACCCACGTTGCGTCACAATCTGCGAATCGCGGTCTGCGATTTCGCCGACACTGATGTCGAGCTCAGGCCCGAAGACGAACTGATTGACCTGCCATAGATACCCGGTTTGGATGCCCCCTATTGCGCCGATGGCATTCAAGCTCGCCTCAGAGTTATTGACAAAGAATGATACTGAATTTGTAGATGTGAAGCGTACATTGCCACTTTCGCTTAATGACCAATTCCCGAATCCCATGCCTCCGTGCCCCCCGAAGTACCACCCCGCCCAACTGGTGGTCGGCAGGTAGACAGCTGGCGGCACGGGGTCCTTTGTTGGATAGGGTGGGTTGGCCGACGGAGCGTAAGCTAGCGCGCGTGCTACCGCTGCAAGGCCATCCGCTTTTTCAGCCGTTCGTTTCGCAGCGGGACGCGGTCTTGCCGGGGCAGCGACCTTCGGTCTTGTCGCCGAAGTAGATCTGAGCTGCTCCCTCAAGGCCGCATTCTTCTTCTCGAGCTCCCTGATGCGGAGTTGCTTCTTCAGCGCCACATTCTCCCGTTCGAGAGCGGCAATCCGTGCGTCCAAGTCATCGGCATTGGCGGAAGAGAAAGCGCCCGCGATGACCGCAATCGAAACCACTCCTAAGATTCTGGCATGCGTCATGGTAGTGCTCTCCCGGTTGCACAACCGAATTAGAGCGTAGGTGATGTGTGCACGGACATCCGCTCTTTTGCTTAGCTCGCCATTCTGAGCGCGCATGTGATGCGATTGCACCGCAGGCGTTATGCGTTTCTTGACATAAATTCGCCCATCGTCGGCCTTAGCCGGTTGCATTCGGTGGCTTGCATCGCGACGGGGAGCGGTGCGCGGGGCTGCTTGCCGAACAGATGTATTCGTTCGCGTGTCGGCGAGGAGTGCAGGGATGCCTCCTTGAAGGCGGCGCGACGCAGGCCCGAGGAAACAGGATTCGGCAAGGATGGACGATGAGGTGAAGCGGCAGACCGAGCGTCCGACCGGCCGGTTGAGCCGGCGCTCTTTCTTGGGCGGCCTTGCGGCCGGCGGCGCAGCAAGCGTCGGCCTGGCGCGCACGGCCTCGGCGCGGGACCCTGTGCTCGATGCGCTGATCGACCAGGCGCAGAGCCGCAATTTCGGACAGGGGTTCGATTCGGCCTCGCGAACGATTCACATGCCGAGGGCGTCGCTGCCGACGCTCGATCCGTCCACCGCGCAGACCACGGAAACCGCCATCGGACGCTATGAGGGGATCGTCGCCCGCGGCGGATGGCCGGCGATTCCGGCGGGCAATACTCTGCGGCTCGGCAACCGGCACCCGCATGTGCCGATCCTGCGCGAGCGGCTTTCTGTGTCGGGCGACCTCGACCCGAATGCCGGCGCCGGCGACATTTACGATTCCTATGTCGAGGCGGCAGTGCGCCGGTTCCAGGCGCGACACGGATTGACGGTCGATGGCGTTACCCGCAATCAGACCCTGCGTGCGCTGAACGTGCCGGCCGATGTGCGGCTCTCCCAGCTCCGCACCAATACCGTGCGGCTGCGCGCGCTTACCGGAAAGCTCGGGCCGCGCTTCGTGGTCTGCAATATTCCGGCGGCGCAGCTCGAGGCGATCGAGGGCAATGTCGTGGTCTCGCGCCACATCGCCGTCGTCGGCAAGCCGGACCGGCCGTCGCCCGACATCCGCAGCCGCATCTTCGAGATCAATTTCAACCCGTACTGGACCGTGCCGGTCTCGATCGTTCGCAAGGACCTGATCCCGAGAATGCAGTCCGAGCCGGATTATCTGACCAAATACCGGATCCGCATCTTCGACCGCAGGGGAGATGAGCTCTCGCCCCAACAAGTCAACTGGTTCTCCAACGAGGCGGTGAACTATCTGTTCAAGCAGGATCCGGGCGAACTCAATTCGCTCGGCTCGATCCGCATCAATTTCCATAACAAAGACGGCGTCTATATGCATGACACGCCGTTGAAAAACCTGTTCGGCGAGGACTTCCGTTTCCATTCCTCCGGCTGCGTGCGGGTGCAGAATGTCCGCGAACTCGTGAACTGGCTGCTCGCCGACACGAAGGGCTGGTCGCGCAAGGAGATCGATCAGGTCATCAAGTCGGGCGCGCGTGAGGACGTGCGGCTCTCCAAGCCGGTACCGCTCTATTGGGTTTATGTTACCGCCTGGGCGACCTCCGACGGTGTGGTGCAGTTCCGCGACGATATCTACGGGCGCGACGGCCTGACAGGGAGCGTCGACCTTAGCCGTGGGTGATCCGCCGCCCGGCGCCGCGGCATTCCCATCTGTCGAACGGGGCAACCGGAGCAGCCCGCGCTGCGACCGACGCGTCAGCCGTTCTCAGGTCTTCGCGCTAAGCATAATCTGCCAAAATCGCAGAATTTTCGTATAAAAATCATGCGAGAAAACAAAGAAATATAGAGCGCGACCGATCCAGCCTGAAGCAATCGCACGCGCATGAGGCCGGCTCCCATCATTGGCCTGCCCGCGACAATGTGGTAATCGCGCCCGCGAGACATCAGGAGAAGGTCATGCTGCAAAAAGAGACTTCCGGGCGCGCCGGCACCGAGTCTGCTTTCTTCGGCGCGTCGCTTGCGCAGAGCGATCCGGAAATCGCCGATGTCGTTGCGCGCGAGCTCGGCCGCCAGCGCGACGAGATCGAACTGATCGCATCGGAGAACATTGTGAGCCGCGCCGTGCTCGAGGCGCAGGGCTCAGTGCTCACCAACAAATATGCCGAAGGGCTGCCGGGCAAGCGCTATTATGGCGGCTGCCAGTTTGTCGATATCGCAGAAAACCTGGCCATCGAGCGGGTTACCAAGCTTTTCGACTGCAAGTTCGCAAACGTCCAGCCGCATTCGGGCGCCTCGGCCAATGCCGCGGTTTTCCTCGCTCTGCTGCAGCCGGGCGATACGTTCATGGGCCTCAATCTTGCCGCCGGCGGCCATCTCACCCATGGCGCGCCGGCCAATGTCTCGGGCAAATGGTTCAAGGTCGTGCCTTACAGTGTTCGGCGCGACGACCACCGGATCGATTTCGACGAGGTCAGAAAGCTCGCGCGCGAGCACCGGCCGAAGCTCATCATCGCCGGCGGCTCAGCCTATCCGCGCATCATCGAATTTCCCGCCTTCCGCGAGATTGCCGATGAGGTGGGAGCCCTGCTCATGGTCGATATGGCGCATTTCGCCGGCCTCGTTGCCGGCGGCGTCCATCCGAGTCCGTTTCCCCACGCCCATGTGGTCACCACGACCACCCATAAGACGCTGCGCGGACCGCGCGGCGGCGTCATCCTCAGCAATGACGAGGCGATCGCCAAGAAGATGAATTCGGGCGTGTTTCCCGGCCTGCAGGGCGGTCCGCTGATGCATGTCATTGCCGCCAAGGCGGTGGCGTTCGGCGAGGCGTTGCGGCCGTCCTTCAAGCTCTATGCGAGGAGCGTGGTGGAGAACGCGAAGGCGCTCGCCGAAACGCTGAAGTCGCGCGGCCTCGATATCGTCTCCGGCGGGACCGACACCCATCTCCTTCTCGTCGACTTGCGGCCGAAGCGGCTCACCGGCAAAGTGGCTGAGCAGGCGCTCGGCCGTGCCCACATCACCTGCAACAAAAACGGGGTGCCGTTCGACCCGGAAAAACCCACAGTGACGTCGGGTGTTCGGCTCGGTTCCCCGGCATGCACGACGCGCGGCTTCGGCATCGCCGAGTTCCAACAAGTCGGGACCATGATCTCCGAGGTGGTGGACGTGCTCGCCCAGAAGGGTGTCGAGGAGGACGCGCTGATCGAAGCCTCGGTCCGTGAGGACGTCAAACGCCTGCTCGCCCGGTTCCCGATCTATGATGCCTAGAGCATGATCCCGAAAAGTTGGCAGACTTTTCGGATAAGATCATGCGAAAAAAACAAAGAGAAACAGAGCGCGATTGAATCAACCTGGCAATCGCGCTCTAGAGCGTTTTCAGGCGAAGTGGAAACCGGTTCGCCGGAGAAAACGCGACCGAAAAAGCGCATGATCCCGAAAAGTTGCAGGTTTTTCGGATAAGATCATGCGCCAAGAAGACGGTGCATGATCCCGAAAAGTTGCAGGTTTTTCGGATAAGATCATGCGTGAGGAAGATGGCGTATATTCCGGAAAAGCTGCAGGTTTTTCTCGAAAAGCTCACGCGCGAAAACAAGGGCCGCAAGGATCGCGATTGGTTCAGCCAGAGGCGATCGCGCTCTGCGGGGAGATCTGGATCGGTAGACAGTACTTTTTTGCGCCCTCGCCGATCGAATCAGTCAGTATACGATTAGGGGATTTGAACGGGAGCAGGGCCCTGAGATGCGCTGTCCGAGCTGCGGCAGCCTCGATACCCAAGTCAAGGATTCGCGCCCGACCGAGGATTCTGCAGCGATCCGCCGTCGTCGCCTATGCCTGTCCTGCGGGTTTCGCTTCACGACTTTCGAGCGGGTGCAACTGCGCGAGCTGATCGTCATCAAGCGCAATGGCCGGCGGGTGCCGTTCGATCGCGACAAGCTGGCGCGCTCCTTGGAGATCGCGCTGCGCAAGCGCAATGTCGACCCGGACCGGGTCGAGCAGACCATCTCCAAGATCGTGCGCGAGCTCGAAAGCCTCGGCGAGAACGAGGTAACCACCGAGACGATCGGCGAGACCGTGATGGCGCATCTGCGCGAGCTCGACGACGTCGCCTATGTGCGCTTCGCCTCGGTCTACCGCAATTTCCGCGAGGCGAAGGATTTTGAGCAGGCGCTCGCCGAGCTTGCCGGGGACGAGGATCAGGTTCGCGCCGCGCCCGCGCGCAAATGATCGGGTCCTCTGACGAGCTCGGCCGCAGAAATGTTTCTGCGAATGGCCAGTTCAAATCCTCCCCCGCGCAGCGGGGGAGGGGGACCGCCCGCAGGGCGGTGGAGGGGGGCGCACGCCGAATGATTGTTGGATCGTCGTCGCATTAGGTCGAACAGTCGTGACGGCAATGTCGGGGCACGATACGATTGATACGACGCGATGAAACCGCCGACGCCCGTTTCATGGCGCTCGCGCTCGCGCTGGGGCGGCGCGGCCTTGGACAGACCGCGTCCAACCCGGCGGTGGGTGCGGTCGTCGTGGCTGCACCCGAGGGTGGGGTCGACCCGGTCATTGTCGGGCGCGGCTGGACGCAGCCCGGCGGACGGCCGCATGCGGAGATCGAGGCGTTGCGCCGGGCCGGCACGGCGGCACGTGGCGCCACGCTGTATGTCACGCTCGAGCCTTGTTGCCATCATGGACGCACGCCGCCCTGCATCGATGCCATCATCGAAGCGGGCATTGCGCGGGTCGTCTCGGCGATGGAAGATCCCAACCCGCTGGTGGCGGGGCGTGGGCATCAGAAGTTGCGTAGCGCCGGTGTCACGGTCGATGTCGGGGTTGGTGCTGAAGCGGCGCGCCCCGCCCATGCCGGCCATGTCCGGCGCTTTCGCGATGGCCGGCCGCAGGTCTTCCTCAAGCTCGCCGTCTCCGCCGACGGCAAGGTCGGGCTTTCCGGGCGACGGCCGGTCGCCCTCACCGGCGAGACCGTGCGCGCGCGCGTCCACCTCATGCGGGCGATGCATGATGCCATCCTGATCGGCGTCGGCACCGCGCTTGCCGACGATCCCGAGTTGACCTGCCGCCTGCCGGGTATGGCCGCGCGCTCGCCGATGCGCGTCGTTCTCGACACGCATCTGCGCCTCCCGCGCGCGAGCCGTCTCGTCGGCTCCGCCCGGCACACCCCGCTATGGGTGATCGCCGGCCGCGACGCCGCGCCATCGGCCGAAGCGGAACTGCGCAGTCTCGGTGTCGAGGTTTTTCGCGCGGCGTCGGCGCAAAAAGTCGATCTGCACGAAGTGCTCGGCATGCTCGCCCAAGAGGGGATAACACGGCTGATGGTTGAAGGCGGGCCGATCGTCGCTGCCGCCTTGCTGCGCGCCGACTTGATCGACGAGGCCGCGCTCTTTCACGCGGACCTTATGATTGGCGCCGACGGGATCGATGCGCTGGAAAGCCTGCCGCTGACGGCGCTCACGCGATCCCCGGTGCTCTCCTCGCTCGGGATCGAGCCGATCGACCGCGACCGGGTCGAGTGGTTCGCGCGGACGGCCGAACTTGGTCACACGATCGGCACATGATGGCGCCAATCCTCATGCTTATACCGCGGTGCATCGAAGGCCACCCATCAGAAACACCGCAGCAAATGGACCATAATTCATCGCAGGAAATGTGACTAACATAATAAAAATAAGAGCGAATTTCGATTTCGCCAAAGCACAATCGCGCTCCAGAACTCAGGTGAAAAACGAAGGCCACCCTCAATGAGCACGTACCGACTGAAATCCCTCTTCGCCCCCCGCTCCATCGCCGTTGTAGGCGCGAGCCCGCGCGAGCTTTCGCTCGGCCGCGTCATCCTCACCAATTTGCACAAGGCCGGCTACAAGGGCCCGATCCATCTCGTCAATCCGCGTTACCCGGAGATCGACGGGCAGCCGACTTTCCCGAGCATCGAAGCGCTCGATTCTGTTCCCGACCTGATGATCGTCACCATCCCGGCGGCGGAGGTCCCGGGCCTGATCGACAGCGCAGGGGCGCTTGGCGTCGGCGCCGCCATCGTGATTACGGCAGGCCTCGGCCATGGACCGGGCTCGCTCTCCGAGCAGGCGCGGCTCGCCGCGCGCGCCCATGGGCTGCGGATGCTCGGGCCCAACTGCCTCGGCCTCTTCGTGCCGGGCATGGGGATCAATGCGAGCTTCACGGTGAATTCGCCCAAGGTCGGCGATCTCGCGCTCATTTCGCAGTCGGGCGGCGTTGCGGCCGGCCTCGTCGAATGGGCGGCAAGCCGTTCGATCGGCTTTACCGGGATCGTATCGATCGGCGATGCCATCGACATCGATTTCGGCGACCTGCTCGATTATTACGCGCTCGACCACAAGACCCGCGCGATCCTGATGTATATCGAGTCGGTCTCCGACGTGCGCAAGTTCATGTCGGCGGCACGCGCCGCGGCACGCGTGAAGCCGGTGATCGTCGTGAAGTCGGGACGCCATCAGCAGGCCGCCCGCGCCGCCGCGACCCATACCGGCGCGCTCGCCGGTGTCGACGCGGTCTATGACGCGGCCTTCCGCCGCGCCGGCCTGCTGCGCGTGCTCGATCTCGATGAGTTATTCGCCGCCGCCGAGACGCTCGGGCGGCTGAGCCCCTCCGAGGGCAAGCGTCTTGCCATCATGACCAATGCCGGCGGCATCGGCGTGCTCGCGGTCGATTGCGTCATCGATCTCGGGGGAATGCTGGCGAGCCTGTCGGCCGAGGCCGTGGCGGAGCTCAACGCCGCGCTTCCGCCCACCTGGTCGAAGGCGAACCCGGTCGACATTATCGGGGACGCCGATGCGAATCGTTATTCGGCAACGCTCAGGGCGCTTCTCAACGATCCCGAGAACGACGCCGTGCTCGCGATGAATGTGCCGACCGCGCTTGCTTCGGCCGAGGAGTGCGCCGAGGCGGTGGTCGGTATCGTTGAGGAGGAGCGTGCCGGGAGGCTTCCCCTCAAGCCGGTGCTTGCGGTCTGGATCGGCGACGACGGCCGGGCGGCGAAGGCATTCGACGACGCTTCCATCCCTTACTACGGCAGCGAGACCGATGCGATCCGCGGATTCATGCATCTGGTGCGCTATGTGGAAGCCAAGCACGACCTGATGGAGGCGCCGCCGAGCGTGCCCACCCAGTTCGTCTCCGACACCGATACCGCGCGCCAAGTCATCGCCGAGGCGATCGCTGCCGGCAAAACCTGGCTCGACCCGCTCGAGGTCAATCGGTTGCTTCACGCCTATGGCATCCCGGTCGCATCGGCCACGCTCGCACGCAACGGCAAGGAGGCGGTGGCCGCAGCCCGGCCGTTCCTGGAGCAGGGACAGGCCGTGGTGTTGAAGATCCTCTCCCCCGACATCGTGCACAAGTCGGATGTCGGCGGCGTGCGGCTCAATCTGGTCAGCGAGAAGGCGGTCGAGATCGAGACCGAGAACATCCTGAACCGGGCGCGCGAGGCGCGGCCGCAGGCGCGCCTGACCGGCGTGACCGTGCATCCGATGCTTGTGCGCCCGAAGGCGCGCGAGTTGATCATCGGCATTGCCGATGATGAGACTTTCGGCCCGGTCATCGTGTTCGGCAGGGGCGGGACCGCGGTCGAGGTCATCGATGACAAGGCGCTGGCGCTGCCGCCGCTCGACCTGAAGCTCGCCGGCGATCTCATCGACCGCACACGGGTATCACGCCTGCTCAAGGCGTATCGCAATGTGCCCGCGGCGGATCGGCAGGGAATCGAGCTGATGCTGGTCAAGATCGCGCAGCTTGCGGCCGATCTTCCGGAGGTGCGCGAGCTCGATCTCAACCCGATCCTCGCCGACGAGACCGGCGTGATCGCTGTCGATGCCCGCGTCGCCGTCACGCCGGTCGAGAAGGGGGGGCGCGCGCGCACGCGCTTCGCCATCAAGCCCTATCCGCGGGAATGGGAGCGCCAAATCGACTGCTGGAACGGCATGCGCCTCACGGTGCGTCCGGTCCGTCCGGAAGACGAAGGACTCTACCGTGAGTTCTTTCCCCACGTCACCGAGGACGATCTGCGGTTGCGCTTCTTCGCGCCGGTCAAGGAATTCAGTCAGACATTCATCGCCCGCCTGACCCAGATCGATTATGCGCGCGCCATGGCTTTCATCGCCATCGACGATGCGTCGGGGCAGATGCTGGGGGCGGTGCGCATCCATACCGACGCCAATCATGACAAGGGGGAATACGCCATCCTCCTGCGCTCGGATCTGAAGGGCCGCGGGCTGGGCTGGCTCCTGATGCAGACCATGATCGAATATGCGCGATCCGTGGGCCTCCAGATGATCGAGGGCCAGGTGCTGCACGAGAACACGACCATGTTGAAAATGTGTGCCGAGCTCGGCTTCAAGGTCGAGGCCGATCCGGAAAACCGCGGCATGCGCCACGTCGCGCTCGATTTGAGCACGGAGAGGCCGCTCGCACCGGCTGCCGAGCCGGTCGGCTAGTGATGCGGCAGCGCGCCCCGGGGCTGCCGGCCGGGACCGGGCACGCTACCGCCGGCATTCCAGAGCGCGGTTGGATCAACCGCGCTCTGGTTCTCTTTGTTTGTTGGTCGCATGATCTTGTCCGAAAAGTCTGCCAACTTTTCGAGATCACGCTCCAATGCGGCATATGGCGGCTTGCGGCCGGTTGTGCGCTGCGCTAAGCCTCCAAAATGGTGCTCTGGAACATGTCTAGCTCTGGAGTCCGTCTAGAGCGTTTCTGGTGAGGCGCGTATCGCTTGGCTGGAGAAAGTGCGGCTAACGAATTGCGCCGAAAAGAAATTTGCTTCTGGAGCATGATCCCGAAAGTCAGCAGATTTTTGGCTAAGATCATGTGGCCAACAGAAAGGATGGAGTGGAGCACGCGATCGATTCGGCCTGAAGCGATCGCCCCTCAAGCATGATCCAAGCATGATCCCGGAACGTTGTTGTTTCAGATCAGGTCATGCCGAAAACGAAGAGAAGGGCGCGCGATTGATCCAACCCAATGCAATCGCGCCCGAACACCCCGTAAAACCAAGGCGGCTGCGCGGTTCGGGGCGGGAAGGTGGCGTTCGGGCGTTCCGGTGTCCGCGACCGATCAGAGGTCTTAGATGAGCGTCGTTCAGGACTACCTGCCCATCGTGATTTTCATCGGCGTCGCACTTGTCATCGTGCTGGGGCTGATGGTTGCGCCGTTTCTGGTGGCCTATAAGAGCCCCGACGCGGAGAAGCTCTCCGCCTATGAGTGCGGCTTCAATGCGTTTGACGATGCGCGCATGAAGTTCGACGTGCGCTTCTATCTGATCGCGATCCTGTTCATTATTTTCGATCTTGAGGTTGCCTTCCTGTTCCCCTGGGCTGCCGTATTTGGCGAGGTCGGCGCGTTCGGATTCTGGTCGATGATGATATTCCTGGGGGTTCTGACCGTGGGGTTCATCTACGAATGGAAGAAGGGAGCGCTTGAATGGGATTGACCGGGCAAGCCTTGGTCGCACCGCCCGGAACGGGCCTGCTCGATCCGCGCACCGGCAGGCCGGTCGGCGAGGACGATTCCTTCTTCAAGGGCGTCAATGACGAGCTCGCGGACAAGGGTTTTCTCGTCACCGCCACCGACGAGGTCATCAACTGGGCGCGCACCGGCTCGCTGATGTGGATGCAGTTCGGCCTTGCCTGCTGCGCCATCGAGATGATTCATGCCGCGATGCCGCGCTACGACCTCGAACGGTTCGGCACCGCGCCGCGCGCGTCGCCACGCCAGTCGGACCTCGTCATTGTGGCGGGGACGCTGACCAACAAGATGGCGCCGGCCTTCCGCAAGGTCTACGACCAGATGCCGGAACCGCGCTATGTCATCTCCATGGGCTCCTGCGCCAATGGCGGTGGATATTATCACTACTCTTATGCCGTGGTGCGCGGCTGCGACCGGATCGTTCCGGTCGACATCTACGTCCCCGGTTGCCCCCCATCCGCCGAGGCCTTGGTCTATGGCGTATTGCTGCTGCAAAGGAAAATCCGCCGCACCGGCACGATCGAGCGCTAGAGCGCGATTGCTTTAGGTTGAATCAGTCGCGCTCTCTTTCTCTTTGTTTTGTCGCGTGATCTTGTCCGAAAAGTCTGCCAGCTTTTCGGGATCACGCTCTAAGGCGGGCGGAGTATCGCTCCCAGGGCCGCTGTGATGAACGACAGGCTGGACGAACTCGGACAAACGATCGCCGGCGCGCTGCCCCAATCCGTAATCGGTCATGAAGTCGCGTTTGGCGAGCTGACGATCACCGCGCACGCCGCCGATATCGTTGCGGTCGTCACCTTCCTGCGCGACGATCCAGCTTGCCGGTTCTTTGCCTTCGTCGATGTCACCGCAGTCGATTGGCCGCAGCGGGAACGCCGCTTCGACGTCGTCTATCACCTGCTCTCTCCCACCAAGAACTGGCGGATCAGGGTCAAGGTCGAGACCGACGAAGCGACCCCGGTTCCTTCAATCATCTCGGTATTTCCCGGCGCCGACTGGTTCGAGCGCGAGGTGTTCGACCTCTACGGCGTGATGTTCACCGGCCATCCCGACCTGCGGCGCATCCTCACCGATTACGGCTTCGAGGGTCATCCGCTGCGCAAGGACTTCCCGCTCACCGGCTTTGTCGAAGTGCGCTGGGACGACGAGCAGAAGCGCGTGGTCTATGACAAGGTCCGGCTCTCCCAGGAGTACCGGAATTTCGATTTTCTCTCGCCCTGGGAGGGTACCGACTATGTGCTGCCTGGTGACGAGAAGGCAAAGCAGTAGTTTGGGCGAACAGGGAAATATAGGCGGCGGGTTGGAATGCTGATTGAGCGGTCGAGACGGAAGTATCCTTCGGGACCTGCGCCTAGAGCACGATTGCTAAAGGTTGAATCAGCCGTGCTCGCTCACTCTTTGTTTGGTCGCATGATCTTGTCCGAAAAGTCTGCCAACTTTTCAGGATCATGCTTCCCTTCATCTAGTCGCATGATCTTGTCCGAAAAGTCTGCCAACTT
>JANQIP010000009.1 GCA_028282095.1 Xanthobacteraceae bacterium | reverse complement strand
GGAAAATCATAAGACGGGCCATAAAACTGTTTTTCGGATCAGCGATGTTGTCTACAAAGATGAAATGGATCGGGATGTCTTTAGTCAGGCCGCGATTCGTCGTGGTCTTTAGCGAAGGCGACCCGAGATCTTTGGTCGTTTCTTGACCGTCGGGGCTGTCCGTGAATCTGTTCTGTAGGGGGCGTCAGCGCAAAGAGTCCGAATCGTCCCGTTGGGCGGGCCGTGGAGCGTTGCTGTATGCTCAATGGCTTGCGCTGATCTCCGGCCTGGTCCTGCTGCCGTTGTCTCTCGCGCACGCCCAGTCGGAGCAAACCGCCAGCACGGACGAGGCCGAGGAAGACGACGTCGAGATCGTCTACATGCTGCGGGCCACGACCGAGGGCGCGCTGGAAACCGACAACCTGGACGCCCAGAAGCTCGAAACCGAGGTGCTGCCGGGCATCGAAGTCGCCTTCGACGAGGGTATCCGCTTCACCGCGAAAGGGCGCTTTCGCTTCGACGCCTTCGACGAGTTGGAGCCCGGCTCCCCCTCACAGGACACCACCAGTCCGGAAAGCCGGCGCCTGCGCTTCAACAGCAACAGCGAAGCGGAGCTGCGGGAGTTCTTTGTCGAGGTACCAACGGATTTCGCTTACTTCATCGTCGGCAAACAGCAAACCGTCTGGGGCCAGTCCGACGGCCTGAAGGTGCTGGACGTGGTCAATCCGCAGGATTTCCGCGAGTTCATCCTGGATGACTTCGAGGACTCCCGGATCCCCCTCTGGACCTTGAAGGCGGAAATCCCGCTTGGCGACGTGCTGGCGGAGCTCGTGTGGATCCCCGACACGACCTACAACGACATTCCCGAGCCGGATGCCGCCTATGCCTTTACGTCCCCGAGCTTCGTTCCTGTGGCCGTGCCCGGCACCGGCTTCGTGCTCGACGATCCCGATCGCCCGGACAATCCCATTACGGACTCGGATATCGGCTTGCGTCTCTCCGCCTTCGTCGATGGCTGGGACCTGAGCTTCAACTACCTCTATGCCTACGACGACACGGAAATCCCGTTTCAGAACCGCAGCTCTTTCCCAACGGTGGTGATCGAGCCCGAGTTCAGGCGGACCCACCTGATCGGCGGCACCTTCAGCAATGCCTTCGGCGACTTCGTGGTCCGTGGCGAGGCGGCGCTGTCGACGAACCGCTATTTCATCACCGACGATCCGAACGACGACGACGGCATCGAGGAATCACCCAACTTCAACTACGTGCTCGGCCTCGATTGGTACGGCCTCCGGGACACGCTGATCAGCGGTCAATTGTTCCAGGACATCATCGTCGACAACACGACTGGCGTTACACGTGACCGTGCGGAAACGACAATAACGCTCCTGGCCCGCCGGTCTCTGTTGAACGATCGGCTCGCTTTGGAGCTGCAGTGGCTTCAAGGCCTCAACATCGGCGACGGATTGGTGCGTCCGAAAGTGGAGTACGACTTCACCGACAGTGTCACGGTGTGGGGTGGCGCCGATGTCTTCTATGGCGGGTCCCGAGGCTTGTTCGGACAGTTCGACGGAGAGTCCCGGCTTGTCCTGGGCGTTGCGCTCACCCTCTAGTCGAGCCCCGGCCGCCGCCTGAACGGCGGACAGTGCCGCAGCCTCAAGCGCACAGCCCGCCGGTCTTGAGACCTTCGAGCAGCTTTCCGTCTTCGGTTCCCAAAGCCCAGATGTCCGGTTGCTCCTCCGCGGCAGAGCGCAGGAGCGCATCGAGCTCGGCTATGCAGGGCTGCCGCACGCCATGGTAGTTGACGGGCTCGCCGATCGCTTGGAAGTGCAGCCCGAAGCGCCCCAGCAGCCGCAGCAGCGAGGGGTCGATAATGGCGCACATGTGAGTCACGCCATGTCGAAGGCTGAGCTTCAGGGCTCCCTGCAACAGCCCGACGGAAAGAAAAGGCATGAGACGGCGCATCTGTGGCGCACCTTGGCGACCGTCAGGCCCCTGCCAGCTCACGTCGGGGTAGCGCTCCTCGCCCTGGCGGCGACGAAAGTCCTTCGACACGGCGAAGCGGGATACTTCGGCCGTGGTTTCGAGGGGCAAATGCCCCTCATAGAAATCGAGCGGGCTGGGCTGCAGCTCCTGAATCGGCAAGGTTCCGCCCACCGGCAGCACCAAGCGCAGGGTCCCGATCACGTCCTGACTCGCTTTGTACACGAGAACGCTATGCACCGAATGCCAGTCGAAGCGATCCGTTTCCCGCTTGCCGGGGTTGTTTTCCTTCGGCTCGAAGGGATTCTCGATGCAATAGACCTGGTAGCGCAGGCGATAGGCCGCTTCCAACTGGGCCGGCGTTCGCGCCTCGGCGACTTCGAAGAGAGCCCGAAAGTTCTCTAGAGCTGCCGCCCGAGAACCGTCGTCGTGTTTGTCCGGATATGTGCGGGGATGGCGACCCTGGCCCCCCTCGCATCCCGTCGCTATTGCCATTGACACACTCCCCCGTCTTGACCCTCATCCCGCCTCCATCATCGCCTTTACGGCTTTCCGAAGGCTTAACGTGGGCAAAGCCCCGCTAAATGGATTGTTGATTGCGATGGAATCGTATAAGTTACGGTTCATTAACCGAAAATCTGGTGCTTAGGGATAGCGTGCACAGCAAAAGCGAACGTGGGACGTGAGCATGTTGGTGAGTTTGACACAGGTGGCGCGGAGCAGCCGCCACATCGGGTTCATCTTTGCCATCGCAGTTGGCCTTGCGGCCTGCAGCGGCAAGGAGACGTTGCCGCCGGCTCAAATCGGCGAAACGGGCCCGGGTATCGATGCACCGCTTTACCGGATTGGACCGGGCGATAGCCTTCAGCTCTTCGTCTGGCGCAATCCGGAGCTTTCCACCACTGTCAGCGTCCGTCCCGACGGGCGCATCTCGGTCCCGCTTATTGAAGACCTGGAAGCCGCCGGCAAAACTCCCAGCGAGCTTGCCGACGATGTGGAGCAGGAATTGGGGGTCTTTATCCAAGATCCCTTCGTGACCGTAATTATGTCATCTTTTGTTGGTCAATTCGACCAGCAAGTCCGGGTTTTGGGCGAGGCCGCCAACCCGCAATCCATTCCTTATCGGGCGGAAATGACCCTGCTCGATGTTATGATTGCGGTCGGTGGCTTAACCGAGTTCGCGGATGGGGATAGCGCTACGCTTGTGCGCGTCGTTGAGGGGCAGCAGACGGAGTATGGGCTGAGACTGGATCAGCTCATGAGAGACGGGGATGTTAACGCCAACGTGGCTTTGCTACCGGGAGATGTGATCATCATCCCGGAGAGCTTTCTTTAGCGATTGTTAGCCAACGAGCGGATACCACTCTCGTCACACTCGCTTCATCCGTCGCTGTAGTCTGGCGGTATGATGCCCGGCAATCGGCCGGTCATGTCGCTTAGCAAGGTCGGAGGGGTTCGTCTTGGACGAGGTATTTGAGCAAATACTCTTCTACGTCAACGCCTTATGGCGTCGGCGTTGGTTTGCCTTGATCACCTGTAGCATCGTCAGCGTGGCCGGTTGGACCTTCGTGTCGATGATGCCCGATCAGTACAAGGCAAGCTCCCGCATCTACGTAGACACCGCGAATATCCTGCAGCCACTGCTCAGCGGCCTAGCCGTCGAAGCCGATCTCGAACGTGAGGTCGAGGTGATGCGGCGGACGCTTCTGTCCCGGCCGAACCTGGAAGAAGTGGCCCGCATGACCGACCTCGACGTTTCGGCCACCACCGAGACGGAGATGGACGCGCTGATCGAGAGCATCCGGGACCGCACCAACGTGGAGTCGGACCGAAGCAATCTCTTCCTGGTCAGCTTCGAGGACCACGACCCGGTTCTCGCCAAGAACGTGGTTCAGGCGCTGACGACCATTTTCGTCGAGAATAATCTCGGCGAAAAGCGCAACGACATGAGCAGCGCACAGCGCTTCCTCGAAGACCAGATCCGCGACTACGAGACCCAGTTGGAGGCCGCGGAAGAGCGCATGGCGCGCTTCAAGCAGCGGAACATCGGCCTCTTGCCGGGCGAACGCGGCTATGAGGGACGCCGTGCACAGGCCGAGGAAGCCGTCAAGATGACGCGCGAAGCCCTCGATGGCGCCCTGACGCGCCTCGAGATCCTGCAGCGCGAGCTTGAGGCGCTGCCCACCGAAACGGTGGTCGATGAAGAGTTCGGCGCCGGGCCTCCGTCCGACGTCGATATTCAGATTGCCGCGGTCGAGGCGCAGATCAGGGAGCTTCTCAGCCTCTTTACCGACAAGCACCCGGACGTAAAGGCGGCGCAACGCAGGCTGGAAGCGCTGCAGGAGAAGCGCGCGCTGCAGGAGCAGCAGTTCATCGACTCCTTCGCCCAGACCGAGACGATCCCGACTCAGGTGAGCGTGCCCAACCCGCTCTACGACAGCCTCAAGCTCGAAACGATC
>JANQIP010000004.1 GCA_028282095.1 Xanthobacteraceae bacterium | reverse complement strand
TTGTCCGAAAAGTCTGCAACTGTTCGGGATCATGCGCTTCTTCGTCCGGTCGCATGACCTTGTCCGAAAAGTCTGCAACTGTTCGGGATCATGCTCCGCCTTCCGTTCATTCCCGCGAAAGCGGGAATCCCCCTTGGCGGTGCATCTGGTTCCCCGCTTGCGCGGGGACGAACGGACCAGAGCGCGATCCCTTAAGACCAAATCGTTCGCGCGCTCTCTTTCTCTTCGTCCGGTCGCATGACCTTGTCCGAAAAGTCTGCAACTGTTCGGGATCATGCTCCAGGCTTGGCGACGGCCGAACCTTCCTCTACGCTGCGGTCATGGCAATGGCCGCGCCTGCAGCGGTCTTCGGTGGCAGGCGGGCCGTGCTTCGTCCCACGGCAGGTTTCAACACGAAACAACATCGCTTCGAAACAGCATCGCTTCGAACACGCGCCGTCCTCAGCCGGATTGCGTTAATCCACGGAAACAACGATGTCCATGAAACTCCCGCGCGATTTCTACAAGCCGCTTGCGATCGGCGCCCCCGCCCCGCCACACGAACTCCCGGTAAGGCTCGAGCGGATGATCCATTTCATCCCGCCCCACATCGAGAAAGTGCGCGCGAAAGTGCCGGATGTCATCGATCAGGTCGATGTCGTACTCGGCAATCTGGAGGACGCGATCCCGGTCGATGCCAAAGAGGCCGCGCGGCGCGGCTTCATCCAATTGGCGCATGACAACAATTTCGAGTCGACCGGGCTATGGACCCGCATCAATGCGCTCAATTCGCCCTGGGTGTTGGATGATATCCTGCAGATTGTAGAACAGGTCGGATACAAGCTGGACGTCATCATGCTGCCCAAGGTCGAGGGTCCCTGGGACATCTATTACCTCGATCAGCTCCTTGCTCAGCTCGAAGCGCGGTTCGGGCTGCGCAAGCCGATCCTGATCCATGCGATCCTGGAGACCGCCCAGGGCGTCAACAATGTCGAGGCGATCGCCACCGCCTCCCCGCGCATGCACGGGATGAGCCTGGGCCCGGCCGATCTTGCCGCCTCGCGCGCCATGAAGACCACGCGGGTGGGCGGCGGCCACCCGGAATACAAGGTGCTTGCGGATATGACCGGCGACGACGCGCCACGGCCGGCGTTCCAGCAGGACCTGTGGCACTACACGCTCGCACGCATGGTGGACGCCTGCGCCGCGGCGGGGATCAAAGCGTTCTACGGTCCGTTCGGCGACTTCGCCGACGCCGACGCCTGCGAGGCGCAGTTCCGCAATGCCTTCCTGCTCGGCTGCGTCGGGGCCTGGACGCTGCACCCGTCCCAAGTCGACATCGCCAAGCGCGTGTTCTCGCCCGACCCCGCCGAGGTCGCCTTCGCCCATAAAATCATCACCGCCATGCCGGATGGTAGCGGCGCGGTCATGATTGACGGCAAGATGCAGGACGACGCCACCTGGAAACAGGCGAAGGTGGTTGTCGATCTCGCCCGGCTCGTTGCCGCCAAGGACCCCGAAATGGCCAATCGTTACGGTATGTGACGAGCAAGTTTTCGGGCTGTTCGGCGCGGCGGTTCTGCGCTAATTCTTAGCGCATGAGACAGGCGAGGTTCGGCAAGTACAAAATCGGGCAAGTGGTTCGCCATCGGATCTATCCGTTCCGTGGGGTCATATTCGATGTCGACCCCGTGTTCAGCAACACCGAGGAATGGTACGAGGCGATCCCGCCCGAGGTGCGTCCGAGCAAAGACCAGCCGTTCTATCACCTGTTCGCCGAGAACGCGGAAACCGAGTACATCGCTTACGTGTCCGAGCAGAACCTGCTTCCCGACGAGTCGGGAGAGCCCATCCGTCATCCGCAGGTGGCCGAAGTCTTCGAGCGCGACGAGAGCGGCGATTACCGGCCCCGCTTCAGCGTCATGAACTAGCGAGCTGCTGAAATAGGCTGACTACCCTTCGAGACGGGCCTTTCGGCCCTCCTCGGGGTGAGGTCAACTCACTGCAATTCTCGTCTTGGAATCAACCTGAAGCAATCGCGCTCTAGAACTCAATAACCTCTCCCCGCAAGCGGGGAGAGGTCATCCAGGTTCCGGAGCGTGATTGCTTATCCTTGGATCAGTCGCGCTCTAATGGTCAGCCGAGGACCACCAGCAGGTCCTTGGCATCGACCTGGCTGCCGACGCCGGCGACGATCTCCTTGACCACGGCGTCCTGGTCCGCGTGGATGGCAGTTTCCATCTTCATCGCCTCGATGGTCAGCAGCAGGTCGCCGGCGGCCACCTTGCGCCCAGGCTCGACCGCCACCGTGGAGATCATCCCCGGCATCGGCGCGGCGACATGGTGCGGGTTGCCGGCATCGGCCTTCGGCCGGCGGATGATGTTTGCCGAGGCGCGCCGGTCGGCCACCCGAGCGATGCGCGGCTGGCCGTTCACCTCGAAGAACATCTTGACCATGCCGTCCTCGTCGGTCTCACCGACGGCCACGCACGAAACGATCATGGTGACGCCCGGCTCCAGGTCGACCAAGATCTCCTGGCCGGGTTCCATGCCGTAGAAGAAGGCCGGGGTCGGCAGGATCGTGACGGGGCCAACCTCGTTCTCGCGCTTGGCGTAGTCGACGAACACCTTCGGATACATGAGGTAGGAGTCGAGCTCCTCCTCCGAGATACGGCGGCCGACCGCGGTCTCGGCCTCCTTGCGCTTGGCTTCGAGGTCGGTGGGCGCCAGCTTCGCCCCCGGACGCTCGGTCAGCGGCGCCTGCCCCTTCAGCGCCTTTCGTTGCAGTTCGGAAGGAAAGCCGCCGGGCGGCTGGCCGATATCCCCGGCAAGGAAGCCGACCACCGAATCCGGGAAGGACACCTCGCGATCGGGACTTTCGACATCGGCGCGGGTCAGGCCGGCCGAAACCATGGCGAGGGCCATGTCGCCGACAACCTTGGACGAGGGCGTCACCTTGACGATGTCGCCGAACATCCGGTTGACCTCGGCATACATATGAGCCACCTCCGACCACCGTTCGGCGAGCCCGAGGCTGCGCGCCTGCTCCTTCAGATTGGTGAACTGGCCACCGGGCATCTCGTGCAAATAGACTTCCGACGCCCCGGCCCTCAGATCGCTCTCGAACGCGGCGTATTGTACGCGTACGGCGTCCCAGTAGTCCGAGATCTCGCGCACCTTCGCCGGGTCGAGCCCGGTGTCGCGCTCGGTGTGCCGAAGCGCCTCGACGATCGAGCCGAGATTGGGCTGGGACGTGAGACCGGACAATGAATCCATGGCCGCATCGACGGCATCCGCGCCGCCTTCGATGGCCGCCAGCACGGACGCGCCGGAGATGCCGGAGGTATCGTGGGTGTGGAAGTGCACCGGCAGGCCGGTCTCCTCCTTGATCGCCTTCACCAGCACGCGGGCTGCGGGCGGCTTCACCAGCCCGGCCATGTCCTTGATGCCGATGACATGGGCGCCGGCGTCGGCCAGTTCACGGGCCATGCGGACATAGTAGGCGAGGTTGTACTTGGAGCGGTCCGGATCCAGGATGTCGCCGGTGTAGCAGATCGCCGCCTCGCAGATCTTGTCGGACTCCAGGACGGCATCCATGGCGACCCGCATATTTTCGACCCAGTTGAGGGAGTCGAAGACGCGGAAGACGTCGACCCCCGACTTCGCGGCCTGGATCGTGAAGCGGCGGACGACATTGTCGGGATAGTTCGTGTAGCCGACGCCGTTGGCCGCACGCAGCAACATCTGCAACAGCAGGTTGGGCATGCGCTCGCGCAAGATATGCAGCCGCTCCCAAGGACACTCCTGAAGGAAGCGCATTGTCACGTCGAAGGTCGCGCCGCCCCAGCACTCCATGGAGAACATGCCCGGCAGATTGGCGGCGTAGGCGTCCGCTACGGCCACGATGTCGTGGGTGCGCATTCGGGTGGCCAGCAGCGACTGGTGGGCGTCGCGCATGGACGTGTCGGTGAGGAGGACCCGCTTCTCGGCCAGCATCCAGTCGGCGACAGCCTTCGGCCCTTTCTGCTCCAACAGCGTGCGGCTGCCGGGCGGGGGAGTGACGACCACCGGCTCCGGCACCCTCGGGGTGAGGGCGGTGGCCGGCGGCTTCGGACGGCCGACGACCTCCGGGTGGCCGTTGACGGTGATGTCCGCGATGTAGTTGAGCAGCTTCGACGCGCGGTCCTTGCGCGGCTTGAACTCGAACAGTTCCGGGTGGTCGTCGATGAACTTCGTCGTATAGCTCGCGTCCTTGAAGGACGGATGGTCAATGAGATTGTAGACGAATGTCAGGTTGGTCGCGACGCCGCGGATGCGGAACTCGTTGAGCGCGCGGCGCATCCGGCTGATCGCCTCGTCGGGCGTCGGCGCCCATGCGGTCACCTTCTCCAGCAAGGAGTCGTAGTACCGGGTAATCATGGCGCCCGAATAGGCCGTGCCGCCGTCCAAGCGGATGCCGAAGCCGGTGGCGCCCCGGTACGATGAGATGCGGCCGTAGTCGGGGATGAAGTTGTTCTGCGGGTCGTCGGTGGTGACCCGGCATTGCAGCGCGTGGCCGCGGAGTGCGATTTCCGACTGGGGCGGCACGCCCGTTTCTTCCAACGCCCCGATCCGACCGCCTTCGGCGATACGGATCTGCGCCTTGACGATATCGATGCCGGTGACTTCCTCGGTCACCGTGTGTTCGACCTGGACCCGCGGGTTCACCTCGATGAAGTAGAACTTGCCGGTGTCGACGTCTTCCAGGAACTCGACCGTTCCGGCGCACTCATAGTTTGCATACCGGGTGATGGCGAGCGCGTAGTTGCAGACCTCCGCTCGCCTCTCATCCGTCAGATAGGCAGCCGGTGCGCGCTCCACGACCTTCTGGTTGCGGCGTTGAACCGAGCAGTCGCGCTCGAACAGATGGACGATATTGCCGTAGCGGTCGCCGAGGATCTGAACCTCGATATGGCGGGCGCGTTCGATCAGCTTTTCCAGATAGACTTCTCCGTTGCCGAAGGCGGCCTCGGCCTCGCGCCGGCCGGAGTAAACTTGGCTGTCCAGCTCGGACTCCGACCGGATCGGGCGCATGCCGCGGCCGCCGCCGCCCCAACTGGCCTTGAGCATGAGCGGGTAGCCGATCTCCTTCGCGACCTTGTGCACCTCCGCCATGTCCTCCGACAGCACGCCGGACGCGGGAACGACCGGCACGCCGGCCGCGACCGCTGCATTGCGGGCCGAGACCTTGTCGCCCAACAGCCGCATCGAGGCCGGCTTCGGCCCGATGAAGGTGATGCCGGCGGCCTCGCAGGCATCGACGAAATTGGGGTTCTCCGACAGAAAGCCATAGCCTGGATGGATGGCGTCGGCGCCGGCCTTGCGGGCGATCCGAATCACTTCATCGATCGCCAGATAGGCGCGCACGGGGCCCAGCCCCTCGCCGATCTTGTAGGCCTCATCCGCCTTGAAACGGTGCAACGACAGCTTGTCTTCTTCGGCGTAGACGCCGACGTGTCGTTTGCCCAGTTCGGAGACGGCGCGGAAAATTCGGATGGCGATTTCGCCTCGGTTGGCGACGAGGATCTTATTGAATGGCATCTGGTTTTTTCTCACGTTGCAGCGGCAGCCGGCCGGCCGCTTAACACACTTCAGGTTAGCGGGATGGTAGCGCTTCTACCGCAGAGGTGGCGATTACTCGTTGAGCGTTAAGGTTCCCTAGGATTGCAGTGGCGCCAATGTTAATCGTCGCTTGGTGGCTCCCGGAACTCAAGGCGACGAACTGCCTCGGGGCCACGGCAAACCCGCCGATCAAGACGGACCGCCAAGGCCTGTCATCGCCCGGCATCTCGCAGAAATGACTTTGAATTCTCGTGCTTTTTCGGCCGATACCCCCTCCCCCCGCCAGCGTCTTCAGATTGAAGCGGTTCGCCGCCGTATGGTTCATCACCAAACCGGTGCAAGCAATGTCACGTGAAGCCGCAGCTCTTCAAAAGAGCCACGCGACAACGCAAAGAAACCTACCGGCCTGAACTGACGGCCCGGCGCTGCCGGGGCTAGAGCGCGATTGCTTCGTCCAATCGCGCTCTTTATCGCTTTGTCTGGTCGCATGATCTGGTCCGAAAAGTCTGCCAACTTTTCCGGATCATGCTCTTCTTTGTCTGGTCGCATGATCTGGTCCGAAAAGTCTGCCAACCTTTCCGGATCATGCTCTTCTTTGTCTGGTCGCATGATCTGGTCCGAAAAGTCTCCAACTTTTCGGGATCATGCTCTTCTTTGTCTGGTCGCATGATCTGGTCCGAAAAGTCTGCCAACTTTTCCGGATCATGCTCTTCTTTGTCTGGTCGCATGATCTGGTCCGAAAAGTCTGCC
>JANQIP010000278.1 GCA_028282095.1 Xanthobacteraceae bacterium | reverse complement strand
AAAACGGGGGTCCCGCTCGCCCGTTTCCTTCTCCCCGCGTGCGGGGAGAAGGTGGCGAGCGGCAATGCCGCGAGCCGGATGAGGGGCTCTTGCTTCTCCGTAACGCCGATGCTGGCCCCTCACCCGCCGCGCTTCGCGCGTCGACCTCTCCCCGCAAGCGGGAGAGGTAAGACTCCGCGGGGCGGCGAGCTAACGCATGATCGCTAACACATGATCCTCTCCGAAGAGTCTGCCAACTTTGCGGGATCATGCCGCAAAACAGAGAGAAATGGGGTGCGATTGATTCAAGCCGAAGCCATCGCGCGCCCTGGGGCGATACGCGCTGCCGCCAGGGCTCATCCCGTGCCGGCGCCCGCGCCGTCCCACACGCCGTCGGCGCGCATCATCTTGACCAACATGCCTTCGCGCAGGCCACGATCGGCAACGCGCAGCCGCGGACAGGGGAAGGCGTGCCGGATCGCATCGAGAATGGCGCAGCCCGTGAGCACCAGATCGGCGCGCTCGGCCCCGATGCAAGGGTTGGCCGCCCGGTCCTCGTAGCTCATGGCCATCAGCCGCTCGATCACTGCGGTGATGTCCTCGCTGCTCAGCCAGCAACCGTCGACCCTGCGCCGATCGTAACGCATCAGGTTCAGATAGACGCCGGCGATGGTGGTCACCGTTCCCGAGGTTCCGAGCATATGGACATTGGCGAGGTCGCCGCCATGGACCGCCGTAAAGTCGGCAAGCTCGGCGCCCACCGCCTTCACCATGTTGTCGAAGGCTGCGCGCGACACCGTGACGCCGCCGAAACGTTCGGCCAGCGTCACCACGCCGATCGGCAGCGACATCCAGCCGGCGATTGCGGGCTCTGGCGGGCCCTTGCTCGACGCATTGGAGGGGCCGAGGCGCACCAGTTCGGAAGAGCCGCCGCCGATGTCGAACAGGATCGCCCCACGCGATTTCGGGTCCATGAGCGGCGTGCAGCCGGTCGCCGCGAGTTCCGCCTCGGTCGCCTGATCGACGATTTCGAGGGCAAGGCCGAGTTCCTCAGCCACGCGGTCGCAGAATGCGGCAGCATTCTCGGCACTACGGCAGGCTTCCGTCGCGATCAGGCGGGCGCGGCAGACCCTTCGATAGCGCATCTTGTCGCGGCACACCGCGAGCGCCCCGATCGCGCGTTCGATCGCCGCATCCCCGATGCGGCGGGTCAAAGACACGCCCTCGCCGAGCCGGATGATGCGGGAAAAGGCATCGACGACGCGGAAGCCCGAACCGGTGGGACGTGCGATCAGGAGCCGGCAGTTATTGGTGCCAAGATCGAGCGCGGCATATGTTGGCCGGTCATAGAACGGACGGCGACGGCCGGATGAGCGCCGTCGCAAGGTGAACGACGACTCATCTTGCAGAGCAGCAAGCCTAGCCTCCCCCCGCCCAGGGTCGAAGAGGCCGGTCACCCGGGCCTCGCCATTCATCAAAGCCCTTTCTGCAAGGCCGGAGACACCGGTCTACAGACTCGACGGCCACGACGATTGATCCACCAATTAATTCAATTTTAACAGCGTCAATAGGGGACGCAACACGATCGCGGGCGGCAAGTGGGTGGAAACGCCTCGAAATAGTCGCTACCAAGCTTTTTTTCTCATGATGGTTAGTTCTTGAGCATTCGTCATTCAACTTAATCGCGCGTTTCGCTTTCTATTCTCGCCGACACTGAAGGACATTCGTAAGACATGACCGCGACGCAAGGCCATCCGCTCGCAACCTTACGAGCCAGCGATGCGAAGACCATCGCCTCGGTCAGCGCCGCGCATTTCGTCTCCCATGTCTACATTCTTATCCTGCCGCCCCTGTTCGAGATCATCCGCGAAGACTATCAGGTGAGCTATACCGAGCTCGGACTCGCGCTCGTCGCCTTCAACGTCCTCACCTTGGTGTTCCAGACACCGGCGGGCTTTCTCGTCGACCATATCGGCGCGCGAGTCGTTTTGATCGCAGGCCTGTTGCTGGGAACGGCCGCGGTCGCTCTTGCCGGCCTCATCGATTCCTTCTGGGTTTTTGTTGCGATGTTTGCGCTCGCCGGGCTCGGCAATGCCGTCTACCACCCGGCCGACTATTCGATCCTGTCGGATCGGGTGACGAGCGAACGCGCCGGGCACGCCTTCTCGATCCACACCTTTGCGGGAATGCTGGGGGGCGCGGTGACCCCCGGCTTGCTGCTGTTTCTTTACGGCTATGTCGGCTGGCGCGGCGCGTTCATGGCGACCGCGCTGCTGGGGGTGGCGGTCGCGCTCGTTCTGATGCTGCAACGGGATGCGCCCAAACGGAGCGAGCACCACCACGGTGACGCTACCCGCGCTCGGGCGGACCAGACCTCGCTCGGGCTGCTCCTATCGCCGGCGATCATGCTCAATTTCGCCTATTTCGCGCTATTCGCCTTTGCCCATGCCGGCCTGATGACCTACGCGGTGGTGGCGCTCGCGGCCGCCCATGGCACGCCGCTCGCGGCGGCCAATCTCGCTTTGTCGGGATTCCTGTTCCTGAACGCGGGCGGCGTCTTGCTCGGCGGGCTGCTTTTGGGGCGGATCGGTCCCGGGCGCATCACAATGATCAGCGTGGTGGTGTTTGCTGCGGCGGCGGCCACGCTCGGGCTCCCCGGATTGGGAATCCTCGGTCAGGTCGTGGCGATGAGCGTCGCGGGGCTGGCGAGCGGCATCGCGATGCCCTCGCGCGACATGATGGTCCGCGAGGTCACGCCCCCCGGCTCGTTCGGCAAGGTGTTCGGCTTCGTGACCACCGGCTTCAGCATAGCCGGAATACTCGTGCCGTTATGCTACGGCCCGCTGATGGACGAAGGATACCCGGTCACCGTGTTCCTCGTCATCGCCGGCGCATCACTGTTATCGCTGACGACGATTGCCGGCGTCCAACGTCAGCGCCCTGCGGCCAAGATCAAGTGATCAGAGCATGATCCCGAGAATTTTCAGGCTTTTCGGACAAGATCTTGCGAAAAAAAGACAAATAGGGCGCGATTGAATCAACCTGAAGCAATCGCGCTCTTGCCCGTTCGTCCCCGCGAAAGCGGGGAACCAGATGCACCGCCAAGTGGGATTCCCGCTTTCGCGGGAATGAACGGAAGGTAGAGTCGACAAGATCATGCGACCAAACAAAGAGATCAGCATGATCCCGAAAAGTTGCAGACTTTTCCGACAAGATCGTGCGAATAAACAAAAACAAAGAGAAATAGAGCGCGGTTGATTTGAATCACGCTCTAAGGAACTTGCGACCGGCTTGCGATTTGACCGTGCATCCGGCGGACCATGGACCGTCGGGCAGCGGGTCTGGGGATTCGATTTTCGTCAAAGTCACCTCGGTTCGCGATCAAAAATGTGACCACTTGCGAACAAAAACAGCGAGATCCCGACCAACGGATCGAGTTGTTATCCAATTGAAATAGAACTCGCTCTAGTGATGCGCCACTAACGCTTGAGCTCGTCTCATCGTGTTGGTGCCGCATCACAAAGGACCGGATCCGCTGGTGTTCCTTCTCTGACGGTCCGGGGTCGGACCGTCAGAGAAGGAAACACGAGTGAGGCGGGCGAACGCGCCCCGTTTCGCGCGCAGCGCCACCAAGTTGCCGGCGCCCGGCTCGACCTGGGATCGTCGGATCAAAGGAGAGGATCATGCAAACCGCAGCCGCCACCCTTGAGACGCCCACGGAACTGAAATCACTGGCAAAAAACTGGTGGCTTGTGCTCCTGCGTGGGATCGTGTCGATCCTGTTCGGCCTCCTTGCATTCTTCTGGCCCGGATTGACATTGTTCACGCTTGTCCTGCTCTACGGGGCCTTTGCGCTGGTCGATGGCGTGATCGCGCTGGCCTCAGCCTTCGGCAAGGAACGGCCCGCCCCGACCTGGTGGCTCATTCTGATCGGCATTGCCGGCATCGGCGCCGGGATCATCACCTTCTTCTGGCCCGGCCTGACCGCGGTCGTGCTGGTGCTGTTCATCGGTGCCTGGGCGCTGGCGCATGGCATTTTCGAGATCATCGGCGCGATCAAATTGCGCAAGGAGATCGACAACGAATGGTGGCTGATCCTCGCCGGCGTCATCTCGGTGCTGTTCGGCCTGCTCGTTCTGATTTTCCCGGGTGCCGGCGCGCTTGGCCTGATCTGGGCGATCGGAGCCTATGCTATCGCTTTCGGCGTGCTGCTGGTCGGCCTGTCCTTCCGGCTGCGCAAGCATCGGCCGGAGGAGCCCGCCGAGCCGGAGAAAGCGGCGGCGGCTTAAGCGGGCTGCGGAGCCTGTCCGAGTTCTTATTGCAGAAGAGCGCGATGGCTTCTCCTTGAGTCGATCGCGCTCACCACCTTCTCTTCGATTCGTCGCACGAACCTGTCCGAAACGTCTGCCGACTTCCCGGGATCACGCTCCATTCCCACCTCCCAGCCTGACGGGCATCCCGTCCGTCAGTTCAGTTCCCTCACGACTTTCACCACCGCCCGAGTCAGCGTCGTGAGTTCATCTTCGGCGATGGTAAAAGCGGGGGTGAGGTAGACGACCGAGCCAAGCGGGCGGATGAATGCGCCCTCGGCAATGAACCGACGGCGGAGCTCGACCAGATCGTCGATGCGATCGAGTTCGACCACTCCGACCGCCCCTCTTATCCGCACGTCCCTGACGCGCGGCAAGCCGCGGCACGGTTCGAGTCCCTGCCGGAGCCCGGCCTCGATCGCGCGGACCTGATCGAGTCGCGGCTCGCGTTCGAACAGATCGAGTGAGGCATTGGCGGCGGCGCAGGCCAGCGCATGGCCCATGTAAGTCGGCCCATGCATCAGCGCGTGCAGGGGGTCGTCCGACCAGAACGCGTCGAACACTTTTTGCGTCGCAACCGTTGCCGCAAGCGGCATGGTACCGCCGGTGAGGGCCTTCGACAGCGTGACGATGTCGGGCGCAACCTCTGCGGTCTCGCAAGCGAACAACGAACCGGTGCGGCCGAAACCGGTGAATATCTCGTCAAAGATCAGCAGCAATTCGTAGCGGTCGGCGAGCGCCCGCAGACGCTTGAGCACGGCCGCCTCATGGAACAGCATGCCGCCGGCGCCCTGCACCAAGGGTTCGACGATGATCCCGGCGATCTCGTTCGCGCGTGCAGCGACGGCGCGCTCGAGCGACGCCATGGTCTCCTCGTCGCGCGGCAGGTCGAGGATGATGTGCTCCGGCAGCAACCCGCGGAACAGGCGGTGCATGCCCTCCTCTGGATCGCATACGGCCATCGTGCCGGTCGTATCGCCATGATAGCCGCCGCGGAAGGCGACGAAGCGGGTGCGGCCGCGCAGGCCCTGGTTGAGCCAGTACTGTACCGCCATCTTCATCGCCACCTCGACCGAGACCGATCCCGAATCGCAGAAGAAGACACGATCGAGCCCGCCCGGCAGCTTGGCGGCAAGGCGGTGGGCGAGCGTCAGCGCCGGCTCGTGCACCAGACCGCCGAACATCACATGCGGCATGACCTCGAGCTGCTGCGTCACCGCGGCGCGGAGGTGGGGGTGATTGTACCCGTGGCAGGCCGTCCACCACGATGCTATGCCGTCGATCAGCTCGCGCCCGTCGGCGAGCGTGATGCGGCTTGCCTGCGTGCGCACGACCGGGAGCGGCACCGCCACCGTCTTCATCTGCGTGTAGGGAAGCCACACATGCCGCAAGCCCTTCTGATGCCAAACCGGCGTCTCACTGCATTTCGCCATCGGGGCTCCTTGCTGCTCGCTGTCCCGCGCTCCGCGCATCCCAGCCCTGCCAGAATGGCTGGGCATTTGGCCTTGGAGAAGCCGCACGGTCACGCTACACCTCGGTTAAATAAGACAAAGTGGCCAGAGGCCCGCTAGGGATGGAGTCGCTCGACCTATTTGCCACGTCGAAGCTTGCAGCGCTAACACGCGTAAGCCTGCGGCGCGAGTTATCCTGCACGGCGCGCACCGACGGCATCACTGTCGAACGTGACGGTCGCTGGCTTCTGTCCTTTTCCTGCAACGACTACCTGAATTTCATCCAGCATCCGGCGATTGTCACGGCGGCGCGCGAGGCGCTGGCGCGCCATGGACTCGGTTCAGGCGCATCGCGGCTCGTGACCGGCAACCATCCGCTTTACACCGAGCTGGAAGACCGCCTCGCGCGGTTGAAGGGAACGCAGAGCGCCTGCGTGTTCGGCTCCGGCTACCTGACCAATCTGGGCGTCATCCCGGCGCTGGTCGGCGCCGATGATCTCATCCTCATCGACGAGTTGGCCCATGCCTGCCTGTGGGGCGGCGCGCAACTCAGCGGTGCGCGCCTCATGGTCTTCCGCCACAATGATGTCGGTCATGCGCGCGCCTTGCTCGCCGAGCACCGTGCGGCCCACCCGGTCGCGCTCATTCTCACCGACGGCGTGTTCTCCATGGACGGCGACCTTGCGCCCCTGCCGGCGCTGTCGCGACTGGCACGCGCCTTCGATGCCTGGCTGATGAGCGACGATGCCCACGGGATCGGCGTGCTCGGCGGCGGTCGCGGCTCGACCTTCGCCCATGACGAGCCGGTCGACATCCCGTTGCAGATGGGCACTTTGTCGAAGGCGATCGGCGCCTATGGCGGCTATTTGTGCGCCTCTGCACCGGTCATCGAACTGATGAAAAACCGCGCCCGCACCCTGATCTACTCCACCGCACTGCCGCCTTCGGTCGTTGCCGCGGCGATCGCCGCCCTTGACCTGATCGAACGCGACCCGGCCTATGCCGCGCTGCCGCTCGCCAGGGCCAGGAGCTTCACCCGACGCGCCGGACTGCCGGAAGCGACGAGCCCGATCGTGCCGGTGGTCGTGGGCGATGCAGACGCAGCGCTCGCGGCATCGCAAATGCTCGAAGCGGAGGGCTTCCTCGCCGTCGCAATCCGGCCGCCGACCGTTCCCAAGGGCACCGCCCGGCTGCGCTTTTCCTTTACTCCCGGCCATTCCGAGAGCGATATCGAGCGCGTTGCCGATCTCGTTCGGACCCGTGTACTGGCGGTTGCGGCATGACGACTATTTTCTTGACGGCAACCGGAACTGAAATCGGCAAGACTCTGGTCGCGCGCGGACTGATCCGGGCCCTGCGCACGAAAGGCCGCGTCGTCGAAGCGCTCAAACCGGTGGTGAGCGGCTTTGATCCGCACGAGGCCGAAGGAAGCGACCCCGGCCTGCTGCTGTCCACGCTCGGCCAACCCATCACGCCGGACGGAATCGCGCGAACCTCGCCGTTCCGTTTCACCGCACCCGTGTCCCCCCACCTCGCCGCCAGACGCGAGGGCAAGAAGATCGATTTCAACGCCATCGTCGAACTGTGCCGCTGGCGGATGCAGGCGGCGACCGGGGTGCTGCTCATCGAAGGCGTCGGCGGCGTCATGGCGCCGCTGGACGAACACCGCACCGTGGTCGATTGGATGATCGCGCTCGGCCAGCCGGTCATCCTCATCACGGGCAGCTATCTCGGCGCGCTCAGTCACACCTACTCGGCCGTTGACGTACTGGAGCGACGCAATCTCAATATCACTTCGCTGATCGTCAACGAGACCGCCGGAAGCACGGTCCCGTTCTCCGACACGGTCGAGTCGATCCGCACCTTCTGCAGCAACCTCGATATTCAGGGCCTGCCCTGGCTCGCCAACGGCAATCTCGACCATCCCGTGTTCGACCACCTCGCTGAGCAGCTCTGACGAAGCGTTCGGCTTCGGCGGATTCGGGTTTCGCTTCGCTGCCCCCAGACCCCTTTACGGAACGCCGGTTTCCTGCTCCGGTTGACCCACATTCCGCTCGTTCCTGCGAAAGCGGGAGAAACGTTCATCGGAAATTCCGGATCCCGCCTGCACGGGGACAAACGGACCAGCTTCTCCAGGGGCATCCAACCGGTTAGCGGTGAAGAGCCGATATCGACCGGTTTTTCTGGCGCCAAGCAATCAACACGACGACGACGGCCGTTATCCCAAAGACCACACCCATGACCTGCGGATCATAGTGAGAGCCGCGAATGGGATAGAGCTGCCACGATACGTTTTGCGCCATGTGGAACAGCGTGACGATCAACACGCTCTGGCCGGCGGCATTGTAGAGGGCGACCATGATCACGCGCACCGCAATGGTGCCGAGCGTCCACCATGCCATCCATTCGACGGACCGATCCACTTGGAGCAGCGGGACGAAATGATACACCGCCCAAACCGCTCCGACGACCAGGCCGGCGGGGAGCGCGCCCCACCGCTTCTGCAGAGGATCGGTCGCATAGCCGGTCCATCCGAGCTCCTCCAGCAGCGCACCGATGAAGAACATCGCGCTCAGGAAGGCGACATCCGCCAGCGTGATCTGAGGCGTCGGAAGCGGATTTCCGGCAAAGCCGCTGACGGCGACCGCGAGGAGGTTGAGCGCCGGCATCAGCAGCAGCGCCGGCAGATACCAAACCCAGGATCTCACGCGGCGGCAGTCGAACGACCGCGCCAGCAAAGCGGCGACGCCCTTTCTTCCATCCTCCCGAAGCCGAAGAATCAAGGCGGCCAGCGCCGGGGCGATGACCATCAGGGCCGCAATAGGAAGGCCCGGCAATAACTGAAGACCGGTGAACGCGCCGAGCGCCCAAAACGGCACCGATAGCAGGATTACGAGACCAAAGAACAGAAATGGCGAGCGACGGTCGGTGGCGCCAAGCTGCTCTTTCTTGCCGGTGTCATCGGTGCGGGGCGGCAGTGCGTTCACGGCACCAGGATCGACGATCCGGTGGTGGCGCGTCCTTCCAGATCGCGATGTGCCATCTGCACGTCCTTGAGCGCGTAGGTCTGGTTGACGGGGATCGTCACCTTGCCCGACCGCACGACGTCGAACAGCTCGTTCGCAAGGCTAAGATACTCCTCGCGCGTTGCCGCGTAATGGAAAAGCGTCGGACGCGTCGCGAACAGCGAGCCCTTGGCCTGCAGCAGGTTGATGTTGAACGCTTCGATCACCCCGGAGGAATTGCCGAAGCTGACGAACATGCCGCGCAGGCGCAGGCAGTCGAGCGAGGCCGGAAACGTCGCCCTGCCGACGCCGTCATAGACGACCTCGCAGAGCTTGCCGTCGGTGATCTCCTTGACGCGGGCGACGAAGTCTTCGTCGCGATAAAGGATCGGGTGATGGCAGCCATTGGCCTTGGCAAGCTCCGCCTTCTCCTTGGAGCCGACCGTGCCGATGACATTGGCGCCGAGCAGGTTCGCCCATTGGCAGGCGATGAGGCCGACCCCGCCGGCGGCGGCGTGGATCAGCACGTTCATGCCGGCCTCGACCTTGAACAGTCGGCGCAGCAGATAGCATACGGTCATCCCTTTCAGCATCATCCCGGCGGCCTGCTCGAAACTGATGTCGTCGGGCAGAACGATGACCCGGTCGGCCGGCAGGACGCGCTCGGCCGCATACCCGCCAGGGCCGAGTACATAGGCGACGCGGTCGCCCGGCTTGAGATCGGTTACGCCCTGCCCGATCTCGACGACTTCCCCTGCCCCTTCATGGCCCGGAATGAAGGGCAGGCCAGCCGGCGGGGGGTAAAGCCCGCTACGGAAGTAGGTGTCGATGTAGTTGATTCCGCAGCCGCGCTGCTTGATGCGGATTTGCCCCGGTCCGGGCGGCGCGATCTCGACCTCTTCATAACTCAGCACCTCCGGCCCGCCCGTCCTGTGCACGCGCACCGCTGCGACCATCACGTCCTCCTTGTTGTTCTTGAAACGGGAGCGGCTGCGCGCGGACCGGCCCGGCGCCCCGACCGCAGGCAATCATAGGAACCCGGCGCCCCGGCGCAAGAACCAGTGGTGCGGCACCAAAGCCTGAGCTCGTCTCATCGTGTTGAGGCCGCACTACAAAGCACCAGATTAGCTCAAGCGTGTTCCGAAAAACTGGCAGACTTCGCGGACAAGATCATGCGAATAAACAAAAACAAGGAGAGATAGAGTGCGATAGAATCGACCGAAAGCAATCGCGCTCTAGCCCGTTCGTCCCCGCGAAAGCGGGGAACCAGATGTACCGCCAAAGTGGATTCCCGCTTTCGCGGGAATGAACGGAAACTAGTAATGCGGCACCAGCGCTTGGGCTCGGCCCATTGTGTTGGTGCCGCATCACTGATCACAAGATGACGAGAGGGGTGAGCGCGGCGAAAAATCGGGATAGAACCGAGGCGCTTTCAAACCGATAGAGATGGGATTTCGTTCTTGGTCTGAGGTGGCATGTGATGGTTGCAGACGATACGGAGCACCTGTCCGCCGAGGTGGCGGTGGTGGGCGGTGGGCCGGCGGGCTTCATGGCGGCGGTTGCGCTTGCTGGCGCGGGCGTGCCGACCGCGCTCATTGCAGGAACGACCGGCGGGCGCGACAATCGCACGACGGCACTGTTCTCGTCTTCCGTCACCGCCCTTGAAGCGGTCGAGGTCTGGCAGACCTGCCGCAGCGAGGCGGCGCCGCTCAAGACGCTGCGGATGATCGACGATACCGGGCGGTTGTGGCGGGCGCCCGAGGTGCGCTTCGACGCAGCCGAGATCGGACTGGACGCCTTCGGCTGGAATATCGAAAACCGAACCCTGGTCGCCGCGCTCGAAGCGCGTGCGCAAGCGCTGCCCGCCCTAAAACGCGTCGCCGCCGATGCCACCGCGGTCGACATCGCCGAGAACCGGGTGACGATCGCGCTTGCCGATGGCGGGACCGTGAGAGCGCGGCTCGTGATCGGTGCCGATGGCCGGCGCTCGATCTGCCGCAACGCAGCCGGCATTGCGACGACCGGATGGAGCTACCCCCAGACCGCCGTCACTTTCAACCTGAAGCATTCACGCCCGCACAATGATATCTCCACGGAGTTCCATACGCCGGAGGGACCCTTCACGCTGGTGCCGCTGCGCGGACTGCGAATGAGCGTCGTGTGCGTCGTCTCTCCGCCCGAGGCCGATCGGCTCAAGGCGCTCGATCCGGCGGCGCTCAATGCCGAGGTCGAGCGGCGCTCGCATCACATTATCGGCTCCGTCGAGGTCGAGCCGAGCTTTGGCGCCTTTCCGCTGGCGGTCGAAACCGCGCGGCAATACGGGGCCGGGCGTATCGCCCTTATCGGCGAGGCGGCCCATGTCATTCCGCCGATCGGCGCGCAGGGGCTCAATCTCGGGCTGCGCGACGCGGCGACCATCGCGGAACTGGCCGTCGAAGCCCACCGCGATGGCGCCGATATCGGAAGCGCTAGTGTCGTCAATTGCTATGACCGGATGCGGCGCGCGGACGTTGCCACCCGCACGACCGCCGTCGACCTGCTCAACCGCAGCCTGCTCACCGACCTGCTGCCGGTTCAGGGGATACGCGGTCTCGGCCTTTACCTGCTCGACCAAGTAGGCCCGTTGCGCCGGGCGGTGATGCGCGAGGGGGTCGACCCGATCGCGGCCCGCCCGCGCCTCATGCGCGGCGAGAGCCTCGCCTAGGCGCGATTGCTTCGCCTTGATTCGATCGAGCTCTCTTCTTTGTTTGGTCGCATGACCTTGTCCGAAAAGTCTGCAACTGTTCGGGATCATGCGCTTCTTCGTCCGGTCGCATGACCTTGTCCGAAAAGTCTGCAACTGT
>JANQIP010000241.1 GCA_028282095.1 Xanthobacteraceae bacterium | reverse complement strand
GATTGCGTGGGCACGGCGCGCTTTGCGCGCCTTTGCCCACCCTACACGGTCGGCATCTCTTGAGGTTTTTCGCTCAGGCGACCAACTTTTCCGCCCATTCTCTCGCAAAGGCGAAAGCAAGAGCCTGATTCGGAAAAGATCGTAGGGTGGGCATGCAAAGCATGCCCACCAATTCTATCCCGCGGCCTTGATTGCGTGGGCACGGCGCGCTTTGCGCGCCTTTGCCCACCCTACACGGTCGGCATCTCTTGAGGTTTTTCGCTCAGGCGACCAACTTTTCCGCCCTCTCTCGCAAAGGCGAAAGCAAGAGCCTGATCCCGAAAAGCTGGCCCGGGCGCGTGCGGGTTCACACCGCCTCTTTGAATTTCGTCGCGCCCTCGAGATCGACCGATACGAGCTGCGATATGCCGCGCTCGGCCATGGTCACGCCGAATAACCGGTTCATCCGCGCCATGGTGATCGGATTATGCGTGATGATGACGAAACGCGTGTCGGTCGAGCGGGCCATCTCGTCGAGCAGGTCGCAAAAGCGATCGACATTATGATCGTCGAGCGGGGCGTCGACCTCGTCGAGAATGCAGATCGGCGCCGGATTGGTGAGAAAGACGGCGAAGATCAGCGCGAGCGCGGTGAGCGCCTGTTCGCCACCCGAGAGCAGCGACAGCGTCACCGCCTTCTTGCCCGGCGGTTTTGCCAGAATGTCGAGGCCGGCTTCGAGCGGATCATCGCTTTCGATCAGGCGCAGCTCGGCTTCACCGCCGCCGAATAGTTCGGTGAACAACCGTTGGAAATGCGTGTTCACGACGCTGAACGAGGCGAGCAGCCGTTCGCGCGCCTCGCGATTGAGGTTCTGGATGCCCTGGCGCAGCCGCTTGATCGCGGCGACGAGGTCCTCGCGTTCGCCGGTGAGCGTCGTGTGCTGGGCCTCGACCTCGCGCAGCTCCTCGTCCGCCCGCAGATTGACGGCGCCGAGCCGCTCGCGCTCGCGCCGCATCCGCTCGAGCCGCGATTCGACCTCGGCAAGGTCCGGCAATGCGGCATCGGGCGCAAGGCCGGCGAGCGCCGGCAATTCGGCCGGCTCCACCTCCAGCATGTCGGCGATTTCTCGCGCAACCTCGGTCAGCCGGCGCTTGGCGCCTTCATGGCGCTCTTCGGCGCGCGCCCCCTCGGCGCGGGCAAGGCTCATCGCTTCGAGCGCGGCACGGGCCGCCCGGTCGGCCTCGGCGAGTTCGGTTTCGCCCTGGGCAAGCGCATCGGCGGCAACGCGCCGCGCCGCTTCGGCGCTCTCGATCTCGTCGATCAGCGCCCGCCGTTTCTCCGCAAACCGGTCCGGCGCATCGGCGAGGGCGTCGCGTTCCTGCCTCGTTTCACCAAGGCGCGTATCGAGCGTTGCGATCTGGCCGGCGGCGCTGTCCTTGCGCGTGCGCCAGGCCTCCATTTCAGTTTCGAGTGCCGTGCCCCGCCGCTGTGCGAGTTCGATTTCGCGCGCGAGCGCCTGGCCCTCGGCGCGGATCTCGGCGAGTTCACCCCGTTCCTTTGCGGCCTTCGCCCGAACCTCGGCGAGTTCGGCTTCCAATTGGTCGGTCGGCTCCTGGCTCGCGAGCGCGGCAGTCGCGGCCGCAACGGCCGTGCTCGCTTCGTCCCGCGCGGAGACAAGGCGTGTCTGCGCCTCTTCGAGAGCGGAGCGGCGCGCCGTCTTACGGTTGACCTCGCGCTCGGCCGCGGCGTGGCAGTCGCGGGCGGCGGCGGCCTCACGCTGCAACGCGCGCCAGCGGTCTCGCGCCGTCGTCTCGTCCGCGGCAACGGCCGTCACTTCGGCCTCCGCCGCCTGCGCCGCCTCGCGCTTTGCGTCTGCCTCCACCCGCGCGGTTTCAAGCTCGGCCTCGATATCGGCAAGCCGGTTGGCCTCGGCGAGCCGCCGCGCTGCCCCGGTCGGGGCATGGGCGTCCGCGGCAAATCCATCCCAGCGCCAAAGATCGCCTTCGAGCGAGACGAGCCGCTGACCGGGCTTCAATCCTTGCGCCAGCTCGGCGCCGCTCGCGCGCGCGACCACACCGATCTGGGCGAGCCGGCGCCGCAATTCCTGCGGTGCCGCGACCACATATTGTGCGAGCGGGACAACGCCCTCCGGCAGCGGGGGATCGTCGGACTCGCCCGTTGCGAGGCTCCATCGCATCGGCGCGGTCGGCTCGACCGGCGCATTGAGATCATCGCCGAGCGCCGCCCCGAGCGCGGTCTCGTAGCCCTTCTCCACCGTCAATAGATCGATAACCGGCGGCCAGAGCTGCTTGGCATCGACGCGAAGCAGCTTGGCGAGCGTTTTTGCCTCGGTCTCCAGGCGATTGACGCGGCGCTCCGCGTCAGCGAGCGGCTTGCGCGTGACGTCGTAGGCCTGGCGCGCGGCCGAGAGCGCTGCCTCCGCCCGCAAGGCCGCCGCCTCCGCTTCCGCGAGGGCGGCCTGCGCCTGTTCGGCAGCGGCGGCGAGGGCAGGAAGATCGACGGCCTCGGCTGCACCCGCCATCAGTTCGGCGAGTTCCGCGGTGACGCCCGCAAGCTCGGTCTCGACGCGGCGATGCCGATCCTGGTGGCTGCGGATCGCCGTTTCGAGCTGGCCGCGCTGCGCGGTGACCTCGGCAACGGCCGCAGTCCGTTCGCTGAGGTCACGTTCCGTTGCGGCGAGCGCCGAATCGGCGGCCGTGACGCGTGCATCGATGTCAGCGCGGCGCTCGCCGGCCGTTGCCGCCTCGCGGGCGAGCATGTCGCGTTCCGCATCGAGGCGGGCGAGCGATACCTCCGCATCGGCTATGAGCTGCGCTTCGCGGTCGCGATCCTCACCGATCTGCGCGATGCGCCGGTCGAGCTCGGCCATGCGCTCTCTGGCCCGCGACTCCTCGCGTTCGAGTGTTTCACGCGCAACGACCAGCCGCTGCAACGAGGCCGCCGCCTTCGCCTCCGCCTCCCGCAAGTCCGGTAGCGCCGCCGCGGCGAGCGCCTGCCGTTTTGCCGCCTCGGCCTGATCGCCGGTGCGCTCGGCAAGCTCACGAACGCTCGCCTCCTTTGCACGCTCGGCCTCCACCTCTTCGTCGGTCGCGCGGCGCAGTCGCACGTGGAACAGGGTCGCTTCCGCCTCGCGCACTTTCTGTGAGAGCGAGCGATAGCGCACCGCCTGGCGCGCCTGGCGCTTGAGCGAATCGATCTGCTGGGCAAGCTGGCCGATGACGTCTTCCAAGCGCAGCAGGTTCTGCTCGGCGCCGCGCAGGCGAAGCTCCGCTTCGTGACGGCGCGCATGCAGTCCGGATATGCCCGCCGCCTCCTCCAGCACCCGCCGGCGCTGCTCGGGCTTGGCCTGCACGATTTCGCCGATGCGGCCTTGATGCACGAGAGCGGGCGAGCGCGCGCCGGTCGATGCGTCGGCGAATAGAAGCTGCACGTCGCGGGCGCGCACCTCGCGCCCGTTCACGCGGTAGACGGAGCCCTCGTCGCGGGCGATCCGGCGCGAGACGTCGAGCGTGTCCTCGCCATTGAAATGGGCGGGCGCGGTGCGATCGTGATTGTCGACGAGGATTGCGACCTCGGCGCTGTTGCGCGCCGGTCGACCTTGATTGCCCGAGAAGATCACGTCGTTCATGTCGGCGGCGCGCATCGCTTTGTACGAGGCTTCGCCCATGACCCAGCGCAGCGCTTCGACGAGATTGGACTTGCCGCAGCCATTGGGGCCGACCACCCCGGTGAGACCCGGCTCGATCAGGAAATCGGTCGGCTCGACGAAGGATTTAAACCCGATCAGGCGCAGCCGGGTGAGCTTCATGGCATACTGTCCCGACGCGAGCGGCACGCGGAGCGTTCCACGCGCATAGCGTGCGCCGGCGCGGGACGAGCCGGTGCGTGGTAGGGGTCAATTTGGTTCGCTGTCTGCCGCATCGCGCGGACAATGAATCAACCGGGGAATCGAACGCAACAGGCGCGCGGGCTTCTTGTGGACGACGCCGCCTCGCTGCCTGCCTGTCAACGTCGATGCGGCGGCGGCGGCAGCGCCGGGCACAGCGCCTAAGGCCTTGTTACGCCTTAAGATATTTCTCGATCCGCTGCTCGAATTCGGCGAGCGGTTGGGCGCCGACAAGACGTTCGCCGTTGATGAAGAATGTCGGGGTCGAGCGCACGTTGAACTTCTCCGCGCCGCGTTTGCGGACCTCTTCGAGCCCGTTCAGCAGCTCCTGATTCGACAGGCACTTGTCGAAACTCTCCTGCGTGAAGCCGGCCTGCTTGGCGATGGCGAACAGAGCCGGCAGCGGCTTTTGTACAACCCATTTGTCGTATTGCTCGTACAGCGATACGATCATCGGGTAGTACTTGTCGTTGCCGGCGCAGCGCGTGAGCATGGATGCGCCGGCTGCGAGCGGATCGAGCGGGAATTCGCGCAGAATGTAACGCACCTTCCCGGTGTCGATATAGCGCTCCTTGATCTTCGGGAAGGTCTTCAACTTGTATCCCGCGCAGTGATTGCACGTCATCGACGAGTATTCGACGATGGTCACCGGCGCATCGGCCGCCCCCATCGGGATGTCGCCGAGGGGGCTCGGCTTCATCAGTTCAACAAGGTCGACGACTTCGGCCCGTGCTGCGGCAGGCCACAGAAGGGGCGCCAGTGCGAGCGAGGCGGCACCATAGACGGCTTCGCGACGGTTGATCGACACGTTCGTCCTCGTCGGTAACAGGGCTCGATGTCGGGAAACTTCAATGTGAGACTATCTAAGTGCGTCTCTTCAGTCATTCAACTTTCTGGCAGACATCTCGGCCGACTTTGTGGCGGGGTCCCCCGCGCTCACATTCGTTTGATGCGGGTCATTTGCGGGCTAGAGCATGATCCCGAAAAGTTGCAGACTTTTCGGACAAGATCATGCGGCAAAACAAAGAGAAATAGAGTGCCGATCGATTCAATCTGAATGGATCGCACGCCAGGTCGGCAGGTACCGCAGACGTGCCGGCGGCCGGGCGGCTCAGCGCGTCACGACGATCTTCTGGTACAGCCCGCCGAAATAGGACTCTCGAGGCCATTGCTGGTCGGACCATGGCGCCGGCATCCAGGTCGTCAGCGCGTTGGCCCAAAGGTCGAGCGCGAACGGCTCGAGCGTGGCAAGCACCGGCCTGAACCAATAGCGCCACGGATTCCACCAGCGCGGCTTGGCATAATCGACAATCACGACCTTGCCGCCCGGCTTCACCACGCGGAAGATCTCGGCGAGGGTGCGGCGGCGATGGTCCTCAGGCTGCTCGTGGAACAGAAGATATACGATGGCCCGATCATAGGCGGCATCGGGCAGGTCGAGGTCGGCGGAATCCATGTTGAGGAGCCGCACCGGAGCGTCCGACGGCAGCTTGCGGCGGACATTTCGAAGCTGGATCGGCACGATGTCGATAACATCAAGACGGCCGCCGCCGGCGGCAACGCGCCGGCACAATTGCGGGGTAAGATCGCCATACGCGCAGGCGACCTGCAGGCTGTTGCCGGGCAACGAATCGCCCATTTCGGCGAGCGCGGCGGTGCGCAGCCTGGTGTAATTTCCCCACAGGATGAAATCGATGATGCGCGGACGATCAAAGAAACGGATGGCGCGCGGGTGAATATAGGCCCACCAATAATGTTCCGAGAGATAGGACGGAATGGGGATGACGGGCGCCTTGGCACTGTCGACCGGCAACCCGGCTTTGGTGCGCGCCAACACCGATGGCCGGACGGCGGCGGGCGGAATCGGCGATGTCTCCTGCGCGGACGACGGGCCCCGCAAGAGTCTCCGCCCCTTCGGATCAATCATCAGGATTATCCCCCACGCAACGCTTCACGCAAACTCAACGCGCCGAACCGCCGCCATGCAGCCATGACGGTGCACCTCATCGGGTCACAACGATTTTCTGGTAAAGACCGCCGAAAAACGACCGACGCTCGATTCGCAGATTGTCCTGCGTCGCCGGCATCCACTTCGTAATGTCCTCGCGCCAGAGATCGAGGGCGAACGGCTCGAGCGCTGCCAGCAGCGGACCTAGCACATAGCGAAGCGGATTCCACCAGCGTGGCCGCGCATAGTCGACGATGACGATCCGCCCGCCCGGCTTCACCACGCGCATGAGTTCGCTGATCGTGCGCGCGCGATAGCTTTCCGGTTGCTCGTGCAACAGGAAGAAGATGATCGCGCGATCATAGCTCGCGTCCGGAAGACGCATGTCCGAGGAGTCCATCCTGATCAGACGGGCCGGTGCATCGGCCGGCAGCTTCTTGCGCATATTGTTGAGCTGCACCGGCAATACATCGACGATATCGAGCTCGCCACCGCCCGCCGCCACGCGATCGCACAGCCGCGTGGTCAGATCGCCATAGACGCAGGCGACCTGCAGCGTGCGGCCCGGCAAAGTTGCGCCGAGATCGGCCAGGGCAGCCTCACGCAATCGCGCATAATTGCCGAGAAGAATCGCGCTGGCGAGCCATTGCCGCTCGAACACCTTTACGGCATTCGGATGCACATAGGCCCACCAATAATGCACGTCGAGATAACTTGGGACATCAAGATCGTCGGCGGGCAGATCGACCAACGGCAAATTCACTTGCGCGACGCCCGGGCTTGCCGGAGGCGCAACGACTGAATCCATGGGATGTGCTCCCCCTTCGATTACCCGAACTGAGGTTGGGGAGAAGCGATAGCACAGGAAAAACTCGCGCAGCAACATCCCTGCCCGCGGCCTTTTTCCGCGAAACGATGCGTCGGCTTGTCGCGCGCACGCCTCGCACAACGAATAATCGCGGTCAGGGCCGCTGCGCGGCGTTGGGAAAAAAGAGCTGTTGCCCGCCGATTCGGTATTCGCCGATTGCGCTTTGACCCTCCGCAGAGGTGATCCAGTCGATGAAAGCCTGCCCTTGGTCCTTGCGGACGTGGGAGAACTTCTCCGGGCTCACCAGGATGATCCCATATTGGTTGAACAGCCGTCGGTCACCCGCGACCGCGACCGCGAGTTCACCGCGGTTCTTGAATGAGATGAAGGTGCCGCGGTCGGCAAGCACATAGGCGTTCATCGCCGACGCGGTGTTGAGGGCGGCGCCCATGCCCTGGCCGATCTCGCGATACCAGGGGCCCTTGTCCGCGGCGATATCGATGCCGGCCGCCTTCCACAGCGCGAGCTCGGCCTGATGGGTGCCGGAGCGATCGCCACGCGAGACGAATGGCGCCTGTTTCGCCTTGATGGCTGCAAGCGCCGCCGCAATGTCCTTGGTTCCGGCAATGCCGGCGGGATCACTCTTCGGTCCGATGAGGACGAAATCGTTGTACATGACGTCGAATCGCCGGACGCCGAACCCGTCGGCAACGAACTTCTGTTCCTGCGGCTTGGCATGGACGAAGACGACATCGGCGTCACCGCGTCGTCCGGTGTCCAGCGCCTGGCCGGTGCCTTGCGCAATCACCCGCACTTTGATGCCGGTCTTCGCTTCGAAGCGCGGGAGTATGTGCTTGAACAGGCCGGAATCCTGGGTCGACGTGGTGGAGGCGACGACGATGGACTTCTCCTGCGCGACCGCCTGTGTGCAGAACAAAACGAGGAATGCAAAGGTAACGGCAATCGTCGAACGCGGAATCTGCATTGGGGTTCTCCGAAAAAAAAGGGGGGGGGGTCGATTCAGATCACGAGATCGCCGCGCAGGAAGGCCGCGGCCTCGGACGTTGCGGGATCAGAAAAAAACTGGGACGCCGGCGAGCGCTCGCACACCAATCCGCCAACGAGCAGCACCACCTCGCCGGCAAGACGACGGGCCTGGCCAAGATCGTGCGTTGCCATCACGACCTTCACACCGCTCGCTGCGATTGTTGTCACGATCTCCTCGACCGCACGGGTATTGGCGGGATCGAGGCTTGCGGTCGGCTCGTCGAGGCAAAGAACTTCAGGGTCGCGCGCAAGCGCGCGGGCGAGCGCGAGGCGCTGCTGCTCGCCGCCCGACAGGCGGCGCGCCGACCGATCGGACTGCGTCAGGAGACCGGCCTGAGCCAGTAAGCCACGCGCCCGCGTGCCACGCCCGCGCCATGCGGCCCCGGCCGCGCCGAGCGCATAGGTGACATTGGCGAAAGTCGACCGGCGCAGCATCACCGGGCGCTGCGATACCATCGCAAGCCGTCGCCCATCGGTGCGATCGCGGCCACCCCAGGTGACGCGTCCTGCGCTCGGTGCGAGCAGACCCATGGCGAGCCGTAGCAACGTCGTCTTGCCGGACCCGTTGGGGCCGATCAGCACGGTCGGCATGCCGGCCGCAAGGGCGAGCGACACGTCGGAGAGAATGCGTACGGTGTTGGCTTCGACGCTGACGCCTTCGAACAGGATCGGAAGCTCGCTGCCGGGCGCCCGCATCGCTCAGCCCGCGTGGATTTCGCCGATCCGCCGGATGCTCCAGGCGGCCGCGTTGACGAGAACAATGAGCGTGATGAGCACGATGCCGAGGCCCATCGCGAGGGCAAGGTCGCCCTTGGAGGTCTCCAGCGCAATCGCCGTCGTCATCGTGCGGGTGAAGCCGTCGATATTGCCGCCGACGATCATCACCGTGCCGACCTCCGCGGCCGCCCGCCCGAACCCGGCAAGCAGCACCGTCACCAGGCTGAAGCGCGCGTCCCAGATGAGCGTCGCAACGCGCGGCATCGGCGCGACGCGCATCGCGGTCAGCTCGTCGCGATATTCAGTCCAAAGGTCCTCAATCGTCTGGCGCGTCAGGGCGGCGATGATCGGGATGACCAGCAGCGCCTGGGCGAAGACCATCGCGCGCGGCGTGAAGAGAATTCCCAAAAAGCCGAGCGGCCCCGAGCGGGAGAGCAGGAGAAAGGCCGCAAGGCCGACCACGACCGGCGGCAGTCCCATGAAAGCGTTGAGCACCACGATGACGAAGGGGCGTCCGGGGAAATCGACGAGCGCCAGATAGGCCCCAAGCGGCAATGCCACGAGCGCCGCCAGCGCGGTGGCCGATAGGCTCACCGCGAGCGAGAGGCGAACGATCTCGTAGAGGGCCGGATCACCCCCCAGCACCAGTCCGAGCGCGGACGTTTCCTCGACCATTTTTCACCATTGGTTGCGGCATTGTTGCTTTTTTCCGCGATCTATTCAAACATGGAAAATGTGCAGTCATATGCAGGCGCAAGATGGAGCTTCTGACCAGCGGCGAAGCCGCCGATTATCTCCGCCTCAAGGAGCGCAAGCTCTATGAGCTGGTCGCAACCGGCGCCATTCCATGCACGAAGGTCACCGGGCGATGGCTGTTTCCGAAAGCCGAGCTCGATCGTTGGGTGAAGGGCGCCGTCGTGCAACCGGCCGGCCTTGGGCTGGCCGAGCCCCCGCCGATCGTCGGCGCCAGCCACGATCCGCTGTTCGAATGGGCGCTGCGCGAGAGCGGCTCGGCGCTCGCGACCCTGCCGGAAGGCAGCGAACGGGGAATAGAACGTTTCCAGGCCGGCGAGGTGACGGCGGCGGCGATTCATCTCCACGCGCTCGACCACGATGACTCGCAAGCCAATGTCGCGGCGGTGCGGGAATGCGCGGCGGCAAGCGATGCAGTGCTCATCGCCTTTGCGCGGCGCGAGCAGGGCCTGTTGGTCGCGCCCGGCAATCCGCTCGGACTCGGTTCGATTGCCGACGCGGTCGAGCGGCGGGCCCGGCTCGCGCTACGTCCCAAGGGCGCCGGCGCGCAGCTTCTGTTGCTTGCGTTGCTGCATCGAGCCAAGGCGGGCTTTGAGGCGATCGCGACCGGCCCGGTATGCCCGACCGGACCCGACATCGCGCAGGCGATCCGCGCCGACCGCACCGATTGCGGCATCGCGACCCGATCGGTCGCCAATGCGGCCGGCCTCGGCTTCATACCGATCGTGTGGGAGAGTTTCGATCTGGTGCTGCATCAGCGCGACTATTTCCGGCCGCCACTGCAGGCGCTGTTTCGCTTCCTGCGCACCAAGGAGTTCACGGCGCGGGCGCGCGAGGCGGGCGGATATGACGTGTCGGTCGCCGGCGATGTGCGCTTTTCACCCTAATCCCGCACAGGCTGCGCAAGCTTGCCTCCGCCGCGATCTGACTTCCCTATTTCAGGGGGATGTAACCGACTCAAGCCCGAGCCGATCCCTCGGAAAGCGTATCAGTCGGGCCGGCTGTTTCGTGGCTCCCTTATCCTTAGAGATGCCGACCGTGTAGGGTGGGCAAGGGCGCGCAAAGCGCGCCGTGCCCACGCAATCGAGGCCGCGGAACAGAATTGGTGGGCATGCTTTGCATGCCCACCCTACGATCTCTCCCTCATCCTTAGAGATGCCGACCGTGTAGGGTGGGCAAAGGCGCGCAACGCGCGCCGTGCCCACGCAATCGAGGCCGCGGAACAGAATTGGTGGGCATGCTTTGCATGCCCACCCTACGAGCTCTTTTCGGGATCATGCTTTGGGGTGGGTCTCGATGCCGCGGCGGAGTGCGCGCTTTTCTTGACCCGGGTCAAGGTCGTCGGCCCGACCCGGCCTAGGCCTCTTCGAAGGACAAGGGCGTAGGGTGGGTTAGCGCCGGAAGGCGCGTAACCCAGCGCGAACGTCGCTCTTGTCGCTGGCCATTCCCTCGGTGGGTTACGGCGCTACGCGCCTAACCCACCCTACAAAAGGGTACATGATTCGAGACGCGCCGCTTCGCTCCTGCCCATGAGGACGAGATAAAGTCTGCCAGTTTTTCGGGATCATGCTCTCTTGGTTCGGTCGCATGATCTTGTCCGAAAAGTCTGCCAGTTTTTCGGGATCATGCTCTCTTGGTTCGGTCGCATGATCTTGTCCGAAAAGTCTGCCAACTTTTCGGGATCATGCTCTCTTGGTTCGGTCGCATGATCTTGTCCGAAAAGTCTGCCAGTTTTTCGGGAGCATGCTCTCTTGGTTCGGTCGCATGATCTTGTCCGAAAAGTCTGCCAACTTTTCGGGATCATGCTCCAAGGACAAGGCAAAGTGAGTTTGTTTCCGGCGACGAAAATGGAAAAAAGCGAGAGGGAGAACGCGATGCGGGCAAGCGACGTCATGTCGAGCCGGGTGATCGCGGTCGCACCCGAAGCGACGGTGCTCGAAGCGATCGAACTCATGCTCGGAAATCGTATCAGCGGATTGCCGGTGATCGACGATACGGGTGCCCTGGTCGGCATCGTCACCGAAGGCGATTTCCTGCGCCGGGCCGAGACCGGGACCGAGCGCAAGCGGCCGCATTGGCTCGAATTCCTCATCGGGCCGGATCATCTCGCGGCGGAATATGTCCGCTCGCACGGGCGCAGGGTCGCAGAGGTGATGACGCGGGATCCGATCACGGCTGCCGAAAACACATCGCTCGACGAAATCGTGCAGATCATGGAGCGCAAACGTATCAAGCGCCTGCCGGTCGTGCGCGCCGGAAAAGTCGTCGGCATCGTCAGTCGTGCCAACCTCCTGCATGCGCTTGCAAGCGTGAGCCGCGACCTTCCGGCGCCGGAGAAGAGCGACGGCGAGATCAAGCGACGGATTCTCGACGAGTTCGAGCGCCAGCCCTGGGCGCCGATCGCACTCATCGATGTGATCGTGAAGAACGGCGTGGTCGAGCTGTGGGGCAGCGTCACCGAAGCCAAGCAGCGCGAGGCCCTGAAAGTCTGTGCCGAGAACATCCCCGGGGTGAAAAAGGTGGTGAGCCATCTTTCCTGGGTCGAGCCGATCTCCGGACTCGTCATCGACGAGCAGGGCACGGCGCACGGCGGGGCAAAGCCCACTCCCTGAACGCGCAAGTTGCAGAATACGACCAGGCCCGGAAATACGGAAGACCGCCGTTGACCCTGCAGGCGAAGGCGCCTTAAGCGACTTCCGTGAGGAAGCTCGACGCAGAAGACCGCGCCTCCAACTTCTCATCGGCGCGGGTCAAACAATCCATGAGGCTCATGTGACCGACCTCGTCACCCTACGGCGCGACGACAATATCAGCGTCATCACCATCGACAATCCGCCAGTCAATGCGTTCGGCGTGAAGGTGCGCGAGCAAGTTCTGGCGGCGCTCTTGCGCGCCGCGGACGATGCCGCGACCGACGCGATCGTGCTGCGCTGCGCCGGCCGTACCTTCATCGCCGGCGCGGATATCAGCGAGCTCGGCAAGCCGCCGCTATCGCCGACCTTCCCCGAGGTGATCAAGGCCATCGAGGCGTGCGAAAAGCCGGTCGTCGCGGCGATGCACGGAACCGCGCTCGGCGGCGGCCTCGAAGTTGCGCTCGGCTGTCATTACCGTATCGCCCTTGCCGGCACGCGACTCGGCCTGCCGGAAATCAAGCTCGGCATCATTCCGGGCTCCGGCGGTACGCAGCGGCTGCCGCGCCTCGTCGGCATCGAGAAGGCGCTGGCCATGATCATGTCGGGCAGCCCCATCCCGGCCGAGGAGGCACAGGCGTCGGGACTGATCGATGCGATGGTCGATGATCTCGATGCCGGCGCGCTCGCATTCGCACGCGAGGTCGCGGCAAGACGCCCGGTGCCGCGCGCGCGCGACAGGGCCGACCGGATCGCGCCCTTCGTGGCCGATCCGGCCGCGCTGGACGCCGCCGCGGCGGCCTATCTGAAGCGAGCCAAGGGGCTGCATGCGCCGGCGGCGGCGATCGATTCCCTGCGCGCCGCCATCACGCTCTCGTTCGACGAGGCGATTGCGCGCGAACGTGCGCTATTCGTGGCATTGCGCGACGGCGAGCAGTCCAAGGCGTTGCGCCATATCTTTTTTGCCGAGCGCGCAGCGGCCAAGGTCGATCTGCCGGCGGGTGAAAAACCGCGCAAGGTCGAGCGCGCAGCCATTATCGGCGCCGGCACCATGGGGAGCGGCATCGCCATCAGCTTTGCCAATGCCGGCATTCCGGTGAGCATTATCGACCTTGCGCCGGAGGCGCTGCAGCGCGGCCTCGATACGGTCGCCAAGACCTACCGTGGCGCGCTCGCGCGCGGTGGCCTCACCCAGGAGCAGATGGATCACCGCCTCGGCCTGATCAAAGGCGCGACCGACCTTGCCGCGATTGCCGACGCCGACCTTGTGATCGAAGCGGTGTTCGAGGACATGGAGATCAAGCGCAAGCTGTTCGCCGATCTCGACCGTCTGGCAAAGCCCGGCGCGGTGCTCGCGACCAACACCTCCTATCTCGACGTCAACGCGATCGCTCAGGCAACGGGGCGGCCGCAGGACGTGCTCGGCCTGCATTTTTTCAGCCCGGCGAACATCATGCGGCTGGTCGAAGTCGTGCGCGCCGAGAAGACCGCGCCCGATGCGCTTGCGACGGCGATCGCCCTCACCCGCACCATCGGCAAGATCCCGGTCGTGGTCGGCGTGTGCCACGGCTTCGTCGGCAACCGGATGCTGCGCTTGCGCACGGTCGAGGCCGAGCGGCTGCTGCTCGAAGGGGCACTGCCACAGGAGGTCGATCGCGCGCTCACCGATTTCGGTTTCGCCATGGGGCCATTCGCCGTGAGCGATCTTGCCGGCCTCGACATCGCCTGGCGCATGCGCCAGGCACAGGGCCTGCGCGCGGAAATCGCCGACCGGCTGTGCGAGATGGAGCGATTCGGCCAGAAGACCGGGCGCGGTTTCTATCTCTATGAGGCGGGCTCGCGCACGCCAAAGCCGGACCCCGAGGTTGAGCAGCTGATCGTGGAGACGGCAGCGCGACTCGGTATTGCGCGCGCGCCGATCGCAGCAAAGGACATTGTCGAGCGGCTCCTGTTCCCGATGATCAATGAGGGTACGCGCATCCTCGACGAAGGGATCGCGCAGCGGTCCGGCGATATCGATGTGATCTGGGTCAGCGGCTACGGCTTCCCTTCCTGGCGCGGCGGTCCGATGCATTACGCGGGTACGGTTGGCCTTCCTTACATACGCGACCGGCTCATTGAATTCGCGGTGAAGACCGGGGACGCACGGCACCGGCCTGCTTCCCTTCTTGAAAAACTCGCGGGCGACGGTAAAGCGTTTGTCACGCTTGACGGCTGATCAGGCATGCGATTGAACGGGCCTGACGGCTTGTCCTGAACATGCTCTAATGCCCCGACGCGTGTAAGAGCATGATCCCGAAAAGTTGCAGACTTTTCGGATATGATCATGCGACCAACGAAAGAGAGCATGATCCCGAAAAGTTGCAGATTTTTCGGACTTGATCATGCGACCAACGAAAGAGAGCGTGATTCCGAAGAGTTGCAGACTGTTCGGACTTGATCATGCGAAAGAGTAAAAAGAGCGATCGGGCGAGGTTGGTTCAACCTGAAGCAATCGCGCTTTTTATGCGTGCGAATGCAATGATGATCTCGGCCTATTGACGGCTCCTGGAGGGGTCCTTATCGTCCGCGCCCCATTGCGACCTGTGCGGTGCGAGAGCTTTCCTTCCCCCTGATTTGGACGGTTCCATGCCGTTGAACGACCTCGTTGCGCCGCAAGCGGTGATTTCCGCGCTCAAGGTCAACAATAAGAAGCAGGCGCTTCAGGAGATCGCAGCCCGCGCCGCCGAGCTCACCGGTCGGCCGGAGCGCGAGATCCTCGATGTGCTCATTCAGCGCGAGCGGCTCGGATCGACCGCTATCGGTCATGGCATTGCCATACCGCATGGCAAGCTCGCCAAGCTCGATGGTCTGTTCGGCCTTTTTGCCCGACTCGACCGGCCGATCGATTTCGAGGCGCTCGACGGCGAGCCGGTCGATCTCGTCTTCCTGCTGCTTGCGCCGGAAAGCGCGGGAGCCGACCATCTCAAGGCGCTGGCGCGCATTGCGCGGTTGCTGCGCGAGCCGGACACGACCAGGCTTCTGCGCGAATCGAGTGACCCCGAGGCACTCTATGCCGTGCTGGCGATGCCCACGCCGAGCGCGTGATCTTTGTTCCGTTCATTCCCGCGAATGCGGGAATCCCCCTTGGCGGTGCACCTCGTTCCCCGCTTTCGTGGAGACGAGAAGATTAGAGCGCGATCCATTCAGATTGAATCGATCGCGCTCTTTCTCTTTTGTTTTGCCGCATGATCTTGTCCGAAAAGTCTGCAACTTTTCGGGATCATGCTCTAGTGCAGGCTGACGGTCTCGAGCTCGTGGCTCCAGGCATTGGCGACCGCCGCCTCGCGGCTGTCGGTGAGCATGATCGGCGTACCGTCGGCCGCATGCAGCGCGAACAGTTGCAGTCCGGGCGCCACCTGCGGCGCCTGCGGAAACAGGTTCGGCACGTCCTCCGAGCGGATCACCTTGACATAAGCCAGCCGGCCGCCGCCGAGATGTGCCAGCGCCTCCGGCGTGATGGTTCGGGTATTGGTTTCTTCGTTCATGTCCCTCGACTCCTTTGCTCGTTGGTCTTGTCCTTACCGAGCCGGGCTCAGTCCCGTTCGCTGATGGCGATCGTCTTCACCGTGCGTTCGGGCTCGGGGCGTGCGAGTTCCACCGACAGCAAGCCGTTCTTCAGCTCCGCTCCCAAGACCTCCATCCCATCAGCAAGCAGGAAAGTGCGCTGGAACTGACGCGCGGCGATGCCGCGATGCAGATATTGACGCGACTTGTCGTCTTGCTGACGCCCGCGAATGAGAAGCTGCCGCTCCTCAATCGTTATGTCGAGCTGCTCGCGCGAGAATCCGGCGACCGCTAGCGTGATGCAAAGCCGTTCCGGGGCGCCATCGCGCGCGGCGATGCGCTCGATATTGTACGGCGGATATCCATCCGCGGCCTTGCTGACGCGGTCGAGCGCCCGCTCGATCTCGTCGAAGCCCAGCAAAAACGGACTCGAAAGCGAGGGAATACGCGACATGGTTTCAAAGCCCTTTTCAGCGACTTTGCCGACGGGGCCCTGATGGCGCCCCTCCGGCCGGACGACGGGCTGCTCCTGCAGCCTCGTTCGGACTTCACCAATATGGGAACAATACGCGACCGTTCAAGGATCGGCACATCGTCCGATCGTGGCTGCGCCTGCTAGTGATGCGGCACCAACGCTTGAGCTCGTCTCATTGTGTTGGTGCCGCATCACAAAGGATCGAATTAGCTAGTGTTCCTTACCTGACGGTCCGGGGTCGGACCGTCAGAGAAGGAAACACTAGCTCTCCAAGGCGTGCCGGGTTCTCCGACGCGACGCAGACTGCCCGAATTCTGTTCCATTCTTATGGACGTACATTGCCGCGACCTGCCGCAAGTCCCGGGGGAACCATGGACACACGACGAACCGCGCGGATAGCGATCGCGCTTCTCGCAACGGCGATGGCCGCGTCATGGGCGGCGCCGGCCGAGGCGCAGCGCGGGCGCTTCATCCCGCCGGAAACGCTGCGCATCGAGGAGCAGCCGGGCTATCAGCCATCGCCGGAGCAGGAACGCCTGCCGGCCGTCTATCGGCGCCAGGTCGTGTTCTTCCGCACTACCGAGGCGCCGGGCACCATCATCGTCCATACCTCGGAGCGGTTCCTTTATCTCGTTCAGGGCAACAACCGGGCACTGCGCTATGGCATCGGGGTCGGCCGCGAGGGTTTCCAGTGGCAGGGTCTCATGAAGATCTCGCGCAAGGCGGAGTGGCCGGACTGGCGGCCACCGCCGGAAATGATCAAGCGCCAACCCTACCTGCCGCGCTTCATGGCGGGCGGGCCCGGCAATCCGATGGGGGCGCGCGCGCTCTATCTCGGCGATACCGTCTATCGCATCCACGGCACCAACCAGCCGCAGACGATCGGCCATGCGATTTCGTCCGGCTGTTTCCGCCTGGTCAATCCGGACGTGATCGACCTTTATGACCGTGTGCCGGTCGGCACCCGCGTGGTGGTACGACAAGCGCCGGAGATGTAGCCATGATTGCGAGCATCATAGCGTGGACCCGGCCCCGCGCACGCGCGGCGCTTGCCGCGGCGCTTGCGGTGTTGGGGGGCCTCGCGGCAGCGATCGTAACGATCGACGCGGCGCAGGCGCAGGCGCAGGCGCAAACGCTGAAGGCGGTGAAAGAGCGCGGTGCGCTCGTCTGCGGCGTGAGCGAGGGCCTCCGCGGCTTCTCCGCCAAGAGTGCCGACGGCACGTGGAACGGCTTCGATGTCGATCTCTGCCGCGCGATCGCAGCGGCAATCTTCGGCGATGCGGGCAAGGTCCGGTTCGTGCCGCTGAACGCCGCGGAGCGCTTCGCCGCGTTGCAAGCGGGCAAGATCGACATCCTCTCGCGCAACTCCACCTGGACGCTCGCCCGCGAGGCGGAGCTCAAACTCGTCTTCCCGGCCGTGACCTATTACGACGGGCAGGGATTTCTCGTGCGCCGGTCGCCGCCGGTGCAGTCCTCGCTCGAACTCGATGGCGCCAAGGTCTGCACCCAGCAAGGCACCACCAGCGAAAAGCATGTCGCCGATTACTTCCGCGCCAATTCTATGGCGTTCGAGCTCGTGACCGCGGTCACCGCGGCCGACGCGATCAAGGCCTATGACGCCGGGCGCTGCACCGTGTTCACCGCTGACGTCTCGCAGCTCTACGCCAACCGGCTCGCGCTCGAGCAACCGGACGAGCACGTCATCCTGCCCGATTTGGTTTCCAAGCAGCCGCTTGGTCCGGCGGTGCGGCAGGACGATGCGCATTGGGCGTTGATCGTGAAATGGGTGCACTACGCCATGCTCAACGCCGAAGAACTCGGCGTCAGCTCGGTGACGCTCGATCGTGCACTGCGCTCGCAGAAGCCGGTGGTCAAGCGGCTGGTCGGCACCGAAGGAAAGCTCGGCGCCGACCTCGGGCTCTCGCCGGACTGGGTCGTACGCATCGTGCGGGCGGTCGGCAATTACGGCGAAGTGTTCGATCGCAATATCGGGGTCAAGTCGAAGCTCGGCATTCCCCGCGGGCTCAATCATCTGTGGACCAGCGGCGGTATACAGTACGCACCACCGCTGCAGTGACTGCCGGCGAACCCGGTACTCTCGACGCCCGCTTTTTTTGGTTGCGCCCGCGACCTTTCGCGTTCGCGAAATGGCCTTTGCTGCTCGCGCTTAGAGCATGATCCCGAGAAGTTGCAGACTTCTCGGACAGGATCATGCGAAAAAGAGAGAAACCAAGCGCGCTGTTGACGGTTTGATGGTTGCGGCGTAAGGCGCTTTTAGCGCATGATCTCGTCTCTTTGTCTTGTCGCATGATCTTGTCCGAAAAGTCTGCAACTTTTCGGGATCATGCTATAGCCGGTCATGTGCGGGCTGCATTGCGCCATGGATTTTGATCTGAACGAAGAGCAACGGCAGATCCGCGACGCCTTCGCGCGGTTCTGCGACGAGCGGATCATCCCGCAAGCGGCGGTGATCGACGAATCGCACGCCTACCCGCGGCAGTTGTTCAACGAGCTTGGCGCCCTCGGCTTTTTCGGTATGCGGTATCCCGTATCCGTCGGCGGGCTTGCGGTCGACCTCGTGACCTTGTGCCTGGCGCTGGAGGAGATCGCGCGCGGCTCGATGTCGCTGGCCGGGTGCGTCACCATGCAGTCGCTGATGGGCACCAAATTTCTTGAAATGCTCGGCAATGACGACATCCGCGCACGGCTGCTGGCGCCGGCCCTGCGCGGCGAGGCGATCGGCGCCATCTGCATGACCGAGCCGAATGCCGGCAGCGACCTCGGCGGCATCGCCACCGCGGCCAGCAAGGTCGACGGCGGCTACACCCTCAAGGGACAGAAAATGTGGGTGACCGCCGCCCCGGTCGCCGATTTCTTCACCGTGTTCGCGCGTGCGGGCACCGAGCGCAAGCTCACCATCTTTCTCGTCGAGAAGGACTTCGCCGGGCTCCATGTCGGCAAGGCGATCCCCAAAATGGGGGTCTGGGCGCTGCCGACCTCCGAACTCGCGCTCGACGATTGTTTCGTGCCCGACAGTCATCGTCTGAGCCGCGAGGAGGGCGACGGCGAAGCGCATTTGCGCAAGCTGCTCGCCGAGATCCGCATCGTCACCGGTGCGCTGGCGCTGGGCGGCGGGCGCGGTGCGCTGGAAGAAGCGATCCGCTATGCCGGCGAGCGCCGCCAGTTCGGCAAGCCGATCAACCAGCACCAGGCGATCCAGCACAAGCTTGCCGAAATGGCCACCGATCTCGAAGCGGCCCGCCGGCTGGTGCACTATGCCGCCTGGCTTAAGGACAGTGACCGGCCGCACCACAAGGAGGCGGCGATGGCCAAGCTGTTCGCCTCGGAGGCCGCCCTGCAAATCTGCGACAAGGCCGCCCGCATCATGGCGTCTTACGGCTACAGCATGGAATATCCGGTGCAGCGCCATCTGCGCGACATCCGCTTCACCCTGATCGGCGGCGGCACCAGCGAAATCCTCAAGCTGATCATCGCGCGGGAGCTCTCGGCGTGAGCGCGCGCAAGATCAAGGTGCTGCTGGCGAAGCCCGGCCTCGACGGCCATGATGTCGGCGCCAAAGTGGTGGCGCAGGCGCTCATCCATGCCGGCTTCGACGTCACCTATACCGGCCTGCGGCAGACCCCGGAGGACATCGCGCAGGCCGCGCGCGCAAGCGGCGCCGACGTGATCGGCCTTTCCATCCTGTCGGGCGCGCATTTGCCGCTATGCCGGCGCCTGCGCGACCTCTTGATCGAACACGGCCTGCACGACAGGCTGTGGATCGTCGGCGGCAATATCCCCGAGGCGGACCGCATGGTGTTGCGCCAGCTCGGCTATCGGGGCGTGTTCCCCACGGCGAGCCGCACGGAGGAGATCGTCTCGTTCATCAAGGAGAACGTGCAATGAGCACCGCTCCGGGAAAGGACAAGAAAGCGGGCGCCCCCGCGCGCGGCGGGCGCCCCGTCGTCAATGAGAGCGGCATTGAGATCAAGCCGGTCTATTCCGCCGAGGATGTGATCGCGAGCGGCGGCATCGATCCGAGCCTTCCGGGCGAGGCGCCCTTCACCCGCGGCATTCATCCGCTGATGTATCGTCAGCGGCCGTGGACGATGCGGCAGTATACCGGCTTCGCCAATGCGGCCGACACCAATGCGCGGTTCAAATATCTGATCGCCAACGGCCAGACCGGCCTCAACGTCGCCTTCGATCTTGCAACGCAATGCGGCTTTGATTCCGATGCGCCCGAGGCGGCGGGCGAGGTCGGCCGGGTCGGCATGGCGGTCGACAGCCTGCACGACTTCGAGATCGCCTTCGACGGCATCGACCTTGACGCCATCACCGTCTCGCTGACCGTCAACGGCACGGCGGCGATCCTCATCGCCATGTATCTCGCGATGGCGGAAAAGCGCGGCTATGATCTCAAGGATCTGCGCGGCACTGCGCAGAACGATATCCTCAAGGAGTTCATCGGCCGCGGCACCTGGATTTTTCCGGTCGATCCCTCGGTCAAGCTGGTTGCCGATACGATCGAGTATTGCGCCGAGGTGGCGCCGAAGTACTCGCCCGTCAGCGTGTGCGGCTACCATATCCGCGAGTCGGGCGCGACGCCCGCCGAGGAGATGGGTTACGCCTTTGCGATCGCCAAGGCCTATACCGACGCCGCCCTTGCCCGCGGCCTCGATATCGATGCTTTCGCCGGCCGGCTGTCGTTCAACTTCAACATTTTCGGCAATCTGTTCGAGCAGGTGGCGAAGTTCCGCGCCGGGCGACGCCGTTGGGGCAAGATCATTCTTGAGGACTATGGCGCGAAGAACCCCGCCTCCGGCTGGCTGCGCATGATCGCCGGCGGCGGCGGCTTTGGCCTGACCATCGAGCAGCCTGAGAACAATATCATGCGCGGAGCCTATTACGCGCTGATCGCCGCACTGGGCGGGGCGCAGACCATGGCGCTGTGCTGCTATGACGAAGCCTATACGATCCCGACACCGAAGGCGCAGCGCATTTCGCTGCGCACCATGCAGCTTCTGATCGAGGAGATCGGCCTCACCGACACTGTCGATCCGCTCGGTGGCTCGCATTATGTCGAGACCCTCACCAATCAGATGGAAGACAAGATCGTCGAGGCGATGGCCTGGGTCGACGCCCATGGCGGCATCGTGCGGGCGGTGAGCGACGGGCTGATCCAGGCCAAGGTCTCCGAATACGCCTATCAGCGTCAATGCGCGCTCGAATCCGGCGCGCTGCGCAAGGTCGGCGTCAACTGCTATGTCGACAGCGAGGATGACAAGCCGAATGTCGAGCTGCATCCTTATGACGAGATGGGTGCGCTCGAACAGATCGAGAGCGTGCGCCGCGTCAAGGCGGAGCGCGACAATGACGCCGTCGATCGCGCGCTCGCCGCGTTGCGCGCGGAGGCGAGCGCCGGCCGCAATGTCATGCCGGCCTTGATGGAGGCGGTGAAGGCCTATGCGACGGTCGGCGAGATGACGCGGGCGCTCATCGATGTCTATGGCCGCTTCCGGGAGCCTACCCGACTGTGGCCGATGGTGGCTTGACCCTCGTCTTCACACGCTCGAACATCATCCGAACAGGCGCGCGCGATGCATCGCGAAATGGGTGTTACGCCCGCAATAGGCAGGGAACTCCTTGGCATGCGCGCGCAACGCGTGACGGACGGGCGAAGCCATCGCATGATTGAAAGCGTCGCGATGGTCGAACACCACTTCGTTGCCCACCAAATAATCGATGCTCGGCAACCCGCCAGCATGGCGCCACGGCAGCGGAACGTAGCACATCACATTGCGGATACCGGGCAGACGGCCGAGCAGCGGCGGATGGGTTTCGACATAATGCCGTGCAAACAAGCCTTCGTCGGCGGCGGGACGATGATAGCGCACCACATAGGAGAACTTTGCGGCGAGCGCGGCGGGCGCCGCCTCGCCTGCGACAGCATGGTTGCTGCGCCGCATCGCCGTGCAGGCGAGGATGGCGGGCTCGGACGCCGCCAACATCGCCGCAAACCCTGGCGCGTTCACCGCATCATCGAGCGCATCGAGCGAGGCGAAGGCGAGCATCGCCAGCGGGCCGGATGCGCGGCCGTCCTGCACATAGGGATCGTGCGCGGCGCCGTCGTCCGGCGTATAAAGATCGAGCGTCAGCAGCCCGGGCGGCGTGCCGCCGGTTCGTGCAACAATGGCGGCGAGGGCATTCGGCAATGCGGCATCGGGCGGCGCGTGCGGTGCGGCGAAAACAACTTCACAGACGACGGTCATCGGACTCCAAATCAATTGGCGGCGATCCGTCACCGATAGACACGAGGGGCCACATGGGTATACCGTATACGACAGTCCGTTCCCTTGCCAAGGATGAGTGGCCATGGCTGCCTCGCTGAGAGCGCTCGACCGACCCCGCTCGCTGAGCGATCAGACCTATGTGGCGCTGCGCGACCAGTTGCGCTCCGGCCGCTTCTCGAGCGGACGCCTGTTGCCGGAGGCTAGCCTTGCCGCGCAACTCGGCGTGTCGCGCACGCCGGTGCGCGAAGCGCTGCTGCGGCTCGCCTGCGAGGGGCTGCTGGCGCCTGCCGGGCGCAGCTTCATCCGGCCGACGCTGTCCCGTGCCGACGTCGACGAGATCTACGAGGTGCGCCTCTTGCTCGAACCGGAGGCCGCACGCCAGGTCGCGCGTCAGTTGCGCGGGCGCACGCGGCTCAAGCCGGTTCGCGAACATCTTGCCACGATGGTGGATGCACACGCAGCCGGCGACACCGAAGCCTTCATCGAGGCCAACGACGCGTACCGCGCCGCTTGGCTCGCGCTCGTGCCCAATGGCCGCCTGTTGCGGTCGATCGAGCTCTATGCCGACCATGTCCGCTATCTGCGGCTGCTGACGCTCGATGACCGCGCCACGCAAAAGGTGGTGATCCGCGGGTTGAAACGTCTCACCGCTGCGTTCGCCGCCGGTAAGCCGGGCGAAGCAGCCGGCGCCATGCGCAGCCATCTGGGCGAGGCAAAACGCATCCTACGGGAAACGCTCGAGCTCGAGGAGAACGGGGACGGCGAGCATGACGTATGATGCGGAGATTCCCTACGGCGTCTACTGGAGCACGCCGTTCGCGCGCTGGCAGGGCGCGTTCGCCAATCTGCATTCGCTGCAATTCGCCGCTCACATCGCGAAACAGGAGCTCGCCCGCCGCAACATACCGAGCGGCGCGATCGAGCACGGGGTGCTCGGCTTCAGCGTGCCGCAGAAGCACTCCTTTTACGGCATGCCGTGGGTTGCCGGTCTCGTCGGCCTTAACCATGTGGGCGGACAGATCGTGATGCAGGCCTGCGCCACCGGCGTGCGCGCGCTGCTCGCCGCCGCCCAGGAGATCGATGCCGGCCTGTGCCAGACCTCGCTCGCGCTGACCTGCGACCGCACCTCAAACGGCCCGCATCTCTACTATCCCAATCCACGCGGTCCCGGCGGCACCGGTTCCCACGAAGACTGGGTGATGGACAATTTCGGTCATGATCCGCTCGGCCGCCATTCGATGATCCGCACTGCCGAAAACGTCGCGGCGAAGCACCAGATCGGCACCGCCGAGCAGCACGAGATCGTGCTCCGGCGCGAGGCGCAATATCGCGATGCGCTCGCCGACGACTGCGCCTTCCAGAAGCGCTACATGACCCTGCCTTTTGCCGTGCCCGATCCGGCCTTCCGCAAGACGGCGGCGACGCTCCCCTCCGACGAAGGCATCAATTTCTCGGCGGCGGAGGGGCTGGCGAAACTCAAGCCCGTGCTCGATGGCGGCAGCGTCACCTTCGGCGGGCAGACCCATCCCGCCGATGGCAATGGCGCGATCCTTCTTGCCGCACCGGACCGGGCCAAGGAGCTGAGCCGCGATCCGAGTATCTGCATCCGCCTGTGTGGATTCGGCTCATACCGGGCCGAGCTCGCCTATATGCCGGAAGCGCCGATCCCGGCGGCGCACGCCGCGCTCGAACAGGCGGGCGTCGCCGTGAGCGACCTTGCCGCGATCAAGACCCATAATCCGTTTGCCGTGAACGATATCCTGTTCTCGCGCCAGATGGGCGTACCGGTCGATCGCATGAACAATTTCGGCAGCTCGTTGGTCTGGGGTCATCCGCAGGCACCGATGGGAACGCGGGCGGTCATCGAGCTGATCGAGGAGCTGGCGCTCAAGGGGGGCGGCTATGGGCTGTTCACCGGATGCGCCGCAGGCGATACCGCGATGGCGGTGGTGGTCGAAGTGGCCGACCGAGGGTGAGCCATGGATCTCGCGCAGGCGATCGAGCGGCATGCGGCATTCACGCCGCGCAAGCTCGCGATCGCCTATGGTGACCACGGGCTGAGCTATGCCGACCTTGCCGCCCGGATGCGCGCGGCCTGCGGCCGGCTGGCAACGCTCGGTGTCGGCGCGGGCGACGTGGTTGCTTATCTCGGATTCAATCATCCGGAAATGATCGCACTGCTGCTCGCCTGCACGCGCCGGCGCGCGATCCTCTTGCCGCTCAACTGGCGGCTCGCCGTGCCCGAACATGCGCGCGTGCTTGCCGACGCCGCGCCGCACGCCGTGCTGGTCACCCCTGAGTTTCTCGACCATGCCGAGGCGCTGCGCGCAACGAACCCCGCGCCGACATGGGTCGCGCTCGATGCCACGCGCGCGGACTGGCGGCAATGGGACCGGATCGAGATAGCGCCAGCGGCCGCACCGCCGGCGCAAGCCGCATTCGAGGCGCCGGCCCTGCTCTGCTACACCTCGGGATCGACCGGCATGCCGAAAGGCGTGGTGCTGACGCAAGAGGCGTTGTTCTGGAATGCCCTGAACAGCGCCCATATGCACGATCTCACCAGCGCCGATCGCGTGCTCACGACGCTGCCGCTGTTCCATGTCGGCGGGCTCAATATTCAGACCGTGCCGGCGCTGCATGCCGGAGCCAGCGTCTTCCTGCATGCGAAGTTCGATCCGGCCGCGGCCATCGAGGCGATCGAACGCGACCGCATCACGCTTTCGGTGTTCGTTCCGGCGCAGCTCACCGCGATGATGGAGCATCCGCGCTGGCGCGAGGCGGATCTTTCCAGCCTGCGCATGCTGACGACCGGCTCGACCATCGTGTCCGAGCCATATGTGCGACAGGTGCAGGCGCGCGGCATGCCGCTGATCCAAGTGTACGGCTCGACCGAGACCTGTCCGATCGCCACCTATCTGCGTGCCGAGGATGCCGACCGCAAGGCCGGTGCGGCGGGGCTTCCCGCCCTTTACTGCGCGGTGCGCGTCGTCGACGACAATGGCTGCGACCGGCCGGCCGGCGCGGACGGCGAGATCGTCGTGCGCGGCCCCAATGTGATGCGCGGTTATTGGAACGCGCCCGAGCTTTCCGCCGCCGCGCTGCACGATGGCTGGTATCGCTCCGGCGATATCGGCCATTTCGACGACGACGGTTATCTCTATGTGGTCGCGCGCAAGCACGACATGATCATTTCCGGCGGCGAGAATGTCTATCCGGCGGAGATCGAGGCGGTGCTGCTCGACTGTCCGGACATTCTCGAAGCCTGTGCCCTCGGCAAGCCTGACGAGCGCTGGGGCGAGACGGTGGTTGCGGCCGTCGTGCTCAAGCCGTGCACGCGCATGAGCGAGGCGCAGGCGCTCGCGCTGTTCGAGGGCCGGATCGCCCCTTACAAGCGGCCGCGCGGCGTTTTCTTCCTGGACAGCCTGCCGCGCAATGCCCTCGGCAAGGTCAAGCGCGACGATCTCAAGCAGGCGCTCGCCGCCGCGGCGGCAGCGTGACCCAAGTGATGCGAGCGAACAAAGAGAAAGTAAGCACGAGCAACAAGCGAGCGTAGCGCGCATGAGTCTGAAGATCGGCATCGACGTCGGCGGCACCTTCACCGACTTCATTGTGGCCGGGCACGGCCCGGAAGCGGTGATCCACAAGGTGTTGTCGACTCCCGACGATCCGTCGATCGCCGTCGTCGCCGGATTGGAGGAGCTCGCGGCGCGACTGGCGCCGCGGGCGCAATTCGCCGATTTCATCCGTTCGGTCGATACCATCGTGCACGGCACGACGGTTGCGACCAATGCGACGCTCACCCATACCGGGGCGAAATGCGCCCTGTTGACGACGCGCGGCGTGCGCGATGCGCTCGAAATGCGCCGCGGCATCCGCGAACGTCAGTATGACAATCGCTACGCCAATGTGAAACCGCTGGTGCCCCGCTATCTGCGCGTGGGCGTGGGCGGCCGGCTCGACCGCAACGGAAGCGAGCTCGAGGCGCTGTCGCTCGACGACATTCATAGCGCAATTGCACTGCTCAAGGCCGAAGACATCGAGGCGGTTTCGATCTGCTTCATGAATGCGTTCGCCAATCCCGCCCATGAACAGGCGGCGGCCGAACTCGTGCGTTCCGAGTTGCCCGGCGCCTATCTCACCGTCTCGACCGACCTGTTGCCCTCGATCCGCTTCTACGAGCGGGTGAGCACGACCGCGCTCAACTCCTATGTCGGGCCGAAGCTCAACCACTATCTCGACCAGCTCGTCACCCGCCTTGCGGCGGCCGGCTTCGGCGGCGTCCTGCTCATCATGCAGTCGAATGGCGGGGTCATCTCTCCGCAGCTCGCGCGCGAGAAAGCGGCGCTGACCCTATTGTCCGGGCCCGCCGGCGGGCCGTCGGCCGGCCTGTTCTTTTCTGCCGCGCTCGGCTTTGACCGTTGCATCACCACCGATATGGGCGGCACCAGTTTCGAGGCTTCGGTCGCGATCGAACGGCCTTCGACCGTGAACGACGGCGAGATCGCTCGCCACAAGATCGCATTGCCGATGCTCGACATCCACACCATCGGCGCCGGCGGCGGCTCGATCGGCTGGCTCGACGAAGGCGGCCTGCTGCGCGTCGGCCCGCAAAGCGCCGGCGCTTTGCCGGGCCCGGCCTGCTACGGCAAAGGCGGCCGGCTGCCGACCACCACCGACGCCAATCTCGTGCTCGGCTATCTCGATCCCAATTTCTTCGCCGGCGGCAAGATGCGGCTCGATCCGATGGCCGCCCGGCGCGCGATCAAGGAGAACATCGCCGCGCCGATGGGCCTGACGATCGAGGCGGCGGCCGCCGGCATGTACCGCATCGCCTGCAACAACATGGCGCAAGGGGTGCGGGAAGTGACCATCAAGCGCGGCTTCGACCCGCGCGAATTTGCCTTCGTCGCCGCCGGCGGCGCCGGGCCGATGCATTCCTGCATGATCTGCAACGAGCTCGAAATCCCGCTGCAGATCGTGCCGCCATCCGCCTCGGTGCTGTGCGCCTTCGGCATGCTGCTGAGTGAGCTGCAGCATGACTTCGTGCGCACCTTCGTTGCCCGGCTCGAATCGCTCGACTGGGACCGGCTCGATGCCACCCTTGGCGACATGCGGCGCGAGGGAGACCGCATGCTGGAGGAGGAGCGTGTCGCCCCGCCGCAGCGGCGCTATCGCGTTCGCTTCGACTGCCGTTATCTGAAACAGTATCACGAAGTCTCGTTCGAGGTCGTGGGCGCGGCGGTCGAACGGCGCGATGGCGCGGCGATCGCGCGTGCCTTCCATGACGAGCATAACCGGCTCTACGGCTATACGCTCGAAGCCGAGGGCACGCCGATCGAGATCATCAATGTGCGGATGCAGGCGCTCGGCGCGACCGACCGGCCGGATTACCCGACCGAGCGTTTCGCCGGCCAGGATGCGCGCGGCGCGTTGAAAGGCCGGCGCTCGGTCTATGTGCCGGAAAGCGAAACCTACGAGACGGTTCGCATCTATGACGAGCATCGGCTGCGCTGCGGCAATGCGATTCCCGGCCCCGCAGTGATCGAGACGGTGACGACCGCGATCTTCGTGTCGGGAAGCTTCGACTGCGTGGTCGACCGCTACCGCTCCTTCGTCCTCTATCGCAAGGGGCGCGAGGACCTGGCACGCAACGCGTTCGAGCGCGAGACCGAAAAGGTGATGGCATGACGATCGATCCCATTCTCTTGTCGGTCTACGCGCGCACCTTCCGCTCGATCACCGACGAAATGTCGATCTCGATGCAGCAGACGACGCGCTCGCCCATTCTGTGCGAGGCCAAGGATTACGTGACCGGCCTTTACGACGGCGAAGGCCGCATGCTCGAGCAGACCGAAAACCTGCCGATCCTCGCCTTCTCGCTCGCGCCCGTGTGCAAGCATATCCGCGCCTATTTCGGCAACGACCTCTATCCGGGCGACGTGATCTTCCACAACGACGTGTTCTCCTACGGCAATCAGAACAACGACGTCGCCGTCTACAAGCCGATCTTCTTCAAGGGCGAGCTGGTGGCGTGGACCGCGGTGAAAGGCCACCAGGCCGATATCGGCGGCGCTGTCGCCGGCGGCTACAATCCGAACGCCGTCGAGGTGTGGCAGGAGGCGCTGCGCATCCCGCCGGTCAAGGTTTTTGAGAAAGGCGTGCTGCGCAAGGATGTGTGGGACCTGATCTTCGCCAATATCCGCTTCGACATCGTGCAGCACGACATGAAGGCCGAGATCGGCGCCTGCCGCGTCGGCGAACGGCGCATGATGTCGCTATTGGAAAAATACGGGCGCGACAGTTTCGAGGCGCACAAGAAGGCGCTGTTCGATGCCACGCGCAAGATGATGGAAAGCGAGATCGCGACCATCCCCAACGGCGTCTATCACGGCGAAGGCCGGGTCTATTACGACGGCCGGCACGAGGGCTCGCAATTCACCATTCGCGTGACCATCACCGTCGAGGACAAGCGCATCAGGTTCGACTACTCGCAGACCGACCCGCAGACCAACGGTTTCGTCAACGGCACCTTCACCTCGAGCGCATCGGCGACCATCCTGACCTTGCTGCAGATGGTCAATCCCGACATCCCGCACAATGAAGGCATGGTGGCGCCGATCGAGATCGTCATCCCGGACGGGACCATCCTCAATGCCGCCTATCCCAAGGCCACGACGTTCGGCAATCACCTGTGTCCGCCCAATGCCGAGGCGATCCAGCGCGCGCTCGCGCCGGTGATGCCGGAGCGCGTCACCGCCGGCTGGAACAATCTCCTGTGCTCGCTCACCACCGGGCTCGATCCGCAAAAACAGGACAAATATGTCGATATCGGCTTCATGGGGCTGAAAGGCGGCTCCGGCGCGCTGCACGGGTTCGACGGCTACGACCATATCGGGATGATCGATGCATCCGGCGGCGTGCTCGACCAGGACTATGAGATGTTCGAGCAGCAGACGCCGCACCGGCTGCTCAAGCACGAATACCTCACCGACTCGGCCGGGCCCGGCCAATGGCGCGGCGGGCTCGGGGTCGAGACGGTGTTCGAGATCGGCTCCGACGACACACAAGTCGTGATCTTCGGGGACGGAGATTTCGAGCCGGCCTTCGGCCTGTTCGGCGGCGGCGATGGAACGCTCAACTTCATTCGCCTCACCTATCCGGACGGCAATGTCGTCACCCCGCGCAACAAGGACCTGATCACCGGTGTGCCGCGCGGCACCGTCTATCATCAGCAGGCTGGCGGGGGTGGCGGCTATGGCGATCCGCAGCAGCGCGATCGCGACAAGCTCGCCGAGGAAGTGCGCGATGGCGTGATCTCGCCGGAGGCGGCGCAGAAAGTATACGGAGCCTGACGTGAACGAGCATCTGCGATCGACCGCCGTCGAGCGCGAGCCGGCCCCGCCCACGCCATGGGGCGCAGCGGATGAGATCGCGACCTATCTCGCTCCGCGCTCGCTCGACGCCGCATTGGAGGCGTTGCGCGCCGGCCCGGTGACCATCCTTGCCGGCGGCACCGACCTGATGCCGCAGAGCAAGACCGGTCGCGCCCGCTTCCATCCGACGCTGATGAACATCCGCCGTATTCCGGAGCTGCAGGGGATCGGTGAGGCTTCCGGCATGGTGCGCTTCGGCGCGCTCGCGACCATGACCGACCTCCTGGAGAACGCGCTGGTGCGCTCGCGCTTCAACGCGCTGTGGCAGGCGTGCGACTGTTTTGCCAGCGACCAGCTCCGCAATGTCGCAACGATCGGCGGCAATATCTGCAACGCCTCGCCCGCCGGCGATACGCTGGTGCCGCTGCTGGTGTTCGACGCGCATGTCGTGCTCGCAAGCAAGGCGGACGGCACGCTTGCGACCCGGACCGTGCCCTTGCGCGACTTCCTTGTCGGCCCCGGCCGCACCAGCCGCCGGCCCGACGAGCTTCTGACCGCCGTCGAGGTGCCGCTGCCGAACGAGCGCTTTGTCAGCGCGTTCTACAAGGCCGGCGCGCGGCCGGCGCTCGACATTTCCGCGATCTCGATCGGCGTCGGCGCTAACCCAGCGGCGGGTGCGCTCAACGATGCGCGCATCGCCTTCGGCGCGGTGGCGCCGACGGCGATTCGTGCGCCGCGCACCGAGGCGACGCTCGAAGGCCGGCTCGTTGCCGAGACGATCGAACCGGCACTGAAGGCCGCCGACGACGAAATCAGCCCGATCTCCGACGTGCGCGCCTCGGCCTGGTATCGGCGCGAACTCATCCGCAACGTCTTGCGAGGGATGCTCGAAAATGTCGGCCAATGTTAGCATCGCATTCACGCTCAACGGCGTCGCCGTTCGCGCCACCGTGCCTGCGCATCAAAGCGCGCTGGAGATGCTGCGCGACGAACTGCATCTCACCGGCACGAAATATGGCTGCGGCGAAGGCGAATGCGGCGCCTGCACCATCAATGTCGATGGGTCCTCCGCCAATTCCTGCCTGCTGTTTGCCGCCGATTGCGACGGGCGCGATGTCGTGACCATCGAGGGGCTGGCCGACGACAAGCTCACCGAGCGGCTCAAGCAGTCCTTTGTTACGCACGGCGCCGTGCAATGCGGTTTCTGCACGCCCGGCCTCGTCATGCAGGCACGGCACATGCTGGACAAGAATCCGCACCCAGGTCACGACGAGATCAAGCGCGGCATCGAGGGCAATCTCTGCCGTTGCACCGGATACAAGAAAGTCATCGAAGCAATCGCCGAGGCGGGGGAGGCGTCGAACCTGGAGGATGCCCGATGAACGACACCGCAAAGACCGGCTCGAACGGTTCGCTGATCGGCAAGCGTATCCCCAAGAAGGACGCGCCGGAAAAGGCGAGCGGCAAGACCCGCTATATCCATGACATCGACCTGCCGGGCCAGCTTCATGCCAAGATTCTGCGCTCATCGCAGGTGCATGCCAAGATCAAGTCGATCGACACCAGCGCCGCCAAGGCGCTGCCCGGCGTGCATGCGGTGATCACCGCGGCGGACCTGCCCTGGCAGCGGCCGATCGGCGTTGCCAAGGACCATCTCCCGCTCAAGCACGACAAGGTGCGCAGCCCGCGCGATGAGATCGCCGCGGTTGCGGCCGACACCGAAGCGATCGCGGAAGCGGCGCTCAAGCTGATCAAGGTCGACTACGAGCCGCTGCCGGCGGTCGTGACCGCGGAAGAAGCGATGAGCCCCGACGCACCGCGGCTGCACGGCGACGATCTCATCGCGCCGGGCCCGGACGGAAAGCCGCATGTGGTGCATCAGGCCTCGCACGACAATGTCGCGATGGTCTTCCAGTACGGCCAGGGCGAGGTTGCAACGGGCAAGGCCGCTTCGGACGCGATCGTCGAGGACGTCTTCAAGCTGCACTACGTGACCCATTGCTGCATGGGCGTCTCCGGCGTGATCGCCGAGTTCGACGCCAGCGAGAACCTGATTCTCTATTCGAACACGCAGGTGCCGTTCCTGCACAAACGGGAATTCGCCGAGCTGCTGGGGATGGACCCCGGCCGCATCCGCATCGTCCAGCCGCCGATCGGCGGCGGCTTCGGCTCCAAGCTCGACATCTATCCGTTCGAGCCGATCGCGATCTATCTTGCCAAGATCACGCGACGGCCGGTGAAACTCGTGTTCACCCGCGAGGAGGAGTTCATCGCCTCGCCGACGCGCCAGCCGGTGCTGATGAAGATGCGCTCCGGCTGCACGCGCGACGGCGTGCTCACCTTCCGCGAGGTCGAGACCATCCACGACAACGGGGCCTACACCTCATGGGGCGCGACCACGCCCTTCGTGATGATGCAGACCATCTCCTCGCTCTACCGGGTGCCGCATTGCGACTATCGCACCCGCGCGATCTATTCGAACAATCCCTATGCCGGCTCGTTCCGCGGCTACGGCAATCTGCAGGCGACCTTCGCCGTCGAAGCGCATATGGACCGGCTCGCCGAAGCGATCGGCATGGACCCGCTCGAATTCCGGCTGAAGAATGCGCAGGACCCCGGCGAGGTGACGCCGCAGGGCATGCACTTCAAGTCGTGCGGCTTCAAGGATTGCCTGTCGGTCGCCGCCGAACGCAGCGAGTATCAGGAAAAGCGCCGCGCCAACGAGGCCCGTCGCAATGACGGCAACCCGGTCAAGCGCGGCGTCGGCATGGCCTCGATGCTCCATGTCGGCGGCGGGGCGAAAATCTATCCGTCGGACGGCTGCGGGACCATCCTCAAGATGGACGATTTCGGCCGGGTGACGCTGCTGACCGGCGCCTCCGAGATCGGACAGGGATCGGAGACCGTGCTCGCCCAGCTCGTTTGCGAGGAGCTGGGCCTGCCGCTCACCTCGGTCAATGTCGTCAACAACGATACCGACGTCACGCCATGGGATGTCGGCGTGCATGCCTCGCGCACCACCTTCATTGCCGGCAACTCGGCGATCGGCGCGGCGCGCAAGGCCAAGGACAAGATCCTCACGGCGGCGGCGGCGAAGTTCGACCAGCCCGCCGAGGCGCTCGACACCCGCGATCAGTGCATCGTCGAGAAGAGCTCCGGCAAGAAGCTGGTCGAGCTCGCCAAGTTCATCCGCTCGCTGCACTTCTCCGACAAGGCCGAACTCGTGATGACGAGCTATTATTACGAGCCGCCGAGCAAGCATCAGGACAAGCAGTTCAGGGGCGACGTTTCCGCCGCCTATGCCTGGGCCACTCAGGTTGCCGAAGTCGAAGTCGACACCCGTACCGGCATCGTCAAACTCGTCAAGATCACCGGCGCCCATGACGTCGGCCGCGTCCTCAACCGCCTCGGCATCGAAGGCCAGATCGAGGGCGGCATCGTGATGGGCCAGGGCTACGCGCTGACCGAGGATCTGATCGTCGAGAACGGGGTCATACGCAACCCCAATTTCCGCGACTACAAGCTGGTGACCGCGCCGGAAATCCCCGAGATGGACGTGGTGTTCGTCGAGACCATGGATGGCGAAGGCCCGCAGGGAGCAAAGGGCGTCGGCGAAGCACCGGCGATCTGCGTTGCCGCGGCGGTGGCCAATGCGATCTACAACGCCACCGGCGTTCGCATCACCGCCCTGCCGTTCACGCCCGAGAATGTCTACCGGGCGCTGCACTCGAACTCGCAACCGCCGACCTGGGTCGCCGCGGCGTGATCGGCGGGAGGGTACTTCCAGGATAGATACTTTTTAGATATAATTATTTTGGCGCGGAGGCGTCGAACGATCTCCGCCCGCTGGAGTGTGATCCCGAAAAACTGGCAGGCTTTTCGGAAAGGCCACGCGACCAGACAAAGAGACAGAGAGCGCGGTTGATTTGAAGCAATCGCGCTCTAGTGATGCGGCACCAACGCTTGAGCCCGTCTCATTGTGTTGGTGCCGCATCACAAAGCATCGGATCAGCTAGTGTTCCGGGCTGACGGTCCGGGGTCGGACCGTCAGAGTCGGAACACTAGGAGGAGCCCGGAATGCGCGCAAGCACGCGGACGGTCGTCGGCGTGAGCGACCAGGAAGCCCCATGAGATCGCGTACCGTCCTCAGTCTGGAGCAGGCGCTGTCGCTGCCGTCGGCGACGCTGCGCTTTGCCCAACTCGGCTGGCGGGTGATCCGTGTTGAGGCGACCAAGGCCGATAGCGCCCTGCCGGGTGATCCTAATCGCTATATCGGCAGCCGGATCGCGGACGAAGACCGGCGCAGCTATTTCGTCGCCCCCAATGTCGGCAAGGAGGCGATTGCCCTCAACCTCAAGCATGCGGGCGGTCGCGAGGTGCTCAAGCGGCTGATCACTGCGCTCAATGTCGATATCTTCTGCTGCAACACGGTGCCCGCACGCTACAAGCCGCTCGGCATCGACTACGAGACGCTGTCGGCGGTGAAGCCGGACTTGATCTGGGGCGGCATCTCGGCGATGGGACCGGACCATCCCGACGTGCCGGGCTACGATCCCGTCATCCAGGCGATGTGCGGCTATATGGAGGTGACCGGCGATCCAAAGGGCGTGCCGACCCAGATGGGCCTGCCCGTCATCGACCTGAAGGCGGGCGACGAATTGTTCGCCAATGTGATGATGGCGCTCCTCGAGCGCAACGAAACCGGCCGCGGCACCGCGATCCATGTGTCGATGCTGCAGGCGGCGGCATCCTGGCTGATCACGGTGCTGCCGCTCATCGACTTCGGCTGCGAGGACAACGAGATCACCCGCGCCGGCAATGAGCATCGCAAGTTCATTCCGACCAATGTCTATCCGGCCGCCGACGGCTTCGTCTATATGGCGATCGGCAGCGACGTGCAGTGGCGGCGCCTGACGGCGATCGAGACATTCGCGCCGGTCGCAAACGCGGTGCGCGCAACGAACGAAGGCCGCCACCAGGAACGCGAGGCGATCCATCGCGACATTGCAGCGATTACGGTGCGGCGTACGGTCGACGACATCCTCGCCGACCTGCGCGCGGCAACAATTCCGGCAACGCGCATTTTCGATATCCGCCAGGTGCGCGACCTGCCGCAGCTTCAGGCCAAGCTGACGCGCACCGCCATGCCGGGCGGAGAGGTGGTTTGCATGCAGCCGATGGCGGTCGATGTCGCAGGCGCGGTGAGCGAGCTGCGCTTTCCGCCGAACTACGCGGCGGACACGTCTGGCGTGCTGGCCGAGGCCGGCTACACCGCCGCCGAGATCGATGCGATGAGCCGGCAGGGCATCATCGCCTTGCCTTGAACCGCACAGTGAAAGGAGAAGAGTTTGCGCTGGTCCGCGCTTTGCATTCCCGGACCGAAAAAAGAAAAGAAGGGCTCAAGGCGTGCGGTCGACCGCCCGTGCGCACTTGGCAAGGTCGATCGCGCAATGCTGCGGCCGGCCTGCTCTATCGCGGTCGAAACAATATCGTTTGAATCGATAGAGGAAACGCCATGAAACGAACATTGCTCTTGTCACTCGCGGCAGCGGTCGCCTTCGCGACCGGAGCGGCCGCCCGGGATAACATCCTTGTCGGCGTGACGCTGGGGGCGACCGGGCCGGGCGCTTCGCTCGGCATCCACTACAAGAACGCCTTTCAACTGATCCCGAGGACGCTCGGCGGTCGTCCGGTCGAGTTCATCATCCTGGAGGACAAGACCGACCCGACGGAAGCGGCCAAGAACGCCCGCAAACTGATCGGCGAGGAAAAGGTCGATGCAATCATGGGCTCGAATTCCGTGCCCTCGACCACGCAGATCGCGCAGATCGCCACCGAGGCCAAGACGCCGATGATCGCGCTCGCGCCGGTCGCGTTGCCGCATGAGAAGCTCGGGTGGGTGTTCACCACGCCGCAACCGGTCGCGCTCATGATGGGCGCCGTTGTCGAGGATATGAAGAAGAAGGGCGTCAAGACCGTCGGCTATATCGGGTTCTCCGACTCCTGGGGCGACCTCGTGCTGAAGGCGCTGAAGAAACACGCCGAGCCGGCCGGCATCAAGGTCCTCACCGATGAGCGCTATGCCCGCGCCGACACCAGCGTGACCGGGCAGGTGATCAAGCTTCTCTCCGCCGATCCCGATGCGGTCGTTGTCGGCGGATCGGGCACCGGCGGTGCACTGCCGCATATCGGCCTTGTCGAGCGTGGTTACAAAAAGCCGATCTATCACAACCACGGCACGGTCAATCGCGAGTTCATCAAAGTCGGCGGCAAGAAGGTCGAAGGCGCGATCGCGCCGACCGGTCCGCTCATCGTTCCCGAGGACCTGCCGGCCGACAACGAGGTCAAGCCGGTCGCTTCCGACTTCACCAAGCGCTACGAGGACAAGTTCGGCGAAGGCACCCGCAACGCCTTCGGCGGCTACAGCTATGACGGCTATCTCCTGCTCAACGCCGCCGTGCCGGCCGCCCTCGAGAAGGCAAAGCCGGGAACGCCGGAATTCCGGCAGGCGCTGCGCGATGCCCTCGAAGACGCAAAGAACGTGGTCGGGACGCACGGCGTCTACAACATGTCGCCAGAGGACCACACCGGGCTCGACGAACGCGCGCGCGTGCTGGTCATCGTCGACGACGGTAAGTGGCGCCTGAAGAAATAACCGGGCGGATCGATCGCACGGGAGGGGAGGACGGGTGCGTCCTCTTCTCCCGCTGCCAAACTCGCCCTCATCCGGTTCGGCCACCACCCCCCCCGGCTCGACCAATGAGCTTCAACATCGCGTTGTGGCTGTCGCAGGACGCCATCACCAACGGAGCGATCTACGCGCTCCTCGCCCTGGCGCTCGTCGCCGTCTACACGGTCACGCGCGTGATCTTCGTGCCGCAGGGCGACTTTATCTCTCTGGCGGCACTGTCGCTGGCGACGCTTCAGGCTGGCCTCGTGCCGGGCACCGTCTATCTCCTGATCGGCGGCGGCTTGCTGATCACCGCGATCGATGGCGTCGCCGTCCTGCGCAAGAAGAAACTCAAGCGCTTTGCCGCCATCGCGCTGGAGAACATCGCGCTGCCGGCGGTGATCGCCGGTGCTGCCGTGTGGTCCGCCTCGCGGCCCGAAGACATCCTTCTGCAGGTTGCGGTCACGCTCGCAATCGTCACGCCCATGGGGCCGATGCTCTACCGGCTCGCTTTCCAGCCGGTGGCGAACGCCCCGATCCTTGTTCTCCTGATCATCGCCGTTGCCGTGCACTACATGCTGACCGGCATGGCGCTCGTCTTCTTCGGCGGCGAGGGCGTGCGCACACAATTGCTTCCCGATATCAGCTTTCAGCTCGGCGTGCTCAACATCACCGGACAGAGCCTCGCGGTGATCATAACGAGCCTGGTGCTGATCGTGCTGCTTGCCATCCTGTTCGGCAGCACCGTCTACGGCAAGGCGCTGCGCGCGACCGCGCTCAATCGCACCGGTGCGCGGCTGGTCGGCATTTCCAGTGAGTTCACCGGGCGCTTGAGCTTTGCGTTGGCGGCGCTGATCGGCGCCGCCTCCGGCATTCTCGTCTCGCCCTTCACGACGATCTATTACGACACCGGCTTCCTCATCAGCCTGAAGGGCTTTGTCGGCGCCATCATCGGCGGCATGACCAATTACCCGCTTGCGGCGCTCGGCTCGCTCCTTGTCGGCTTCCTCGAATCCTTCTCGTCCTTCTGGGCGAGCACGTTCAAGGAGTCGATCGTGTTCACACTGATCATTCCGGTGCTGCTGTGGCGTTCCCTGACGACGCATCGGGTCGAGGAGGATGAGGAGCCATGAGCCGGCGCCTGCTGCTCCTCGCCGTGCTCGTTCTGCTCGCCGCCGCTCCCCTGCTGCTGCCGGATTTCTACGTCACGCTGATGAACTATATCGGGCTCGCGAGCATCGTCACACTCGGCCTCGTGCTGCTCACCGGCGTCGGCGGGCTCACCTCGTTCGGACAGGCGGCCTTTGTCGGCATCTCCGCCTACACCAGCGCGGTCTTGACGACGCGCTACGGCATCTCGCCCTGGCTGTCGCTGCCGGCCTGCCTGTTGCTGACTCTGCCGATTTCCCTGTTTCTCGGCTTCATCACGCTGCGCCTGTCGGGCCACTATCTCCCGCTCGGCACCATCGCCTGGGGCATTGCGATCTATTTCCTGTTCGGCAATCTGGAGATACTCGGCAAGTATTCCGGCATTGCCGAGATTCCGCGGCTGTCGATCTTCGGCTGGTCGCTCGGCGGCGGCCGCCAGATGTATTATCTGATCTGGGCGGTGACGCTGGTGGCGCTGCTCGCGGCCGGCAACCTGTTGGACTCGCGTGTCGGGCGGGCGATCCGTGCTCTTAAGGGGCGCACGACGATGGCCCAGAGCTTCGGCGTCGACACCAATCGGCTGAAGATCATCCTGTTTGTCTATGCGGCGCTGCTCGCGGCGATGTCGGGCTGGCTCTATGCGCATTTCCTGCGTTATGTGAATCCCTCCCCGTTCAGCCTGAATGCCAGCATCGAATATCTGTTCATGGCCGTGATCGGCGGCTCGACCCAAGTCTGGGGCGCGATCATCGGCGCAACGCTGCTCACGATGCTCAAGGAGTGGCTCAAAGACATCCTCCCGCGCATCACCGACCAGAGCGGCAATTACGAGATCGTGGTGTTCGGGCTGTTGATCGTTTTGATGCTCCATCGCACCCGCGAAGGGCTGGTGCCCTATTTCTCCGCGCTGCTGCCGGCCGAAAAACCGGTGCTCGCGCGCCCGACCACGCCGCCATTGCCGGCGCGGGTTCAGCCGCAACGCGGGGAGCCGCTGCTCGAAGTCGAGGGTGCGACCAAGCGGTTCGGCGCGCTGGCCGCCGTCAGCTCCCTCTCGTTCGAGGTCCGGGCGGGCGAAGTGCTCGGCCTGATCGGGCCGAATGGCGCCGGCAAGAGCACGGTGTTCAATCTGATGACCGGCGTGCTTGCAGCGAATGAAGGGGAGATCCGGTTCCGCGGCGAGCGCATCGAGAACCTCTCGGCGCGCGCGATTGCGCGACGCGGCATGGCGCGCACGTTCCAGCATGTCAACATCGTGCCGTCGATGACTGTGTTGGAAAACGCCGCCTTCGGCGCGCATCTGCGCGGCCATGCCGGCGTGGCGGCGGCGAGCCTGCGGCTCGATCGTCCGGAAGAAGCGCTCTTGCGCCACGAAGCGGCGCAGCAGTTGGACAGGGTTGGCCTTGGCAAGAACCTGTTCGACCAGGCGAGCACGTTGCCGCTCGGCTCGCAGCGCATGTTGGAGGTCGCGCGCGCGCTCTGCGCCGATCCCATGCTCCTGCTGCTCGACGAGCCGGCCGCCGGGCTGCGCTACCTCGAAAAGCAAGCGCTCGCTGATCTCGTGCGGCGCCTGCGCGAGGAGGGCGTGAGCGTGCTTCTCGTCGAGCACGACATGGAATTCGTCATGGGGCTGGTCGACCGCATCGTCGTGATGAATTTCGGCGAGAAGCTCGCGGAGGGCTCGCCGCGGGAGATCCAAAACAACCCGGCCGTCGTCGAGGCCTATCTCGGGAGCGTCGCATGAGCGCGCTCGACGTGCGCGACCTCTCGGTCGGCTACGGCAAGGTCAAGGTGCTGCACGGCCTTAGCCTCGCCGTGCCCGAGGGCGCGATCGCGACGGTGATCGGACCCAACGGCGCCGGCAAGACGACGCTGCTCATGGCGCTCATGGGCCTTATCCCCGGTCGTGGCGCGGTCGTCTATGGCGACCGCGACATTGCCGCGGATTCGACCGAGGAACGGGTCGGCTACGGCCTGTGCCTCGTGCCCGAACGGCGCGAGCTGTTCAGCGATATGCCGGTCGCCGACAATCTGCTGCTCGGCGCTTTCCCGCGTATCCGCCGCGGCGCCCGCGATGTCGAGGACGACGTCGCCGCCGTCTATCAACGTTTCCCGCGCCTGCAGGAGCGGCGCACGCAGCTTGCCGGCACGCTCTCGGGCGGCGAGCGGCAGATGCTGGCGCTCGGCCGCGCGCTGATGGCGCGGCCCAAGCTGCTGATGCTCGACGAGCCGAGCCTTGGCCTGGCGCCGCGCATCGTGCGCGACATCTTCCAGGTTATCGCCGACCTGAAGAGTACCGGCGTGTCGATCCTTCTCGTCGAGCAGAACGCCCGCGCCGCGCTGCAGGTTGCCGATTACGGCTATGTCCTCGAAATGGGCGAGCTCGTGCTCGAAGGTCCGGCGTCCGAGCTCGCCGCCAATCCGCGCGTGCTCGAAAGCTATCTGGGCCTCGCCCACAGCCCGGAATAGGCGTTTACCGTTTGTGCTACGCTTTGCAGCGCGATCGTCCGCGATTGCTTGCTGCGCAGGTTTTCACTTTGTTTGCCAACTTTTTCGGGTCATCGCTCCGGCTGTGACTGCGGCGCTATCGCCGCTCCCGGCTCTTCGATATCTTTGCGGCGGCGCGCAGGGAAGGACGGCTCTCAACGTGGCATCCACGATCTTCAATGCGCTGCTGCCTGCGGTCTTGACCCTTCTGCTTGGCGTATTCGCCGGCTGGCAACACGACTTCGACGAACCGGAAGCGTCGACGTTCAACCGCCTGGTCTTGCGATACGCGCTGCCGCTGGTGCTGTTCACCGGTATTCTGGCAACGCCCCGCTCGCAGTTTTTTGGCGATGTACCGCTGATCGTCGTGGTGGTGTCCACCATGATCGCGGCCTATTTCATCCCGTTGCTGATCGCGCATTGGGTGGTCGGCCGCGACCTGATGACCTCGACATTGCAGGCGCTTGCGATCGGCGGGCCGTCGGCTGCTTTCGTCGGGCTGCCGGTGCTCGGCTACCTGTTCGGCGAGACCGCGGCCACCATTCCCATTGCTGTTGCCAGCCTCGTCATCTCCCTGGTCCACATTCCGGTGAGCATCGTGCTATTGAGCGCGGGCGCGGCGCAAAGCGGCGACACAACGGGACCGCCCAAACACCTGCAAGATCACATCGTGGACGCATTCAAGCAGCCCATGGTGTGGGCGCCGATCCTTGCCACCATTTTCTTGGCGTTTGCGATACCGATACCGGAAGCGATCCGCAAATCACTGGCCTTGCTCGGCCATGCCACCGGCGGCGTCGCGTTGTTTGCGTCGGGCGTGATCCTCTACAGCCGGCGCGTCGTCTTCAATCTCCCGGTTGGCGTATCGGTGCTCTCGCGCAATGTCATCGTTCCCGCTTTGGTTTGGGCGCTTGTCGTGCTGCTCGGCTTGCCGGCGCAGGCCGGGCGAGAAGCCGTCCTCACGCTTGCGCTTCCGAGTGTCGTCCTTTGCGTCGTGCTGGCCGTGCATTTTCGTGCCGCCGAGCAGGAGATGGCCTCGGTCCTGTTCTTCACCACGATCCTGTCGCTCCCGACCGTGGGCGTATTCATCTGGCTGCTCAGCCTGTGAGGCCGGGCGCAACGTCACGCCAAAGCATGATCCCAAAAAAAGCATGATCCCGAAAAGTCAGCAGACTGTTCGGGATCGCGCTCTCAACAGGTCTGAGCGTCAGCGCGCGCCCATCGCGGCGGCAAGGCGGGCGGTCGCCGGCATGTCGAGACGCGCAAAAGGCGTATCGGCGCCGCGCGTCACAGTCGGGCTCGCCTGCGGGGCATAGACACCGCGTTGATCATGGACCGGCTTGAACGCATCGGTAAGACCGACGACGGTCTCCGCCGCACCGAGCACGAGGAAACCATCCGGCTCGACCACACGCTTGATACGCTCGAGAATATCGATCTTGGTCGGCTGATCGAAATAGATGAGGACGTTGCGGCAGAATACGAGATCGTAGGCGCCCAAGCTGGAAAAATCTTCGAGCAGATTGAGCGCGCGATATTGCACCATCGCGCGGATGTCAGGCGAGATCTGCCAGCTATCGCCGGTCTGGGTGAAGTGGCGCAGCAGCATTTGGATCGGCAACCCGCGCTGCACCTCGAACTGGCTGTAGAGGCCGATCTTGGCTTTCTCCAGCACCTCGGTGGACAGGTCCGTTGCGATGATCTCAAAGCGCCAGCCGGCGATCTTGTCGCCCATTTCCTTCAGGCACATTGCGAGCGAATAGGGCTCCTGACCGGTCGACGCAGCGGCGCACCAGATGCGGATGCGCCTGCGGTTCTCGCGCGCCCCCAGCAACGCCGGCATGATCGATTGGCGAAAGTGGTCGAACGGGACCTTGTCGCGCAGAAAGAAGGTCTCGTTGGTGGTCATCGCCTCGACCACTTCGGCGAGCAGCCCACCCGCACCGGGCGCCTTGAGCTTCTGCACGAGGTCGCTCAGGCCGGCAAGGCCCCGCCGGCGGGCAACCGGCAATAGCCGGCTTTCAACCAGATACTCCTTGTCCGCGGAAAGGACGAGGCCGGATCGCTCCTTGAGCAGGCGGCGCAGAAAGTCGAAGTCGAACGTTGTCACGAGCGCTCCCCTGTAAACACACGCTTTACTTTCTGTGCGATCTGCGACAACGGCAGAATGGCCGCACACAGCCCCGCCTGGGCAACCGCTCCCGGCATGCCCCATACGACGCTCGAAGCTTCATCCTGGGCGATCACGCTGCCGCCGGCGGATACGATTTCCGCAGCGCCGCGTTGACCGTCGGAGCCCATACCGGTCAGCACCAGCGCGAGGCAAGCCGCACCCCAGGTCTGCGCGGCGGAGGAGAACAGCGGATCGACCGCGGGCTTGCAGAAATTGATGAGCGGGCCGTCGCGCAGCAGGATCGCGGCCCCGCTTCCGCGGCGATCGACCCGCATATGCACGCCACCGGGCGCGACATAGACCCGCCCGGCGACGACCGGCTCACCGTCCTTTCCCTCCTGCACCGGCCGTCCGCAGGCACGGGCGAGATGTTCGGCGAGGATGGTGGTGAAGGTCGGCGGCATGTGCTGGCCGATCAAGATTGGGAAACGGTCGATCACCGGACCGAGATGCTTGATCACGTCATTGAGCGCCTGGGGGCCGCCGGTCGACGATCCGATCAAGAGCACTGCCGGCGCAGTTTTGCCGAACGGCCGCAGTTTCGGCACGGCCGGTCCGTCGTCGCCGGCAGATATCCTGGTCCGTCCTTGCATGTGGCGCGCCGGAGCGGGAAGGCCGCGCGCCTGCGGACCGGCGCCCGCCCGCCGGGCTTTCCGGCAGCGCGAGCCGAGATGACGGATCTTCTCGACAAGGTCTCGCCGGAAATCGGCCGAGGTGGTGACGCCGTGCTTTGTCTCCGGCTTCGGAATATAGTCGGCGGCGCCGAGCGAGAGCGCGCGCAAGCTGATCTCGGCATTATGCCGCGTCAGCGTCGAGGCCATGATCACCGCGAGGCCAGGCTTCTTGGCAAGCAGCAGCGGCAGCGCCGAAATGCCGTCAAGCTCCGGCATCTCGATGTCGAGGATCACGACATCGGGATCGGCACGCTCGATTTGGTCCACCGCCTGGCGCCCGGTGCGCAGCGAAGCAACGACCTGAAACGCTTGCTCATGCTCGAGCCAGCGCGAAACGAGCCCGCGCACGACGACCGAGTCGTCGACCACCATGACACGAATCGGATCGGGCACGGTGCACGACGCCTGCGAACCGGACAAGGTGGCGGTCGTCATCAAAGCTGTACTCGGTTACGCAGCACGATTAACTCAACGCAACGCGGACTGTCAGACGAGTCCGATTTCCTGGAACTTGGCCGTGACGATATCCTTGTCGAACGGCTTCATGATGTATTCATCCGCCCCCGCGTGCAGAGCGCGGGCGATCTGCGCGACATCGTTTTCCGTGGTGCAGAACACGACTTTGGGCTGATCTCCGCCCGGCATGCGGCGCAAGGCACGCAGGAACTGATAGCCGTCCATCCGCGGCATGTTCCAATCGAGCAGAACGGCGTCCGGCAGCGCGCGCTGACAGACAAACAGCGCTTTCTCGCCGTCCTCCGCTTCCGAGATCTCGAAACTCAGGCCTTCAAGAATGCGGCGCGCCACCTTACGGATGACGCTCGAATCATCAACCAACAGACAGGTCTTCATCAATCGCCTCATGGACCCCGCGCATGGCCCGCCCGATCATGCGAGCCATGGTTTCGTTTTCGTCTTCAGCATCGGTCATGCCGCCATCGCCTCGCCGCCCATATCGAGCACACGGTCGACGTTGAGCACCACAAGAAGCCGTCCGTCGAGGCGATGGACTCCCGCCGATATGCGCGCGAGATGGGCGTCGAGGTTGACCGGGTTGGGTTCGCGCGTGCTGTCGTCGAGCTTGAAAACCTCGCCGACCGTGTCGATCAGGAGCCCGTAGGACTCGCCCTTGGATTCGATGCCGACCGCCATCGGCTTGACGCCGTCGTCGCGGCGCGGCAGTCCGAGCCGGCGGCGCATATCGATCGCGGTCACGATCCGTCCGCGTAGATTGAGAACACCGGCGATCTCCGGCTGCGACAGCGGCACACGGGTCAGGCCGTCAAGCATGAACACGTCCTGGACCTGTTCGATCGGAAGGCCGAACAGTTGATCGCCGATCACCACGGTGACGTATTCGGTCAGCGTGTCGGTCAGGGCGTCGGTCCGACTGGCATCGATCGTCATCATCGTCTCCATCAGGCCGCCTCGCCGATCATCTGTTCCTTGAGCGCCGCGATCAGGCCGGGACGGTCGAACTTGGCGACGAAATCCTGGAACCCGACTTCGCGGCCGCGTTCCACCACGTCGGACCCGTTCATCGAGGACAGCGCGATGATCGGCAGCTCGTTCGTCTGCGGATCGGCTTGGATGGCTGCGGCGAGCTCGAAGCCGTTCATGCCGGGCATTTCGATGTCGGTGACGACCACGTCGAAGCGGTGCCCGGATTTGAGGTGTTCGAGGGCGTCTTCGGCGCCGCCGACCGTCGTCACCTGATAACCTGCCGCCTTGAGCACCGGCGTCAGCATGTTGCGGAAGAAGGCCGAGTCGTCGACAAAAAGCAGCGTTTGCGCACGCTGGCGCATCATCGTCTCTTTGCGCAGCAGCCAATCCTCAAAGGCCATGGGCAGGTAATGGCCCATGTCGATGATTTCCGTCGCCTGGCCCTTGATCACCGCCGAGCCGAGCAGGCCGGGTGTGTCGCTCGTGACTTCGATATTGAGCTGGTCCTCGACGATATCGACAATCTCGTCGACAATGAGCCCCATCGACCGGCCCTCGTCGGAGAAGACGAGAAGCGGCTGCGTTCCTTCAGACCTGACCGGCGCCGCGTCGTTCACTGACACCAGCGGCATGAGCTGGCCGCGATACTGGACGAGACGACCGCCGTTCCCCACTTCGATCTTGGCGGCGTCGATCTCCTCCAGTCGGGTGACGAGCGACAGCGGCACCGCCTTCGGTTCCGGCGAGCCGGCGCGGAACACAAGCAGCGAGGTCGTGTTCTCGTTCGCGGCGTGTTGCCGGACCGTCCCCTCTTCGTCCGCCGTCTCCGCGCTGGTCGAGGTCCCGAGCACGTGGGCGATGCCGTTCGGATCGATGATCATGATCACCGCGCCGTCGCCGAGGATGGTGTTGCCGGAAAACATGGTGATGTTCCGCAACTTGGTCGACATCGGTTTGACCACGATCTCCTCGGTGTGGAAGACGCCGTCGACCACGATTCCGAAGGTCCGATTGCCGACCTGGGTCACGACGATGAACCCGGTTTCGGACCCGCTATCGGCGCTCTCCTCCATCTTGAGCAGCGTCTTGAGATGAATCAGCGGCAGCAGCTTGTTGCGCAGCCGCAGCACCGGCGTGTCCTTGATCCGCTCGATGCGATGATCGGAATTGGCTTGCGCGCGCACCAGTTCGATCACCGAGAGCTGCGGGATCGCGAATCGGTCGCCGCCCGCTTCGACGATCAGCGCCGAGACGATCGCCAGCGTGAGCGGGATCTTGATGACGAAGCTCGATCCGGCGCGCGGCACCGACTTGACTTCGACCGTGCCCCCGATCTGATTGATATTGTTGCGCACCACGTCCATGCCGACGCCGCGGCCGGACACGTTCGTCACCGTGGTCGCGGTCGAGAGCCCGGGCGCGAAGATCAATTTGTAGATCTGCGCCTCGGTCATCTTCTCGATCTGGGCTTCGGTCGCAAGACCGTTGGTGATTGCTTTGGCCTTGATTTTTTCGAGGTCGAGCCCGCGCCCATCGTCGGCAATCTCGATGATGATATGGCCGCCTTCATGATGCGCGGACAGACGGACCGTGCCTTTCTCGGGCTTGCCGAGCGCCCGGCGCTCGTCCGGCATTTCGAGCCCGTGATCGGCGGAATTGCGCACCATATGGGTGAGCGGGTCCTTGATCAGGTCGAGCACCTGGCGGTCGAGCTCGGTATCGGCGCCGTGCATTTCAAGCTCGATCTGCTTGCCCAGCTCGTTGGCAAGGTCGCGCACGACGCGCGGCAGCTTCTGCCAGGCATTGCCGATCGGCTGCATGCGCGTCTTCATCACGCCTTCCTGCAGCTCGGCCGTGACGTTGGAGAGGCGTTGGAGCGGCACCTTGAACTCGGAATCCTCGTGACGGCGCACAATCTCCAGGAGCTGATTGCGGGTGAGCACCAGTTCGGAGACCGTGGTCATCAGGCGTTCGAGCGTGTCGACATTGACCCGGATCGACTGATTGACGACTTTGGCATCGCCCTTTTCGTCCTCGCCCTTGGCGGCGCCGGGTTCGGTGTTCGCCTTGGACGGCGCCTTCGCGGCAGCCGGCAATTCCGCCAACGGCCCCGGTGTCTCACGGAAAGCGCGCTCCAGCTCGGAGAGCGGAACTTCCCCGGGACGCAACGGACGTTCGAGCGCCTGGTAAGGTGAGGCTTCGACCTCCGGTTCCGGCTCCGCCGGGTCGGCGCCCCCTGCCGCCGGCGCGACGGACTCGGCCTGACGCTCCAGTTCGTCGATCAGGTCGCGGTCCTCACCGGCCGGCTCCTGCTGGTCGCGCTCGAGCATATCGAGGATCGTCTTGATCCGATCGATCGTGGCGAGGATGAGCGTGACCCCTTCGCCGGTCACCGCCAAGCCGTCGCGGAACCTGCCCATCAGCGTCTCGGCGGCGTGCGCGAGCGCTTCGAGCCGCGGCAGGCCGAGGAAGCCGCAGGTCCCTTTGATCGTGTGAACGAGCCGGAAAATGTTGTCGAGAATATTCGCGTTGTTCGGATCCTGCTCGAACCGGACGAGTTCGACATCGACCACGTCGAGACTCTCATTCGTCTCGGTCAAGAACTCACGCAATAGATCGTCCATTGAAAGTCTCTCGTGGCAAGCCCGGGGGACCGGTCATTTCGGGAGCTTAGGCAGTTTCTTGGCAAAGGGTTTAAGTTTCGTTGCGCAGGCGGCAAAACGATCGCCCGAACCGGGCCTCGCACATCATTGCAATACGATCCGCACGCGCGCGATCAAGCCGGGCACCCGGCAGCCGCCGCGAGCGAACAGCCTGATACGATGCGAGCCAAGGACCGGTCTTGGAGGATCCCATAAGAGATGCCGACTTTGTAGGGTGGGCAAAGGCGCGCAAAGCGCGCCGTGCCCACGCGATCGAGGCAGCGCAATAGATTTGGTGGGCATGCTTTGCATGCCCACCCTACTACGATCTTTTTTTGTTTGGTCGCATGATCTGATCCGAAAAGTCTCCAACTCTTCGGGATCATGCTCTCTTCTTTGTTTGGTCCCATGATCTTGTCCGAAAAGTCTGCCAACTTTTCGGGATCATGCTCTAAATCAACAAAACTGAATTTCCGCTTGCGTGCGCGGAAATGAAAGGAATGCGGGTCAAGCTGAGCGGAAATCGTTCAAGCGATGGGCCGGATACAGTTCGAGCCAAGGGCCGGTCTTGGAGGATCCCTTAAGAGATGCCGACTTTGTAGGGTGGGCAAAGGCGCGCAAAGCGCGCCGTGCCCACGCAATTGAGGCAGCGAAGTAGAATTGGTGGGCATGCTTTGCATGCCCACCCTACGATCTCTTAAGAAAAACTCGCCCCGAGGCGGCCGCAAAGCGGCGGTCTCGATTAGTAGGCGGCGGCGGATTGCGTGATCCGAAAAGTCTCCAACTTTTCGGGATCATGCTCTCTTCTTTGCTTGGTCGCATGCTCTGATCCGAAAAGTCTCCAACTTTTCGGGATCATGCTCTCTTCTTTGTTTGGTCCCATGATCTGATCCGAAAAGTCTCCAACTTTTCGGGATCATGCTCTAGCGCGCCGCGACGATCACCGCTTCACCTTCGTTCTCGACCGAGACCGCCAACCCGCAGCTCCTTGCGAGGAGCCCGGTGTAGAACGGTTGGATCGCATGGGCGTCGATCGCCTCGATCTCATCGGCCCCGTTGACAAACGCAACGAGCGCCTCAGGGACGCGCGCATTAAGTCCGTAGGCCTCGACCCGAAACCCCATCGTCTCGCCTTCACCGATCGGGTCCACGGTCAGCGCACCACCGCGCGGAATAGCGTGGCCAGCAAGGAGCAACAGATTGAGCAGCAGCTTGACCCGGTTTTTCGGCAGGATTGCGCGCGGCAAGCCCCAGTTGAGCTTGACCTTTTCGTCTTCGAGCGCGCCCCGGGCAACCTTTTCCGCATCGCCAAGATCGATCTGCGCACCCGCCGAGCCCGCAGCCCCATAGGCGAGCCGGCAGAACTGCAGCCGCGCCGACACCGTCGCCGCGCTCTTCTTGATGAGGTCGAATGCGAAGGCTTTGGTCTCTTCGTCCTGGGCGTCCTCATAGACTTCGAGCCCGTTCACGATCGCTCCGGACGGGCTGATCAGGTCGTGGCACACCCGCGAGCAGAGCAAAGCGGACAGGTCGAGGGACGGGAGCGTCACGGCGTTGGACATACGATGCGTCTCCAAGATGGATGCTGTGTCCGAGAGGAATGCCGCCCGGCCGACGGCCGCACCGGCGGCCAGTGATACGGCACCAATGCTTGAGCTAGTGATGCGGCACCAACGCTTGGGCTCGTCTGATTGTGTTGGTGCCGCATCACAAAGCATCGGATTAGCGAGTGTTCCTTACCTGACGGTCCGGGGTCGGACCGTCAGAGCGGGAACACTAGCCTCATGGTGTTGGTGCCGCATCAAAAGCCATCGGATCAGCTAGTGTGATACACCGCCCGCGGTGATCAAAGCAACGATCGGTCTCTCGGAAGCGGCCCTGCAATGCATCAGTTCGAACCGCTGCTCGTTGACGCGCTGACCGCCCTGGTCTCAAAGGCCGGCCGCGCCATCCTGGCCATCCAGCGCGACGCATTGGCGATCCGCGAGAAGGCCGATCGCAGTCCGGTGACGGCTGCCGACGAGGCGGCGCATGCGGTGATCCTCGACGGCCTTGCCCGCCTGCTGCCGGGAATTCCGGTCGTTTCCGAGGAATCGGCCGGCCCGCCGCCCGCAATCGACGCCACGGCCGGTTTCCTTCTGGTCGATCCGCTCGACGGCACCAGAGAGTTCATCGCCGGGCGCAACGAGTATACGGTCAATGTCGCGCTGATTGAGACGGGGCGGCCCGTGTTCGGTCTCGTATTTGCTCCGGCCCTTGGCCTCCTCTACCGGGGCAGCGAGGGGGCGTTCGCTGAACGCCTCGTTCTTCCGGCGGGCGAGCCACCGAAAGCGGCGCAAGAGAAAATGCCGATCCGCGTCCGCCCTCGCCCTGCCGACGGGCCGGTCGCGACGGTCAGCCGGTTGCATCGCGACCCCGCAACCGAGAGCTTTCTTGCCCGACTGCCGGTTGCCGCGCGGATCACCTGCGGCTCTTCATTGAAGTTTGGGCTGCTCGCGGAGGGTGCTGCCGATGTCTACCCGCGGCTTGCATCAATCCATGAGTGGGACATCGCAGCCGGCCACGCCGTGCTCGTCGCGGCCGGGGGGACGGTCACCCGCCCGGACGGCACCGCACTGACCTATGGCGATGCGCAGACGGGGTTCGTTGTGCCTGGCTTCGTTGCCCGGGGGCAGGCTGCGCCGGAGTAGATTTCGCATTGGTCCCCCTGCGCCAGCATGCAGAGATCAGCGTCCTTTGCGGGGCGGGAACTTCTCTTGGTTTTTTCGCATGATCTGGTCCGAAAAGTCTCCAACTTTTCGGGATCACGCTCTCTTCTTTGTTTGGTCGCATGATCTGGTCCGAAAAGTCTCCAACTTTTCGGGATCATGTTCTCTTCTTTGTTTGGTCGCATGATCTGGTCCGAAAAGTCTCCAGCTTTTCGGGATCATGCTCTCTTCTTTGTTTGGTCGCATGATCTGATCCGAAAAGTCTCCAACTTCTCGGGATCATGCTCTCTTCTTTGTTGGGTCGCGTGATCTGGTCCGAAAAGTCTCCAACTTTTCGGGATCATGCTCTCTTCTTTGTTTGGTCGCATGATCTGGTCCGAAAAGTCTCCAACTTTTCGGGATCATGCTCTGGGCCTGCTATCGTACGAGTTCCTCGTGGACCTTGGGCCAGCGATCTTTGGCTGCTTGCAGGACGTCGCGGGGAGCCGCAAGATAGCGCTGGCGCGCCGCCTCGCTGAAGAAGAGGCACAACCGGTCGTTGACGATTGCAAACGCCACGGGATGGCCGGGAGTTGCGACGCCGCGGGCGACATTGACCGGATCGTAACCGCCGAAGCAGGGCATATAGACGAGCGGATCGCGGGCAAATGCGGCTTGGTTGCCTTCGTTGCGGAAACGCCACGCCACGCCGCCATGGCTGTGCTCGTGCTCGGGGCGGCCTTGACGCGCCGTGCCGTCAACGAAATAGGCAACCGGATCATAGCCGTCGATGGCGATTCCGCTGTGGCGGTTGGCCACGATGCGTTCGGTGGTCGTTGCCTGCAGGCCAAAGGACGAGGCGAGCACCAGGAGTGCCGCCAACCCTGTTCTGTAAAGGCCCCTCCGGCCGACCTCAGTTGGCCGGTGTCGCCGTGCTTGCGTCATAGTCTTGCTGGAACCTGTGATTCGGGACGTTTGTCGTAGCGCACAGGCGTAATCGGAAGGTTAACCGATCTTTCGGTGCGACTTTTTTTGGGGGCAGAACGCAATGAACAGAGCCTTGCGACTCTTTGCGATCGTCGTCTGGCTTTCATGTTCCGGGCCGATAATCGCACTTGCCCAGGACACGCCGCAGCCGGCGCATCCGCAATTCTCGCCGGGCGAGATCGTGGCCGCAGGGCATCGGTTCTTTGGTGGCGTATCGCGCGGACTGGCGACGATCGTCGAGAGGACGGTCAGCGAATGGGGGCTCCCGAACGGTTACATTCTCGGCGAGGAAGCCGGGGGCGCGTTTTTCGGCGGCCTTCGCTATGGCGAAGGCATGCTCTACACGAAAAACGCGGGCGATTTGCGGGTTTTCTGGCAAGGCCCCTCGTTCGGCTGGGATTTCGGCGGCGAGGGCGCACGCACCATGATGCTGATATACAATCTGCCGGCCGTCGATGCGATCTATCAGCGCTTCGCCGGGATCGAAGGGTCCGCCTATTTCATCGGGGGCCTCGGCATGACGGCCCTGACCGCCAACAATGTGGTCATCGTCCCGATCCGCTCCGGCGTCGGCCTGCGGCTGGGGGCCAGCATCGGATACCTGAAATTTACTCCATATTCGACCTGGAATCCCTTCTAAACAACGCTCTGTCCGCGTCCGATTACCTGACAATGTTACGTGATCGGCCATGTTTTCGGTTAGACCTTGGCCGAGAACGTGTACATTTAGGTTAATCGCGTTCCGCGCTGGAAGACCTAAGCTCTGCATGTCATGGTTGCCCGGCGCTGTTCTGAGCGGAGGCGTTGCACGTGGTCGAACAGCTCATGGTTTTCGGTATCGGGTTCCTTGCTGCGAGCCTGTTCAATCTCATTCTCGTGCCGTTGGTTCACAATCGCGCAGTGCGCCTGACCATGCGCCGGCTCGAAGAATCGACGCCTTTTTCGATGGCGGAGATCCAGGCGGAGAAGGACCAGTTGCGCGCCGAGTTCGCGATGTCGACGCGGCGGCTGGAGATGAGCGTGGAGCAGCTCAAGGCCAAGACCACGAGTCAGCTCGGCGAGCTCGGCAAGAAGTCGATGGCGATCGACAAGCTCAAGAACGAGCTGAACGAAAAGACGGCCGCGCTTCTTGCGCTCGAAGCGCGCGAGAACTCGACGCGCGACCAGCTGCGCAGCACCGAGGAGGAATACTCGTACAAGACCAACAAGTATCACGATCTCGAGCAGGCCCTTTCCGGCAAGGAGCACGAGCTTGCCCGGCTGACCGCGGCGCTGAACGAGCGGGCGGCCGCGGGCGACAGCCAGCGGGTCGAGATCGCCGCGTTGAAAACCCAGATCGAGAAGTACAAGGCGCAGTTCGAGCAGGCCGACAAGGACCTCAAAGAAACCGGCGCCCGCATGGACCAAGAGCGCAAGACAGCCGCGGCAGCCGCCCACGAGGCCGAGCAGGAGCGCGCAAGGGCGACCAATTTCAGCGGCCGCATCGCGCAACTGGAACGGAACCTGGTGGCCCAGACCACCGAGGCCGAAGTGCTCGCCAAACGCATTCAAGAACTGGAGGAACGGCTGACCGAGCAAGGTCGGATGCTGGTGGAGCGCGAGTACGACGCGCGTAAATTCCGCAGCGAGGCCGATAAGGTGACCTCTCTCAAGGCCGAAAATGAGCGCCTCATCCACGACCACGACCAGATGCGCGAGGAGAACGCGCGGCTCAAGCGCGAAGCGGCGGCGTTCTTGCAGGGCACCGAGACGGCCTGGGCGACGGAGCGCGTAGAGAACGCGCTGCTGCGCGAGCGCATCAACGACATCGCCGCAGAGGTCACCCGCCTCACGCTCGCGCTCGAAGGCCCCGATTCGCCGATCGAAGCGATGCTCGCGGGCGAGGAGACGGCCGGTCTTCCGCCGCCGGCCGCCGTCAACGGGCCGGCGGCCGCCAATGGCGACGCCGCCCGGGAAAGCCATGGTGATCTCGTCGAGCGCATCCGCGCTTTGAAGACGCGGGCCTCGCGGCTGGCGCCCGCATCGTGAATGCGCGTGGCTGAGGCGCGTCGGCGCGTCGGCGCGTCGCTCTCGCCGGCTCGCCGGCCCGCTGACCTCAAATGCGATCAAGTCTGTGACGGCGCCTCGCCGTTCGTGGGCGGGAAGCGGGCGAGCGTTGCGACCACTTCACTGTCGCTGACCTGGCGAAAATCGGCATAGAACAGGCCGATCGCGCCGAAATCCTCGTAATCCTCAAGGCAGACCACCTCATCGGCCTCTTCACGCATCGCCTCGAGCGTATCGGTGGGAGCGATCGGCACCGCCAGGATGAGTTTGCGCGGGCGGCATTGCCGCATGGCGCGCAGGGCCGCGCGCGTGGTCGCACCGGTAGCGATACCGTCATCGATCACGATGGCGATGCGTCCGGCGGGGTCGACACGCGCGCGGTCGCCGAGATAGCGCTGGCGGCGCCGCTCGATTTCGGCAAGCTCGGCGGCGCAGACCGATTGCAGCCCCTCCTCGCTCACGCCGGCGAGCCGGATCACATCCTCGTTGCGCACGAGGATCGGCGCGCTGCCGTCGACCACCGCGCCCATCGCGAGCTCCGGCTGTAGCGGCACGCCGAGCTTGCGCACGAGCACAAGGTCGAGCGGTGCCTCAAGGGCCGCGGCGACCTCGGCGGCGACCGGCACGCCGCCGCGCGGCAGCGCGAGCACGACCGGCCGCCCGTCCTTGTAGGCGCCGAGGGCCGCGGCGAGCTTGCGTCCGGCGTCCGCGCGGTTCTCAAACAGCATGACCTACGTTCCAACCGATCGCTTCGGCCATGGGCTGGTTGTCCACTCGTCCCCGCGGAGGGCGGAGACCCAGGGTGGGCTCAACGACACCGGAGCCCCGCTTTGCCGAGCCGAAAAGCAGTATACACAGTTTTGCTTTCGCACCGCGCCGTCTGAGCGCGGGGCGTTCGGCAACGCCAGCGTGAACTCGGTTCCGGTCGAATCGAATTCACGCTTCTGGTCTTTGCGTAATTGGCGTTTTCTAGTGATGCGGCACCAACGCTTGGGCTCGTCCCATTGTGTTGGTGCCGCATCACAGAGCGTCGGATGAGCTAGTGTTCCTTACCTGACGGTCCGGGATCGGACCGTCAGAGAAGGAAACACTAGAGCGCGATTGCTTCTCCTTGAATCAACCGCGCACTCTTTTTCTTTGCCTTGTCGCGTGATCTTATCCGAAAAGCCTGCCGGCTTTTCGGGAATCTCGCTTTTAACAGCGGCAAGTTCGCGCCCCCGAGAGCGGTTCAAAGGATTGGCCTTGGCCGAAATGCGCCCTACAGCGCATCGACCAGCCGCACGTCGAGCGCTCCGAACGAGGCCCGCGTGTCGGCGATTGAACCTTCCATATCGATGCTACGGCAGCCCTCCTCGATGACGACGACGTCAAAGCCGGTCCGCCGGGCGTCCTCGGCCGTAAAGCGCACGCAGAAATCAAACGCGAGCCCGACGACGAACACCCGTGTGAAGCCGCGTTCGCGCAAATAGCCGGCAAGGCCGGTCGGCGTCTTATGGTCGTTTTCGTAGAAGGCCGAGTAGGAGTCGACTTCATGCCGAAAACCCTTGCGCAGGACCAGTTGGGCATGGGGAACGGCAAGGCCCTCGTGAAATTCGGCACCGGGCGTTTCTTGAACACAATGGTCGGGCCAGAGAATCTGCGGCCCATAGGCGGCCGTGATCGTCTCAAAGGGATTCTGCCCGGCATGCACGGACGCAAAGGAATGGTGGCTCGGCGGATGCCAATCCTGCGTGAGAACGACATGGCGGAACAGTTCGGCGTGGCGGTTGACGACCGGAACTACTTCGTCGCCGCGCTGGACCGGGAGCATCCCGGTCGGGCAGAAATCGTTCTGGACATCGACGACGAGAAGGACGTCGCGGTCGGTGATGGGTATGTTCGCGCTCATGCTTGCGGCTCCGTGATCGCGGGCGATTTATCCAATCTCAAGGCCCCGTGAGCGCCTTGAGGAATATCAAGACCAAGGCCAGAGCGCGATTCATCCGGGTTGAATCGAGCGCGCTCTCTTTCTCTTTGTTCTGTCGCAAGCGAACGTTCCTTGTCGATGAGAAGCGTTCTGCGCCCGCGGGCAGTGCCCGACCGATCCGGCGGCGACACGCCCGCGCCGAGAAAACAAAGAACTGCGATGTAATCCGATTCCAATGAAACGGAATCGCTTTGTTGATCTTCTGGCCGCATTTTCTGCGGCGAACCCGTTTTGCGCTTCGCCTGGACATGCTCTAAGAGCGGCGATCGACCCGCATCGCGTTGATCATTGGGTTGGATGCCTGCGACGTGACCGCGCTTGCTCTCTTTGCGCTGAATGCAACTGCCGATCTCGGCCATGCGATCGCGCGGCATCTATGGGTGCCGCTCGCGCCGCACGAGGAGCGCGAGATCGGGGACGGCGAGCACAAGGTGCGCCCGCTCGATTCGGTCGAAGGGGCCGATGCCTATGTGATCCAAAGCCTGCACAGCGGGCCGGAGCAGAGCGCTGCCGACAGGCTGTGCCGCCTTCTGTTCTTCATCGGTGCGCTGAAGGATGCGGGCGCGGCCCGGGTTACGGCGGTCGTTCCTTATCTGTGTTATGGACGCAAGGACCGTCGCACCGGGCCGCAGGATCCGGTAACGACCCGCCATCTCGCCGCCTTGTTCGAGAGCGTCGGAACCGATGTGGTCGTCACGCTCGACGTGCACGATCCGGCGGTGTTCGAGAATGCGTTTCGCTGTCGTACGATCGCCGCCACGGCAACGCCGCTTTTCGTCGATTATGCCAGGCGACTCGAAGAGCGGCCGTTCGCCGTGATCTCGCCGGACGCCGCCGGTGCACAACGCGCGGAGGTTTTTCGGACCGCGCTCGAGCAGGCGCGGCGCGAGCCCGTCGGCAACGGTTTTGCAGAAGAGCAACGCGGCGCCGGCCGCACCTCAGCAATCTTCTTCGTCGGTGAGGTCAAGGGTGCGACCGCCCTTATGATCGACGACCTGATCATCACCGGCACCACGCTCGTAGGCGCAGCGCGCGCGGCGCGCCGGGCGGGCGCCCGCCGCGTCATCGCCATGGTAACGCACGGGCTGTTCATGCCCGGCGCCGAAAAGGCGATCGGCGATCCGGCGCTCGACCGCCTGGTGGTCACCGACACGGCTCCGGCCTCCCGCCTCGAGACGCCGGAGGCACGCGAAAAAACCGAAGTGCTGCCGGTCGCCCCGCTCCTCGGCGAGGTGATCCGCCGGCTCAATAGCGGGCGCGGGCTCGCCGACCTTCTGGTCGTCTGATTCACCTCTCCCCGCTTGCGAGGAGAGGTGACAATGGCCCATCACTCGGGATCATTTGCGAGCGGTATTGAAACTCGTCTATCCGCTCCGAGCCGGAAGGCGCTTCGGGCCTTGGCGGCTGTGCCTTGCTATTTCGCCTGGATGGCGATCTTTTTTTCCGGCCTCTGCGCCTCGGTGCCTTTGGGTAGGATGACCGTCAGGACGCCTTTTTCGAAGTTCGCCTGGATCTTGTCCTCGTCTATCCCCTCCGGAACTTGAAACGAGCGCTGGAACGAGCCAAACCGTCGCTCGGAGAGAAAATAGTCTTTTCGTTTTTCCTCTTTTTCTTCTTTCTTTTCGCCCTTGATCGTGAGGATGCCATTGGCGAGCTTCACCTCAACGCTGTTGGCGTCCAATCCCGGCAGCTCGGCGGTAATTTCATATTCCTTGTCCCGTTCACAGACATCGACCGCAGGCGCCTTACCCCAGGCTTCCTCGAAGGGCTGCCTTAGGTCGGACAGCGAGTTGCCGAACGGACGCCACAGGCCGATGCCGCGCCCGAATTCATCGACCATTCGGTCCATATGCCGGCGCAGGGCTTCCAGTGGCTCCCATTCGCGCGGCACCGCATGTTGCGGCATCGGCTCTTCTTTTTTGAGTGCGAGATTGCTCTTGGTATCGGCCATGGGATTTCTCCTTCGTCGATCGCCTCCCTCCGTTCGCGTACATGGCAGAGATAGGTGATGTCGCAGTGACGTCGACCCCTCGAAGCCGATCAAAAACACGCGCGCGACGTACCGTCATGCGTCCATTCTATGTCCAAGGCGGTCGTTGGCGCAAAATTGCTTTAGCTTGATTTAATCGCACTCCCTTTCTTCTCGTTTCTTGGCAATGATCTTTTGCAAAAAGCCTGCGGCTTTTCGCCATCATGCTCGCATTGCCTTCTTACAGACGTCGAACGCGATGGTTTCAGCCTTGAATCAATCGCACTTTGTTTCTCTTCGTCTTGCCACATGATCTTGTCCGAAAAGTCTGCCAGTTTTTCGGGATCATGCTCTTCTTCTTTGTTTTGTCGCATGATCTTGTCCGAAAAGTCTGCCAACTTTTCGGGATCATGCTCTTCTTCTTTGTTTTGTCGCATGATCTTGTCCGAAAAGTCTGCCAACTTTTCGGGATCATGCTCTAAGAAAAGAAACAACCAATCATACTATTTCCGGCTGATCAGTTCGGTGACGAAATATGCTGTGGCTTGAGGG
>JANQIP010000230.1 GCA_028282095.1 Xanthobacteraceae bacterium | reverse complement strand
GTGGACCCCCTCCCGGCGAGCACGCAGCCAAGCCTGCGCAGGCTGCGCAAGCTTGCCTGCGCCGCTCGCCGACCTCCCCCTTTCAGGGGGAGGTGATAGGACCTGAGCCCGAAGCAATCACTCGGAAAGTACATCATTCCGGTGGAATAGGAATTTGTTTAATCTGCCCCTGTTTGATGACATTTTCCGCCGCGAACGGCTTGCCGATTTCGCAGGAAAATGCTCGGGGCAGCCGACCGACGGCGGGGGCAGGCCGTGTTTGAAGGAATAATCGAACGCTGGCGCACGCAAATCGACGCGCTCGTCAAATCCGGCCTATGGGCGACGATTGCTCTGTGCGCGCTCGCCGCCGCATTCGTGTTCTTTGGGGCGGCGGTGTTCGTCGTGGCGCAGGCCGAATTCGGAACGGTTCCAACCTTTTTCGGCTTCGCCGGGTTCTTTCTCGTTATCGCGCTGATCGCAGTGATCGTGCTCGGCGTCATCCGCAGGCGGGCCGAGCGCCGACAGGCGGAGATCGCGCGGGCCGCCGCGAAAGCCCGTCCGCAATGGTGGGCCGATCCGGCCGTCATGTCCGCCGGCCTGGAGCTTAGCAAGACGCTCGGCGCGCGCCGGGCCATCGCGATTGGGGTGGTCGCATTCCTGATCGGCCTGTTAATAAGCCGGAACATCGACAAGACGTGAGCGGCGGCGTCAGGACCTCCGCCAGAGCCAGTGTTGCTCCTGGAGCCGGGTCGGGGGCATACTACGCGAAGTAGTTCCGTTCGTCCCCGCACAAGCGGGGACCCAGTTAGAGTTAGAAAAACGGGATTCCCGCTTGCGCGGGAATGAACGGAATCGGGATCAATCTTAGCATCTCACTGCTTGCGAATGCGGAAGACCAAAACATCGCCTTCCCGCGCCGTGCCTTCGAGCGCATCCCCGGTCTCGCGGGCGAGATGCGGAATGTCGATCTCGGCGAGCGGGTCGGTGCATTCGACAATGAGCAAATCACGGGTCGCAAGGCGCTGAAGCGCCTTGCGCGTCTTCAGCGCCGGCAACGGGCATTTGAGCCCGCGCAGATCGAGCCGCGTCTCGGTCATTGCGCCGTTTTCGCCGCGTCCACCGCGCCGGTCAAGCCGGACCTCTTTGCTTGGTCGCATGATCTTGTGCGAAAAGTCTGCCAACTTTTCGGGATCATGCTTGCTCTTTGTTTGGTCGCGTTTTCCGAGGCGAACCGGATTCCACTTCGCCTGAAAACCCTCTAGCTTGACCGGCCGCCGTTCCTGGCCGCAAAATTCGGCCAAGGTTAAACGGGCTCAGGCAATATGCGCGTGATCGGACTCGCCGGCTGGAGCGGCGCTGGCAAAACGACGCTCCTGTCCCGCGTCATTCCATGCCTTGTCGGCCGCGGGTTTTCCGTCTCGACCGTCAAGCACGCGCATCACGGCTTCGACGTCGATCATCCGGGCAAGGACTCCCATACGCATCGCGTCGCCGGCGCAACCGAGGTTCTGGTCTCCTCCGCGGTCCGCTTCGCGCTGATGCATGAGCTGCGCGGCGAAAAGGAGCTTGATCTTGCGCAGTTGCTCGGCAAGCTTGCCCCGGTCGACCTCGTGATCGTCGAGGGCTTCAAGCGAGAGCCGCATCCCAAGCTCGAAGTCTACCGCGCAGCGGTCGGCAAGCCGTGCCTTTATCGCGACGATCCCGATATTGTAGCGATTGCCTGCGATCAACTGCTGCCGGAAACTCCGGTCCGCGCCGTCCTGCTGACCGACACTGAGGCGATCGCCGACATCCTGCTCGCGCATGCGATCCCGGTCGACGAGGCGGGCGCGCGCGCATGGAGCCTCGCATGGCGCAGCTAAGCGACGACTGTTTTGCCTTCTCCGGGCCGCTGATGCCGCTCGCGGAGATGGAACGGCTGATCCTTGAGCGCGTCGAGCCGGTCGCCGAGACCGAACAGGTCCGCCTGCGTGATGCGGCCGGCCGTGTTGTTGCGTGCGATCTTGCCGCCGCGATCGACCTGCCACCGTTCGACAACTCCGCCGTCGACGGCTATGCGGTGCGGCACGCCGACCTTTCGGCAAGCGGCTCCACTCGGCTCAAGATCGTCGATCGCATTGCCGCCGGCGAGGATGCGGCGCGCGTTCTGGTCCCCGGTGAGGCGATCCGCATCTTCACCGGCGCGCCGATGCCGCAAGGCGCCGACACCGTCGTCATGCAGGAGGATGTAACGTTCGAGGACGAGCATGTGGTGGTACCGGCCGGACTTGGTGTCGGTGCAAATCGGCGGCTTGCGGGCGAGGACATTCGCGCCGGCGCCATCATGCTGCCGGCGGGACGGCGGATCTCGCCGCCGGATCTGGCGCTCGCCGCGGCGCAAGGGTTAACGACGCTGCCGGTGCGCCGGCGCATTGCGGTCGCTTTGTTTTCCACCGGCGATGAGGTCGTCGAACCGGGCGCGTCGCGCCGCGCGAGCGCGATCTTCGACGCCAACCGCTATATGATGATCGGCCTCTTGGATAAGCTCGGTGCGCGCGTGACCGATCTCGGTATTCTGCGCGACGATCCCGGCACGCTCGCTGCCGCGCTCGCCGCCGCGGCCGACGACCACGATCTGGTGCTGACTTCAGGCGGCGTATCGACCGGCGAAGCCGATCATGTGCGGGAGGCGGCCGAGCGCATCGGGCGGCTGGTGTTCTGGCGGGTCGCCATCAAGCCCGGCCGGCCGGTGGCGATGGCCGTGCTTCCCGGACGCGATTCCTCGCGGCGCGCGGCCTTTGCCGGCTTGCCCGGCAATCCGGCGGCGGTGTTCGTGACCTTCGTGCGGGTGGTGCGGCCGCTGCTGCTCCGCCTTGCCGGAGCGGCACCGCGCCCGCCGGTCGCGCTTCCGGTGCGCGCGGGTTTTGCCTACCGCAAGAAGAAGGGGCGATGCGAATATGTGCGCGTCTCGCTCCGGCGCGGCGACGACGGCACCGTCGAGGCGGTGAAGTTCAAGCAGGACGGCGCCGGCGTCATCACCTCGCTCACCGAAACGGACGGGCTGGTGGAGCTTGCCGAGGACATGACCTCGGTCGCTCCCGGCGCGACCGTCGGGTTCCTGTCCTATGCGACCATGACCGATTGACGGCGGAATGCCCACCGCCGAGGCGCGTTAGAGTGCGATCCATTCAGATTGAATCGATCGCACTCTGTTTCTCTTTGTTTTGCCGCATGATCTTGTCCGAAAAGTCTGCAACTTTTCGGGATCATGC
>JANQIP010000229.1 GCA_028282095.1 Xanthobacteraceae bacterium | reverse complement strand
GCATGATCCCGAAAAGTTGCAGACTTTTCGGATAAGATCATGCGACAAAACAAAGAGAAACAGAGCATTTTCAGGCGAAGTGGGAACCGGTTCGCCGCGGAAAATGCGACCGCGCAATCAAGTGCATGATCCCGAAAAGTTGCAGACTTTTCGGACAAGATCATGCGACAAGACAAGGAGAAAGAGAGCGCGACTGATTCAAGGAGAAGCCATTGCGCTCTAGAGCGTGTTCCGGCGAAGTGGGAACCGGTTCGCCGCAGAAAACGCGACCAGCGAAAAATCGCATGGTCCCGAAAAGTTGCAGACTTTTCGGATCAGATCATGCGACAAAACAAAGAGAAACAGAGCATTTTCAGGCGAAGTGGGAACTGGTTCGCCGCATAAAAATGCGACCGCGCAATCAAGCGCATGATCGAGAAAACTTGGCAGACTTCTTCGAAGTCATAAGAAAAAATAAAGACAGAACAGAGCGCGGTTGATTCAAGCTAAAGCAATCAGCCACCGGCGCGAGTAACTCTTCCGCAATCGTCTTGGATTCGGGGCGCCGCAGTCGCGGTCGGACCGCACGGATGGTACAAACGAATTAGACAATGCCACGCAGTCTGCTGGGACATTCGACCAACCTCGTCGGCGTGCCGACCGATCTTCTCGCAAGTTGCGCCTATAACGATCATCCCGTGCCCCTCCACATTTCCGGGGCATGCGAGATGAACAAGAGCCTGTTCGAGATGCTGTCGCAGGCGCCGGACCTGCCGGACGCCGGCCTTGCCTTCTCCCAATACATGGTGGCGATGTTCGGTATCGACCCCGAGCAGCAGGAGGCGGCCCCGGCACTGGTCGGCGTGCCGCGCCGCTATCGATCCTCCTATCTGCGACTGCTCAAGGGCTGGGGCTATGACAGCAATGGCCGCGAGGGCGCCGTGCTCAAGGGCTGGGTGGAAAGCCGGTTCGGCATTTTCCCCACCTACCACAAGGAGATCCTCTCGCGCTCGGGGCACGGCTGGACGACCTATGTCGAAGAGAAGATGTCGAGCCGGTTCCACAACAACTCGATCTATGTCCAGCTCGATCTTCTGTACGAGTTCTGTCAATGGGCGCTCGGCCAATTTGTCGCGCCGGGCAAGACCCACATTGAACTGCACCGCGGCGTCAATTCGTTCGAGGAGCATCAGGTCGTCGAGCGCATCGACCGGCGCAGGGCCGTCGTCCGGCTTAACAGTCTTGCGTCTTTTTCCTGCGACCGCACGCTGGCCGACTGTTTCGGCGACACCATTCTCACCGCGCGGGTGCCCCTGACCAAGATCGCCTTTTTCAACACGCTTTTTGCGCGGCACGCCCTGAAGGGCGAGGGCGAATATCTGGTGATCGGCGGGGATTACGAGGTCGCCACCAGCTATATCTGAAAGGGTTCGGAGCGATTGGCGCGCTGCCGCCGCCAGCGGCCGGCCGGTCCTGTTCCATTGTGGCACGGGAATCGCATGAGGTTGTGCGTCGCGCATGAGTTTGTGCGCCCGTGCCCTCTGGAAAACGGACCACCATGAAAGGGCAAGTCCAAAGCGCACCGAGCTTGCAGGACCGCGCGCTCGGCGCCTATCTCGGCTTTGCCGTCGGCGATGCGCTCGGCGCGACCGTCGAGTTCATGACTGCGAGCGAGATCGCGGAACGCTACGGCGTCCACGACCGGATAGTCGGCGGCGGATGGCTACGGCTGGCGCCGGGCGCGGTCACCGACGACACCGAGATGGCGCTCGCGCTCGGCCGTTCGCTTGTTCGCTATGGCGGGCTTGATCTTCACGATCTGTGCGAGGAATTCGCCGTCTGGCTCAAAAAGGGGCCGGTCGATGTCGGCAATACGTGCCGGCGCGGCATTCGCCGCTACATCACCGAGGGGAGCGTTGCCGGGCCGTTCTTCGAAGGCGACGCCGGCAACGGCGCTGCCATGCGGGTGCTGCCGCTTGCGCTTGCGACGCTCGGCCGTCCCGACACGGCAGCGGCGTGGTGCCGCGATCAATGCCATATCACGCATCACCATCCGCTGTCGGATGCCGCCGCGTTGACCCTGGTGCGGATGGTGCATGCTTTGCTGGCCGGCGAGGGCACGCCGGCAGTGCGCGGCCTTGCCGATGCGCTCGTCGCCGAGCACCGGGTATTTCGCTTCGAGCCCTATCGCGGCCTCAGCACGGCCTATGTCGTCGACACGCTGCAGACGGTGCTGCATTTTTATTTCCGCACCGGCTCCTTCTTCGACTGCGTCGTTGCGACCGTGAACCGGGGCGGCGATGCCGACACCACCGGCGCGCTCGCCGGCATGCTGGCCGGGGCGACCTATGGCGTGGCGGCGATCCCGTCGCGCTGGATCGGCAGGCTCGACCGGACGAGCGCCGCCGAAATACGCCAACAGGTGCCGCAACTGCTTGCCATCGCCGAACGCGGCGGATTTATCCACCCCCGGAGCCGGGTCGGAGACGGAGCATGATCCCGAAAAGTTGCAGGCTCTTCGGACAAGATCATGCGACCAAACAAAGAGAAGAAAGAGCGTGATCGATTCAAGGCGAAGCAATCACCCTCTAACGAGCCGGCGCGCCGGCGCAGCGCTCAACCGAATGCGTTGCCCGGCTTCATCCCGAGCTTGCGGAAGATCAGGGCCACCGGGCAGAAGCCGGTGACCGACGCCTGCATCAGATTGAGCCCGACAAAGCCGGTGAACAGCAGCCAATAGGAGCTGACGCTCCAAGCGAGCACCACGCTCATGAGCACCATGGCTCCGGCAAAGGCCAGCACTGCGCGATCGATATTCATGGCAACAGCTCCTCTCGATTTCGGCCGCAGGGCGCGGCGACCGTTGTTTGACAACATATGCATATTCTCATATATACGCAAATATGAAGATTAATATCGCGGACATGCAGGCGGCAGCGACTGAGGCGAGCGAACTGCTCAAGGCGCTCGCCCATCCGCACCGGCTGATGATCATCTGTCAGCTTATCGAGCGGCCGCGCTCGGTCGGCGAGCTCGCCGATCTGCTTGATCTGCGTGATTCGACAGTGTCGCAGCACCTGGCACTGCTGCGCAAGGACGGGTTGGTGGAGCCGCGGCGCGACGGCCAGACCATCTGGTACTCGATCGCGAGCGCACCGGCGCGTGCGCTGCTGACCACGCTTTACCGCGTTTATTGCGGGCCGGCGCCGGCCCGTGCGCCGACCAAGCGGCAGGCCAATCCGCGGCGGCGCGTTGCAACAAGGGCTCGGCGATGAATCGACCAAAAGCGTTTCCAATTCGATCGACACGTCTCGCGCTCGCGCTTGCGCTTGGTGTCACACTGACGATTCTTGCAGCACAGACGCGTGCCGAAGAGACTTTCACCGTCGCACCGACCATGGTCGACGACGAGAAGGCGGTGTTCGCCACGGTCGAGAGCGCCAATGTCGTTCCGGCGCGGGCGCGGATCGAGGGCACGGTGGCGAACCTCTCGGTCACCTATGGCGACCATGTCGAGCGCGGCGCCACTGTGGCGACGATCGGCGACGACAAGCTGATCCTGAAGCTGAAGTCGCTCGATGCGCAGATCGCCGGGCTCGATGCCCAACTCGCGCAGGCGCAGATCGATCTCGACCGCGCCGAGCCGCTGTTCGCGCGCGGCACGATACCGCGCTCGCGGCTCGACGAGGCGCGCACCGCATTCAACGTCGCGAACAACTCTCACCGCGCCCGCATTGCCGAACGCGCCGTGATCCAGCAGCAGCTCACCGAAGGCGATGTGCTCGCCCCGACGTCGGGCCGCGTGCTGAAAGTGCCGGTCACCCCCGGCACCGTGGTGTTGCCGGGCGAGCCCATCGCGATGGTGGCCGAGCAGAATTACGTGCTGCGGCTGCGCGTGCCGGAACGCCATGCCCGCTTCCTCAAGGCGGGCGATCCGGTGCGGCTCGACGGCGAGGAGCTCGGCGAGATGGGCGCGCGGCATGGCGCCATCCGGCTCGTCTATCCGCAGATCGAGGACGGCCGCGTCGTGGCCGACGCTGCGGTCGAGGGGCTCGGCGACTACTTCGTCGGCGAGCGCGTGCGCGTGTGGGTCTCGGCCGGAGAACGAATGGCGACGATCGTGCCGTCGCGTTTCGTTGCGACCCGCTTCGGCGTCGACCATGTTCGCCTGCGGCGCCCCGATGAGACCGTGATCGACATTCCGGTCCAGCGCGGGCGGGAACGGCCGCGTCCCGGCATGCCGGACGGTCTCGAAATCCTCTCAGGGCTCACTGCCGGCGACCTTCTGGTGTTGCCATGAAGCTCGGCCTGTCGGGGCGCCTTACCGCGGCGACGATCCGCTCGCCGCTCACGCCCCTGTTCCTGCTTGCGGCGCTGGCGGCCGGCTTGATCGCGCTCCTTTCCATTCCGCGCGAAGAGGAGCCGCAGATCAGCGTGCCGATGGTCGACATCCGTGTCGTCGCCGACGGGCTCAAGGGCCCGGACGCGGTCGAGCTGGTCACCAAGCCGCTCGAAGCCATCGTCAAGGGCATCAACGGGGTCGAGCACGTCTACAGCCAGACGCAGGACGATCGCGTCATGGTCACGGCGCGCTTCTATGTCGGCACCAAGGCCGAGGACGCGATCCTGCGCGTGCACGAGAAGATCCGCGCCAATTACGACCGAATCCCCGTCGGCATTCCCGAGCCGCTGATCGTCGGGCGCGGGATCGACGATGTGGCGATCATCGTGCTGACGCTGTCGCCGAAACCGGAGGCGGCGGCGCGCTATACCGACAAGGACCTTTACGAGCTTGCCGACAAGCTGCGCGCCGAATTGGTCAAGGTCGATGATGTCGGGCTCAACTACATCTCCGGCGGCAGCCCGCAGCAGATAAGGGTCGAGCCCGATCCGGAAAAGCTCGCGCTGTTCGGCGTCACGCTGCAGCAGCTCGTCGGCAAGGTGCAGGAGGCGAACCGCTCCTTCCTCGCCGGCAGCGTGCGGGATGCCGGCCTCTCTCTCGCCGTCGCCGCCGGCCAGACGCTGTCCGGCGTGCCCGATATCGGTCTCTTGCTGGTGACCACCCGCGACAATCGCCCGGTCTATGTGCGCGATGTTGCCTCGGTCGTCATCGGTCCGAGCCCGCAGGAGTATCGGGTGTGGAACGAGACGCCTCGCGCGGATGGCACTTGGGAACGCGTGCCGGCGGTCAGCGTCGCGATTGCCAAGCGCGCCGGCGCCAATGCGGTCGTCGTCGCCGAGCACCTGGCGGAACGGCTGGAAGACGTGAGAGGCCGGCTCATCCCCGACGAGGTGACCGTCACCGTCACCCGTGACTATGGCGAGACCGCCAACGAGAAGGCGAACGAGCTGCTCTTCCATCTCGGCTTTGCCACCGTTTCGATCGTCCTGTTGATTGCGTTCGCCATCGGCTGGCGCGAGGGCGTGGTCACGTTTGTCGTGATCCCGACCACGATCCTGCTCACGCTCTTTGCCGCCAATCTGATGGGCTACACCATCAACCGCGTCAGCCTGTTCGCGCTCATCTTCGCCATCGGCATCCTGGTCGACGACGCCATCGTGATCGTGGAGAATATTGCCCGCCATTGGGGGATGAACGACGGTCGGCCCCGCATGCAGGCGACGATCGAGGCGGTCGCCGAGGTCGGCAATCCGACTATCGTCGCCACCCTCACGGTGGTTGCCGCCCTGCTGCCGATGCTGTTCGTGTCCGGCCTGATGGGTCCCTATATGGCGCCGATCCCCGCCAATGCTTCGGCGGCGATGCTGTTCTCCTTCATCGTTGCGGTGGTGATTGCGCCGTGGCTGATGCTCAAGCTTGCCCCGCGCGAAGCCGCAACCAGTTCCGACGGCCATCACGAGGAGGGCCGGCTCGGCCGGTTCTATCGCCGTTTTGCGACCCCCGTCATCCGCACCCGGCTTAGGGCGTGGATCTTTCTCGTCGCCGTTGGCGTTGCGACCATCGCCGCTAGCGTTCTGTTCGTGACCAAGGATGTCACCGTCAAGCTGCTGCCGTTCGACAACAAGTCGGAGCTGGCCGTCGTCGTCGACCTTCCCGAAGGCGCAACGCTCGAGGACACCGAGCGCACGCTGTTCGCCGCCGCCGAGGTCGCCCGGCAACTGCCGGAAACCCGCTCGGTGCAGACCTATGCCGGTACCGCCGCCCCGTTTAATTTCAACGGACTGGTGCGCCACTATTATCTGCGTGCCTCGCCCGAGCTCGGCGAACTGCAGCTCAACCTTGCGCCGCGCGGGGAACGCAAGCGCGCGAGCCATGCGATCGCGCTCGACCTGCGGCAACGCTTGAAGGCGCTCGAACTGCCCTCCGGCACCGTCGTCAGAGTGGTCGAGGTGCCGCCCGGGCCGCCGGTGCTGGCAACGCTGCTCGCCGAGATCTATGGCCCGGATTCGCAAACGCGCCGTGCCGTCGCCGGCGAGGTCAAGAAAATCTTCCATGCCGTTCCGTTCATCGTCGATGTCGACGACTCGATCGGCGAGCCGCGGCCGCGCCTGCGCATCTCCATCGACCAGGACCGGCTGGAGTTCTTCGGCGTCGAGCAGCGCGACGTCTACGACACGCTGCGGGCGCTGCTCGGCGGGGTGACTGTCGGCTACTCGCATCGCGGTGAGGATCGCAATCCGATCGAGATCGCGGTGCGGCTGCCCAAGCGTGACCTTTCCTGGAGCGAGGCGCTCGCCTCGACTCCCATCCCCGCCAACGCGCTGCCGGGCAACCGCACCGTGGTCGAGTTGGGCGACGTTGTGCGGATAACGAGGGAGGCCGGCTCTCCCGTGATCTTCCGCCGCGACGGGCGCTTTGCCGACATGGTGATGGCGGAGCTTGCGGGCGCGTTCGAAGCGCCGATCTACGGCATGCTCGAAGTTGCGGATCGCGTGGATGCGCATGACTGGGGCGATCTGCAGAAGCCCGCGATCAGCCTCTATGGCCAGCCGGAAGACGAGTCGAAGCCGACGCTGCTGTGGGACGGCGAATGGGAGATCACCTATGTCACCTTCCGCGACATGGGGGCGGCCTTCGCCGCGGCGATTCTCGGCATCTATGTGCTGGTGGTGGCGCAGTTCGGCAGCTTCCGCTTGCCGCTGGTGATCCTCACGCCGATACCACTGACATTGATCGGCATCGTGTTCGGGCATTGGCTGTTCGCGGCGCCGTTCACCGCAACCTCGATGATCGGCTTCATTGCGCTTGCCGGCATCATGGTGCGCAACTCGATCCTCCTGGTCGATTTCATCCGCCATGGGGCAGGCGAGGGCAAGACCCTGCGCGCCGTGCTGATCGAGGCAGGGGCGGTGCGCTTCAAGCCGATCCTGTTGACCGGGCTTGCGGCGATGATTGGCGCTGCCACCATTCTGCTCGATCCGATCTTCCAGGGGCTGGCGATCTCGCTCATGTTCGGCCTTGCCTCCTCGACGCTGCTGACGGTCCTCGTCATCCCCGCCATCTATGTCGTGCTGCGCGACGCCGACCGCGTCGTTGCGGCGTAATACGCTTTCCGGGTGATTGCCTCGGGTTCTCGTTTTTTACCTCTCCCCGCAAGCGGGGAGAGGTCGACGCGCGAAGCGCGGCGGGTGAGGGGCGAGCAGCCCGCGTGAAGAGGAAAAGGCCCCTCATCCGGCTCGCGGCAAGAGCCGCTCGCCACCTTCTCCCCGCGAGCGGGGAGAAGGCAACGCGCACGCTTGAAGCCGGATATGTGTGAAACCAATAGCGCAAGCAGGGAAGGGAGCGAGAAGACGCTCAGGCCGCACAGTCCATCACCGAACTCAACCGCCAGAAACGGTATAGCGCCGGTACTATTTTTCTTGCTGCAATGCGCCAAATTGCGGCGCGCGCGGCCAACGCGACATTTTTCGTATGGGCGCGCCGCAGGAATGAAGTTGACGTTGCGCTTTGATCGCGGTCTCCTTGTCGCAACCGCCGGCCGCCCCATATCGCTAAATACGCCGGTGTGTTGTCGGTAGCACCTATCCCGCACGTGGCCGGGCGTAAGAAAAGGTGCGCCGCGGGAAACGCCGTCACGACAGCCGCTCGTGGCACAGGATCGTGCGATGTCGCTCAGGCCCGTCACCCTCGCCGACAAGTACGACTTGACGAAGTCGCCGGTCTTCGTCACCGGCTATCAGGCGATCATCCGCTTCTGCCTGATGCAGAAGGCGCGCGACCGGCGCGCCGGCCTCAACACTGCGGGCTATGTCACCGGCTATCGCGGCTCCCCGCTCGGCGGCCTCGACCAGCAGTTCCAGCGTGCCGAGGACCTGCTCAAGGCAAACGACATTCTCTTCCACCCCGGGCTCAACGAGGACCTCGCCGCGACCGCAATCTGGGGCTCGCAGCAGGCCGAGCTGCGCGGCGAAGGCAAATATGACGGGGTGTTCGGCATCTGGTACGGCAAGGGACCGGGCGTTGACCGTTCCGGCGACGTCTTCCGCCATGCCAACAATGCCGGCACGTCGCGGCATGGCGGCGTGCTGGCGCTGATGGGTGACGACCACACGGCGGTGTCCTCCACCACCGCGCACCAGTCCGAGTTCAACTTCGTCAATGCCGTGATCCCGGTGCTCAATCCCGCCGGCGTGCAGGAGATCATCGATTACGGCCTGCTCGGCTTTGCGATGTCGCGCTACACCGGCGCCTGGGTCGGCCTCAAATGCATGCACGACACGGTGGAGTCGACCGCGGTGGTCGACGGCAGTTTCGATCGCGTCGACATCGTCATTCCCGGCGATGACCTGTTCGCCATGCCGCCGGGCGGGCTCAATATCAGGCTCGGCGACAGCGTGCTCGGCATGGAAGCGCGGCTGCAGGACCTCAAGCGCGACGCCATGCTCGCCTTCGTGCAGGCGAACAAGCTTAACCGCACTATCATCTCCGGCGGGAGGCAGCCGCGCATCGGCATCGTCACCGTCGGCAAGAGCTATCTCGATGTGCGCCAGGCGCTCGAGGAGCTGGGCCTCGACGAGGTTCGCTGCAATGACCTCGGCGTACGGCTCTACAAGGTCGGCTGCCCTTATCCGATCGGCCGCGCCGACATGCTGGAGGCGGCGCAAGGCGTCGATCTCCTGATCGTGGTCGAGGAGAAGCGCTCGCTGGTCGAAGTGCAGGTGCGCGAGGAGTTGTACGGCACGGCGCATCAGCCGGTCTGCATCGGCAAGTATGACGAGCAGGGCAACTGGCTGTTTCCGGTCAAGGGCGCGCTCGATGCCAATGACATCGCCATCTGCATCGGCGAGCGCGTGCTGCGCTTTGCGCCCAACGAGGAGCTGGCCGCGCGTGTCGCGCGCCTGAAGGAGGCACAGCGCGTCCTTGCCGAGACGCAGGACATGGCCGTGCGTATTCCCTATTTCTGCTCCGGCTGCCCGCACAATTCCTCGACCGTAGTGCCGGAGGGCAGCCGCGCCTATGCCGGCATCGGCTGCCACTATATGGCCCAGTGGATGGACCGGGCGACCTCGGGCTTCACCCATATGGGCGGGGAAGGCGCCAACTGGATCGGCGAAGCGCCGTTCTCCAAGCGCGCGCATGTTTTTCAGAATATCGGCGACGGCACCTACAACCATTCGGGCTCGCTCGCCATCCGCGCCGCGGTCGGGGCGGGCGTCAACATCACCTACAAGATCCTGTTCAACGACGCGGTCGCGATGACCGGCGGCCAGAGGAACGACGGCGGCCTGACCGTGCCGCAGATCGCCCGCCAGGTCGCGGCCGAAGGGGTGAACCGCATTGCCGTCGTCACCGACGAGCCATGGAAGTACCCGCGCGACACGCAATGGCCGCAGGGCACGACGATCCATCACCGCGACAAAATCGACGACGTGCAGCGCGAACTTGCCGGCATGCCGGGTTGCACCGTGCTGATCTATGATCAGACTTGCGCTGCCGAGAAGCGCCGCCGGCGCAAGCGCGGGCTTTTTCCCGATCCCGATAAGCGCGTCATCATCAACGAGCTGGTCTGCGAGGGTTGCGGCGATTGCGGCGTTCAGTCGAACTGTGTCTCCATCCAGCCGCGCGAGACCGAGTTCGGCCGCAAGCGCGCGATCGACCAGTCGAGTTGCAACAAGGATTTTTCTTGCGTCAAGGGATTCTGCCCGTCCTTCGTCACGGTGGTCGGCGCCAAGCCGAAGAAGGGCGGAGAGATTCGGCCGGAGAGCACCGGTGCGCCGGTTTGGGACGAGCCGCTGCCGGAGCCGGCACTGCCCGAGATCGACCACAGCTACGGCATTCTCGTCACCGGCATCGGCGGCACCGGCATTGTGACGATCGGCGCCATTATCGGCATGGCGGCGCATCTCGACGGCAAGGGCGTCGGCATCATCGATATGGCCGGACTGGCTCAGAAGGGCGGCTCGGTGCATAGCCATATCCGCATCGCCCGGCGGCCGGATGACATCCATGCGATCCGCGTCGCCGCGCGCGGGGCCGACCTCGTGCTCGGCGGCGACATCGTGATCGCCGGCGGCAGGAAGGTGCTGGCGGCGGTGAAGCCGGGCGCAACGCAGATGGTCGTCAATCTCGCCGAGCTGCTGCCTGGCGACTTCGCCCGCAATGCGGATTTCTCCTTGCCGAGCGAGCGGCTCAGGCGCGCGATCGTCGCGACGGCCGGCGCCGGGCATTGCCATTTCGTCAATGCCTCGAAGATTGCGACCGCGCTGCTCGGCCAGTCGATCGGCGCAAACTTCTTCCTGCTCGGCTATGCCTATCAGATCGGGGCCTTGCCGCTATCGGCGGACGCGATCGAAAAGGCGATCGCGCTCAACGGCGAAGCGGTCGACATGAACCAGGCGGCGTTCCGCTGGGGTCGTCGCGCCGCGCTCGACCTTTCTGCGGTCGAGGCATTGGTCAAGCCCGCGGCGGACTCCGAGAACGCGGCGCAGCGCCTTTCCCGGTCATTCGAGGAACTGGTGGCGCGCCGCGTCGAAGCGCTCACCGCCTATCAGGATGCGGCCTATGCCGCGCGCTACGGCGCCCTGGTCGCGCGCATCGCCGCCATCGAGGCGGCAAAGACGCCGGGCCGGTCGGGGCTTGCCGAGGCGGTCGCGCGCAACCTGTTCAAGCTCATGGCCTACAAGGATGAATACGAGGTGGCGCGCCTTTACTCGGACGGCTCGTTCCTGCGCCAGGTCAAGAATGAGGTGGACGGCGAAAACCTGCGTTTCACGGTGCATCTCGCGCCGCCGCTGATCGCGCGCAAGGATGAGCACGGTATCCTGCAGAAGATGACATTCGGGCCATGGATTTTTCCGGTGTTCCGGCTGCTGGCAAAGCTGAAATTTTTGCGCGGCACGGCCTTCGATGTTTTCGGCTATACCGAGGAACGGCGCACAGAGCGCACGCTCATCGGCGACTACGAGGCGATGCTCGACGAGATGCAGGACAAGCTCACGCCGGACAACCACGCGCTCGCGGTCGGCCTTGCCGCAATCCCGGAGAAAATCCGCGGATTCGGTCACGTCAAGATGCGCAATCTTGCCGCCGCCAAGGCCGATGAGGCAGCACTGCTCGCCCAGTTCCGCGCATCGCCAGCCGTCTTCCTGAAAGCGGCGGAGTGACCGAGGTCCGCATCCTTGGGGCATCACGAAAGGTGCGACGCGTCGCTCTTCCGTCAGTGCGTTTTCCGCTCAGCTTGACCCCCGATCCCGTTCATTCCCGCGAAAGCGGGAATCCAGTATCTTAACAATGCTGGGTTCCCGCTTGCGCGGGAACGAACGAATTCAACCGGCCAGAGCATGATCCCGAAAAGTTGGCAACCTCTCCCCGCTTGCGGGGAGAGGTCGACGCGCGAAGCGCGGCGGGTGAAGGGCCACAGCCCACGAGCAAGGAGAAGCGCCCCTCATCCGGCTCGCGGCAATGCCGCTCGCCACCTTCTCACCGCTCGCGGGGAGAAGGCAATGAAGAGACAGGGCTCTGAAGCTGCGGTGGCGCTCACGACTCGCCGCGTGGGCGGCGTTTGCGGCGCTCGTTGCCGGACCTGAGCAGCTTGAGGCGGCGCAAGACGGGCGGATCCTCGTTGCTCTCGACGTCATCGGACGATGAGGCGATCTCAACGCCCATAACCTCAAAGCGCCGCCAGCACACACGCACCCGATGGCCGCTTTGCCGGCACGGGATCGCCAGATGGAAATACTCGGGGATTATGCCGGTATTGTAGACATGGATGCGCATGCCGTTCTGCGAGCGATTGCGGATCAGGCAGTCGATATTCGCGAATTGATAGGAAAACGTGATAATCCCGCCGAGATAGGCGGGATAGCGCTGGTCCTGGCGTCGGTCGAGCATGAGAGTCCTCCTCCGCGGTTGACTCAACCATGGTTCCACCAAGACGCGTCTGCAAGTAAAGCTAGAATTAACTGTTAATTGCGTTGCTTGCGCGTTTTCTGCTCTGCTTTGCGTCGGATCAAGGCGGCCGTCGGCGTTACCGATCTGCCGCTTGACCACGACGGTGACGTGCAGCCGGGGTCGACACCGGGCGGTGTTTCCCAACGATGAACCCGTTGCTCCGCCGCGCCGGCGGTCGCGCCGTCCGACAGAACGCGGCATGCAGCACGAGGATGACGTCGCGCACCTCTTCGCGTGCGAGCGAATAGTAGACGTTCTTTCCGTCCCGGCGCGTCTGCACCAGGTCCTCTTCCTTCAGCCGTGCGAGCTGTTGGGACACCGAAGGCTGACGCTCGTCCAGAAGCTCGGCAAGCTCCATGACCGGCTTCTCACCCTCGGCCAGCAGGCACAGAATGACCAGCCGCGATTCATGGGCGAGCGCCTTGAGGAAGTGGCTTGCTTCTCGCGACCGATCGAGCAGTTCGGCGATGTCGATCCGGCGCTCGATCAGCACCGGCTTTTCCGTTCGGTTCGAAACTCGCTGCAGGCTGATCATGGCGTGCTCCGCACAATCACTGGGGCCATTCCCTCTATTCGTCGGTTGATCCACTCATGTTTCAGCATTGCTCCGACGAAACGGACAAAAACGCATCCTTCGCCAAGAGGGTGGTCGGTATGCCCGATCTCGGCTTTACGTCTCAGGCCAACACAGCCGATCAGCCGCCCATACATAAGATATCATATACATATCATATGTATACATATGAAATAGTTCGACTTGCCGCATGCGACATTGCCACGATCAAGATGGTAAAGGAGGCGCCTGAGCGGACTGGAAGACAAGCGGACAAAGTTAGCGAGGTCCCATCGGCATGAGTGCTGAAACGCTAGGTACGCGACGAAACATCTTCATCACCGCAATCGGCTATGCTTGAACCGCCGCGCGGATCTTCGCGTCGCCACCGGAGTGCGGACGCTACGAGTTTAACCGATCGGGCTCCCTATTTCTTTTTTCGCATGATCTTATCCAAAAAGTCCGCAACTTTTGGGAAGCATGCGACAATGCTTCAGTAAACCTTGCTTGATCGCCGTCGAGTCCACTGAGCCTTATTAGAACAATTACCCGCAGCTTTGAAACTTGGCTTCTGTGGATGGTCGATGTTTGGAAGGACTTTCGAAAAAAAGCGAGCATTGCAGCAAGGGCGCCTATGAAGAAGCGGAAAAAGCGAATTTCCTTCTATCGGAACGGTAGGGGCTCCAACTGAAACAGGGCAATACGATCAGCGACTCACAAATCGCTTCGCCATTACCGATATCGCGCAGGCTAAAACCACTGAACCGAGTATTACTTCACTTCAAGCGTGTATACCGGTTCCCAGTCGGCCCGCGGCGGGTGCGCAGCGAAGGCCTTCGCCCGCGGCAGGAACAGTGCGGCCGGTCGGTCGGTCGCGGCGATTCGCTCGAAACACGCCGCCGCGCCGCCAAAGTCGCGGGCGCGCCAGCGGGCTAGTCCTTCGGCATAGATTGCAGCGCACGCGACCTGCTCCGCGGTTTCGTGACCGGCAAGCGCGAGCGGATCGTAGATTCGCACCGGCTGCGAACGCCCCTTGACGCGAACCGCGTCGATCTCGCGCCAGGCGAACGCCGTCCCCGTGAGCGCGACGGTGGTTTCCGCCACCAGAATCGAGGTGCCGAAATGCTTGTTTGCCCCTTCGAGCCGCGATGCGAGATTCACTGCATCGCTCATCGCCGTGTAGTTGAAACGGCGGCGTGAGCCGATATTGCCGACCAGCGCCTCGCCCGAGTTCACGCCGATGCGGTGATCCACCCGATGCCCCTGAAACGGCGCTGCCGTGCGGTTGAGCTCGTCGAGGCGGGCGTTGCAACGCAGGGCCGCGCGCACGGCGTTGCGGGCGTGGTCTGAATCCTCGACCGGCGCGCCGAACACGGCCACGACCGAATCGCCGATAAATTTGTCGACATAGCCGCCATGCTCCTCGACGACGTCGGACATTGCCGACAGATACTCGTTCGTCAGGGCAACAAGCGCGGCCGGCGTCATGGTCTCCGCGATTGCGGTGAAGTCGGCAATGTCTGTAAAGAACACGGTGACCTCGCGCATCTCGCCGCCGAGCGCCGGCAGCTTGTTCGAGGCCACCATGGTCTCGATCACCTGCGGCGCGAGATAGAGCCCGAAGCTCTGGCGCAGAAACCGCTCCTCCCTGTCGGCGATGACGAAACGATAGCCGACGGTCGCCGCGGTCGCGACGAGTCCCGCGACGAAAGGCTGCACCAACGGCAAGGCCACGGCGTACTGGAAGGCCACGGTGGCTCCCGCCGTCCACGCCGCCGCGAGCCCGAAATAGGCAGCGAGCGCGCCGATCGGCGAGAGCGCAAGCGCAGCAAACGCAGCAAGGCCGGCGAAAGCGGCGGCCATCAGCCCGTTGGCGATCCGGCCGGGCTCGATGAGCGCTTCGCCACGGATCAGATTGTTGACGCCGGTCGCATGGACATAGACGCCGGAAATCGAGTTGCGCTTGAAGTGAGGGGTTGTGGCCGGCATCGGCAGGGCGCAGCGCGGCGCCCGCGCGGCCTCGATTCCGGTGGAAAATCGCTTTGACGTGACTTTCCGATCCTCGACGTCAAGCAGCGTGCCGAACAGCACGATTTTGCCGTCGAAATGGCGCTGGAAGAAGTCCGTGTCGCCCTTTTCGACGCAGGCGCGCAGATCGGCGAAGGAAAACGTGGCGATATCCTCGGCGCCGCCGGCGAAATTGAGCGTGAACGTGTTCGGCACCACGCTCGGAATGCGATAGTCGCCGAGCTTCATCGTGCCGTCCGGCGCGACCTGCGGCCTCGCGCCGAGCGCGCGTGCCGTCAATTCCACCGCCATCGACGGCATCGGCTCGCCGTCGGTCGCAAAGATGAGCGGCAATCTGCGCACGACGTCGTCGGGATCGCTATGGGCATTGAGCGGACGAATGTTGCGGTCCTGGCCGACCGCGATCCGTTGCCCGGGCGAGGGGCCGATCGGCCGGTCGCGGTGCTGGATCTTGCCGAGCACGACCTTGCCGGCGCGCGCGCCGGTGGCGAGCGCACGCAGAAAATCGCGGTCGAACCCGCGCATTCGCGCGCCCAGCGCGGCGTCGCCGAACGGGATCTCGGACTGTTCGATCGAGTTTGGGAAGATGATGTCGAAGCCGACGACTTTGGCGCCGCCGGCAAGGGTCGCGGTCAGGACCTCGCCGATCTCGCGCGTCCAAGTCAGGATCGGCGAGCCCTTTAAGGGTGGGGTGTCGTAGCTCTCCTCGTCGATGGCAACCACCACGACAGGCGCGGCGGCGGCGTCATGGCGTTGCCCGAATGCGTGCCAGCGCAGCGCGGTCAGCGCATCGATCGACAGGCCGTTGATCGTGTCGAGGGCGGGCGACGCAGCAAACGCGCCCGAAAGCAGCGCGATAATAAAGGCCGCGAGCGTGTCGCGCTTGCCAATCCAACCCATGCGTCGAAGAGACTGCCAGCGAATCAACGCGATTCTTCAAAACGCAGCAGACGTCCGACGATGGGGGTCGAACCCGATTCTGCCTTTCGATCAACCTTGAAAACGATGTCCTGGTTCCCGAATCTCGCGACATAAACGGCGCCCGGAGTGAGGGCAATTCGCGCCCGGGCGCTGTCGTAGAACCGGCCGCGCAACAGCGCATGCCCGCGCACCGTCACGGCGTGGTGCTCGCCCCGCTGGTCGAGGCGCTCAATGACCAATCGGCCGCCGCGTCCAACCTCTATGATCGGCGAACGCCCGTAGATCGTGACCTCCGGCTGCTGCTCGGTTGGCTCGACAGGCTGTATTTTGCGGACCACCGTCGCGGCGCTTTCGCGAGCCTGCCCTTCGCTGAGGTCGAGCCGGGTTCCGGCGCAGTCGACCTTGACGCGTTCGACCTTGCTCTGATGAACGAGGCTCGTCTCTTGCCCGACCACCACCGTCCCGCCGGTGATCGTCTCGCGCCAGCACGACTTCATATATCCGAGCACGATGGTGTCGCTCGGCCCGAGCTTGATCACCTGTTTGGGCGTGACATAGTCCATGAACTCAACCCCTTCGGGGTTGCCTATCACGTCCTCGACCACGGCAACCGGCACCTGCGCCGCGGCTGACGTTACGAGTCCAAGCAATCCGGTGACCATAGGGACAAGTGCTGAAATCGGTCTCATCGCGGCATCCTTTGCGCAACGAGCTGCTTTGATTGGGCCTTGTTATCACATCTTTGGGTAGGATTGACCTAGTGTTTCCTTCTCTGACGGTCCTACCCCGGACCGTCAGGTAAGGAACACTCGCTAATCCGATGCTTTGTGATGCGGCACCAACATAATGAGACGAGCTCAAGCGTTGGTGCCGCATCACCAGTCAGCCTGCGCCGGCACCCGCAACATTGTGCTTGGCCGGGCAGCCGGAACCAGATACGGGCCGGGAAGACCGGATCAACCGGCGTTTGATGCGCTGCGTCAAAGACCTGCCCAAAACCAAGCAAACAAGACGCCTGACCGCACCGCTCGCCATTGTTGCGCCGCGACGATACGGCGTTACTTCGCCGGCGATTCTTCGCTAAAGGAGACATGGGCGACAAGGCGCGAGTCGGAACGTTACAATGGGATGGGGAATTCGAGCGAAGCTCTGGCGCGTCGGCCTCGTTTTACTGATACTCGCAACGGCCACAGCGGCCGGCTGGCTCTTATACGGCCGCGGGCCGAAGGTGACGGCGATCGCGCCTGTGCGCGGTACCGCGGTCGAAATTGTCTACGCCACCGGCGCGGTCGAACCGGTCCGATGGGCCAAGGTCTCGAGCCTGATCCGCGACCGGATCGTCGACATCTGTTATTGCGAGGGGGAACCCGTGGCCAAGGGCCACGTGCTCGCGCGGCTCGATGATCGCGACCTCAAGGCGCAACTTGGAGAGTTGAAGGCGCGCGAGGATTTTCTCAAGCGTGAGATGTCGCGCGTCACCGAGTTGGTGGGTCGCGGCATCGCCACAACGCGCGCTTATGAGCGCGCCTCGTCCGACCTGCGCCAGGTTCAGGCGCTGGTCGCCGTGCAGACCGCGAAGCTCGCGGATTATGTGATCGTCGCTCCCATGGACGGGATCGTGCTTCGGCGCGACGGCGAGGTCGGCGAGATCGCGGAAGCGGGGCAGGTGCTGTTTCAGGTCGGCGTGCCGCAACCCCTTGAGGTGGTGGCCGAGGTCAATGAGGAGGATATTCCGCGCGTCGAAGTGGGGCAGGAGGTCTTGCTACGGACGGATGCGTTTCCAAGACAGCGGTTGGAGGGCAAAGTGTACAAGATCACGCCCATGGGCGATCCGGTGGCGAAGACCTATCGCATCCGCGCCTCCTTGCCCGCCGACACCCCGCTCAAGCCCGGCATGAGCGTCGAGGCGAATGTCATCACCCAGGAGAAACCGGGCGCGCTATTGGTGCCTGCCGATGCGCTGCAGGAGAATGCGGTGTTTGTGCTCGACGGCAACCGTGTCCGCGAGCGGCAGGTCGAGGTCGGCATCCGCGGTGCGCGCAATGTCGAAATCCGCTCTGGGGTCGATGAGGACGACCGCATCATCGCGCCGGTGCCGCCGGCAGGGCTTGCCGACGGGCAGCGCGTGCGCGCAACCGAGCGTCAGGCCTTGTCGTGAAACTTGTCGTCGATATCGCGCTCACCCATGTGCGCGCGCGGGCGCGCCAGACCTTCGTCGCCGTTGCCGGCGTTGCGACCGGCGTCGGCTTTTCCATCATGATGGCCGCGCTGCTGCAGGGCTCGCAGCAGGATTTTGTTCGCCGGCTCGTCGACGCCATGCCGCATGTCACCGTTTCCGACGAGCGCCGCAGACCGACCGAGCAACCCGGCGCGACCTTTTACGACGCCGCCGAAATTCGTGGGCTCAAGCCGCAGGCACGGCGGCGCGGCATCAAGAATCCGCTTGCGACCATGGCTGCGATCGAGGCCTGGGCGCCCGGCGCGGTCGCGCCCTCCGTGAAGGTGCAGGCGATCCTGCGTTATGCCTCGCGCGACGTCGGCGCCAGCATTGTGGGGATCGACCCGCGCCGCGAGGCCAAAGTGTCCGACCTCCCAAAGTATATGCGGCAGGGGACGATCACCTCGCTCTATCGCGCGACCAACGCCATCATCCTCGGCGGCCGGCTGGCGGAGAAGATCGGCGCGCGGGTCGGCTCCAACATCACGGTGCAGACCAGCGACGGCGTACGCCTCTACGCGCTGGTCGTCGGGCTGTTTCATTCCGGCGTGCGCGCGGTCGATGCGGGCACCGCCTATACGCTCGCCAAGACCGGGCAGGTCCTTGCGCGCCAGACCGGGCTCGTGAACGAGATCCGGCTGCGGCTCAACGATCCTCTGGCGGCGCCGGTGGCGGCGGCGCGGATCGAGCGGGAGACGGGCTACAAATCCGTCGCCTGGCAGGAGGCGAGCGAGGATCTGCTCAACACCCTGCTCATACGCAATGCCATCATGTACACGGTGGTCGGCGCCATCCTGCTGGTCGCGAGCTTCGGGACTTACAACATCATCTCGACCATCACCCATGAGAAGGCGCGCGACATCGCCATCATGAAATCGCTCGGCTTCAGCGAGGGCCGGGTCCGGGCGATCTTCGTGATCGAGGCGTGCCTGATCGGACTGGCGGGCGCGCTGATCGGCTTCGGGCTCGGCTACGCGATGACTGTCGTCCTCGGCTCGATCGAGATCGCAAACCCGCTCAGCGATGTAACCCGCATTCCGGTCGCCTATTCGCCGCTGCATTACCTGATGGCGGCGGCAGTCGCGATCGTGTCCTCGTTCGCGGCCGGCTACCTGCCGGCCCGCAAGGCGGCGCGCCTGCATCCGGTCGAGATCATCCGGGGGGCGACATGAGCGCGGCGAATGGCACGCCGCTGATCGAGGCGCGCGATGTGACCCGCATATTGCCGGGCATCGTGCCGACCACGCTCGTCCACCATATCGACCTGAAAATCGGCGGCAACGAGTTCCTTGCCATCACCGGTCCCTCGGGCTCGGGCAAGTCCTCGCTGCTTTATCTGCTCGGCCTGCTCGACTTGCCCACCTCGGGCGAAGTGCTGATCCGCGGCCGGGCGACCGCGGCCATGCCGGAAGAGGAGCGGGCGCGCACGCGGCTCGCGACGCTTGGCTTCGTTTTCCAGTTCCACTTCCTGCTGCCGGAATTCACGGTACTCGACAATGTAACCTTGCCGATGCGCGCGCTCGGGAGTCTGTCGGCGCGGGCGATGCGAGAGCGCGCAAGCTCAATCCTCGCCGCGCTCGGCCTTGCCGACCATCTGGGCAAGCGACCCGACCAATTGTCCGGCGGCCAGCGCCAACGCGTTGCCGTTGCCCGCGCGCTTGCCAATGATCCCCCGGTCATTCTTGCCGACGAGCCGACCGGTTCTCTCGACTCCAAGTCGAGCGGGCAGGTGTTCGACATTCTGTGCGATCTCGTCCATGCGCAGGGCAAGACCGTCGTTGCGGTCACCCATGATCTTTCGCTGGCCGCGCGCATGGACCGCCGGGTCGAACTGATCGACGGCGCCATTGTCTCGGACGCGCCCACGCCTGCCGCCGCGCTCGGCGCGTGAGCGCGCGGCGGGCCGCGTGGTCACGGCATTGTCGCATCTGCGTTGCAGGGCTTGTCCTGAAATCATAGAAGTTCCGGTCGTGTCGGCCGAATCCCCACGAGTCACCGTCATATGTGATTACGGCCATTACATTTTGGGCCAATGAGGATAGCGTGATGCTGATGAACGCGCCCGCGGGCAAATGGGCGGCTTTTCTCGATGTCGACGGAACGCTGCTGGACATCGCGCCGTCGCCGGACGCGGTGTCCGTGCCGGCGGATCTCGTCGTCGACCTGATGCGGCTGCGGGACACGCTGGACGGGGCGCTCGCCTTCGTGACCGGGCGCAAGCTTGTCGACATCGACCGCTTCTTCCCCTCGCTCAATGCGATCGTCGCCGCCGAGCATGGCGCGATCATTCGCCTAGCGGATGGGCGCTTCGAGGAGGCGAATGTCGATGTTCCCGCCGCATGGCGCGAGAGTCTCGCGCGCCTTGCGGCCGCGCATCCGGGCGTGCTGATCGAAGAGAAGAAGCATTCCATCGTCGCCCATTTCCGGTTGGCGCCGGATGCGGAGCCGGTGGTGCGCCGCACGGTGGACTCGCTGGTGGCGGGCGCGGCCGACCAGTTTCACATCATGCCGGCGAAGATGGCCTTCGAGCTGTGCAGCCGCAACGTCTCAAAGGGCGCGGCCGTGCGTCGGCTCTTGGATATCCACCCGTTCGCCGGGCGCCAGCCCGTCTATATCGGCGATGATGTCACCGATGAGCCGGCGATCGCCGCTGCCCGCGAAGCCGGCGGCCTCGGGCTGCATGTTGTCCACGATTTCGGCGGCGAGCCCGCCAAGGTCCGCGCCTGGATCAAGACGCTGTCCGATGGTGCGCCGGCGGCCCTCGCATCGGACGCGCATCGCGGCAGTTAAAGCATGGTCCCGAAAAGTTGGCAGACTTTTCGGAAAAGATCATGCGAAATAAAGAGAAACGGAGCGCGGTCGGTTCAATCTGAGTGAACCCGCCTCAAATGTCTTTAATCGCTTGTCGTGGCTGTTGGGCCTGCTCAAGGGTTCGTTGAACAAACTCGAGAACGGCCGCTTTGTCCTGCGCCGGATGAACGCATTCCGTGGCCGTTTCGGCGATGACCTCCAACTCCCCGATGAGAATCGCCCGTGCGGACACGCGGCGATCCTTGTCGACCTGATCGGAAGCGTCGAGCGCGGCCGTGATCTTGCCGATGGCCTGTGCGAGATGGATCAGCATAGTCGGGTTTTCGGGTCCGCTTTGCCTGATACGGCGGAAGCTAATCCGAATAACCTGTAAGGGATCGACTATATCTGCAATGACTCGGACTTCCCCAATCGGATCATGAAATATCCGCCGTTGCGGCGGCCGCGAGAGGATCAGGAGAAAGGCCGCTCCAAGTTGATCGATGACAGTGGAAGCGATGAATAGATCGTTCATTGCTGGTGGCAAGGCGCGCAGCGCTGTTTCAACCATTTGTTGAATAGAGAACTCGAGGTCTTGCGTCGGACTTCGTTCCGAACCGATCGTAAAGGCGTTATCGATTGCCGAGCGAAGCGATTGACCCAAATCCGCGCGGTCGGCACTCGTAATTCTGTCCGGTTTACCAAGCACTTCTATATGTGGGCCGGACTCCAAGACAAAATCGCCGGGACGAACCGCAACCCGAAGCACGACATCGGCTTCCTGTGCGGCCGGAACCAGGTCTTTGTAATCAATCGTCTGCACATAGCCGCCTTGCCGAATCGCAAGCCAGCCATCCTGCCGCAGCGCCGCAATTTCGGTGGGAACGTCAACATCGCTTTCGTTTTCGGTTTGCGAAAGCAGGACGTCGGCAGCGGAACGCAGTACATATGAAACACGGGCGATGACATAGTCCGAGACGATCGAACGCGCGACCTTGTGCAAATAGAAGAAGAGCGCCAGTAGGCAGGTGCCAGTGAGGCCGCTCGCGACCGTGACGGCTAGGCGTGGTACCGCGTCCGACCCAAGCGACTGATCCAGGTTTTCCAATACGAAGAGTATGTAGACGACCGTCCCGATGAACAGTCCGAATGTCGCCTGGATGGTACGGTCGCTCATGAAGATCGAGATGAGCCTGGGGCCAAGCTGCTGGGCGGCGAGCGCCAGCACAACGAAAGTCACCGAGACGATGAGCGAGGTCATGGTGATCATTCCGGACAGCAGAGTCGACAATAGATCACGTGCAGTGTCGACGTCGCCGCTGTACAGCCACCACGACTCTGATGTGCCGGTGAGTAGCCTGCCAAAGCGGATCACCAAAAGCGCGAGACCAATCGCACCGGCGCTCATCAGCAGAGGAACGAACCACAGCTGAGATCGGAGCAGGACAAGGAAGTTCCAAAATCGGCTCATGGTCGCCGCGAAAGGCTAGAGCATGATCCCGACAAGTTGCAGACTTTTCGGACAAGATCATGCGACAAAACAAAGGAGAGCAGAGCGCGATCGATTCAAGCTGAATGGATCGC
>JANQIP010000227.1 GCA_028282095.1 Xanthobacteraceae bacterium | reverse complement strand
GCATGATCCCGAAAAGTTGGCAGACTTTTCGGACCAGATCATGCGACCAAACAATAAGAAATAGAGCGCGATCGATTCAATCTGAATGGATCGCTAGCCCTGCAGGCCCCTGACGATCGGCATGCGGGCGGCACGAATGGCGGGGAGCAGTCCGCCCATAAGGCCGACAATCAAGGCGAGCGCCAAACCTTGGCCGATCAGAAGCGGTGTCAGCTCGAAACGGAACACCACCTGGGTGAAACCGGAGCCGAGCGTCGAAGCCGTGAATCCGTCGAACACCAGAAAGGTCGCGATCGCGCCCAGGATCCCACCGATGCCGGCAAGCAGCAGAGACTCCGTGAGAGTACCAACGAAGGCGGGGAATCCGCCGAAGCCGATTGCGCGCAGCGTCGCGATCTCGACCGAGCGGGCGGCGACGGAACTGTACATCGTGTTGAGGGCGCCGGCGAGCGCACCGATTGCCATCGCGATCGCGAGCGGCCAGCCGAGATTCTGAATGAGATCGGAGGTCTGTGACGACTGATCGGCGAAATACTCCTTCTCCGACTTCACATCGAGCTTAAGCCTTGGATCGGTATCGGAATAGCGCTTGAGCTCGGCGAGGGCGGTTGGGCTCGCAAGCCGCGCGCGCACCGTCTGAAACACATTGTTGCGTTTGAACAGGCTCTGCACCACCGGCAGGTCGGCCCAGATCTCCGATTCGAATACGCTGCCGTCCGCCCCGAACACGCCGACCACGGTCCATCGGCTGGTCCCGAACTTCACCGTATTGCCGAGCTCAAAGCCCTGGAACTGGTCGATCAGGCTCTTACCGACCACGATCTCGTTGGCGCCCGGCGCGAACATGCGCCCGGCGACGAGCTCGATATCCTTGCGCACCGCAGCACCTTCCCGCCCGATCCCGCGCAGCGGCAGGTTGGCTTTGGTCTGGGTCGACCGCTTGATGCCGTCGACGACGAGGTAAAGCTCGGCTGAGACCAGCGGCCTGTCCTCGGCACTGCGGGCGATGCCCGGGCCATCCTCGATCAGGCGAACCTGCTCGCGCCGGATCACGCTGTTGACCTCCGACTGCGCGCCGCCGCGCAAGAGGACGGCGACGTCATCGGCGCCGGCGCTCGTCAGGGTCCGCTGGAAGCCGGTCACCATCGCAAGGAACGACAGCAGCACCATGACCACAAGAGCAACGGCGACCACGGTGGACAGCGACAGCCAGAAGCGTTGCGGAATGCTGCGAATGTTGATCAGCGTGACCGCAAGAATTTGCAGGAGATGAGCGCGCATTGCTTATTGCACTTTCGCAAGTCCTGGCATGGCGAACCGCCTTTAGAGCGCGGTTCATTTGGGTTGAAGCGATCGCGGCTCTTTTTCTCTTTGTCTTGTCGCATGATCTTGTCCGAAAAGTCTGCCAACTTTTCGGGATCATGCGCTAGCCCCGTCCCATGGCGTCGGCGATCTTGAGGCGGAATGCGTTGATCGCCGGAGCAAGGCCGGTCGCAAGGCCGAGCAGCACCATCAAGACGAACCCCAAAACCAAGACCCAGGGGTCAAGCGTGAGGCCCGGCAAGAAATTGGACACGCTCCGGCGCAGACTGAGCGTTGCCATCACGGCGATGGCGAGGCCGGAAAGGCCGCCGATCAGCGCCAGCAGCAAGGTCTCCCCAAGGACCAAACGCAGCACGCGGGCGCTGGAAAAGCCAAGCGTCTTCAAGACGGCAATCTCGCGCGTGCGCTCGCGCACCGCCATCACCATGGTGTTGCCGACGATCATCAGGATGGTGACGAAAGCGGCCCCGACCACGAGGGTGACGATCAAGGCAATATTGCCGAGCTGGGCGACGAATGCCTTGTTGAACGCCTTCTCGGTGTCGGTCGCGGTTTCGAAGGAGGAATTGGCGAATGTCTGGTCGATCATATCCGCCACCCGGTCGTTGACCGCGGGGGACGTCGTCTGCAGCACCAGCCAGCCGATCGTGTCCTTTCCGAAGGAGCGGGTCTCATCGAAATAGTCATAATGGAAGAGCAGGAAATTGGTGTCGATCTGCGGCTTGCGCTTGTCAAAAATACCGACGATCGTCATGTCCCAGGTCTGCGAGCCGTGTCTTCGCGAGAAGATGCTGCTTGAAATCGGTACCCGATCGCCGACCTTCCAGCCCCATTTGCTCGCCATGGCTTCGCCGACCAGCGCGCCGGTCCGCTCGCGCAGGAAGGCCTCGCGCATCTGCGGTGGCACGATGATGTCGCTGTCGATGACTTGCAGATAGGTTTCGGGCTCGACCGCCATCACGATCAGGAAGTTCTTCGGATCCTGATAGTAGCCGCCAAACCAGCTCGCATGGGTCACGCGCCGCACGCCCTCCATGGCGCGCACGCGGTTGAAATAGGCAACCGGCAATGGCTGGGTGAAATTGATCTTGTTGACCACCACCAGGCGGTCGTCTTCCGAGGTCGCCTCACCGGCATTGAAAGCCCGTTCGAAGGCCGCGAGCACGCCGAAGATCGCAAACGCGATCAGGATCGACAGGATCATCAATCCAGCGCGCAGCTTCTTGCGAAACAGATTCTTGCGAATGAGGCTGAAATCGTTCACGCTGCGAGTTCCTGCTCGACGAAATGCCCCTTGTCGAGATGCAGGACGCGGCGCGCATATCGCGCCGCTGCCGGGTCGTGCGTGACCATCACGATCGTCTTGCCGAGGTCGCGGTTAAGGACCGTGAGCATCCCGAGGATTTCATCGGCCGAGGCGCGATCGAGATCGCCGGTCGGCTCGTCGCACAGCAGCAGCTTGGGATCGGATACGATGGCGCGGGCAATCGCCACGCGTTGCTGCTGTCCGCCCGACATCTCACGCGGATAGTGCTTGGCACGATCGGCAAGGTTGACGATCTTCAGCGCCGTCTCGACATGGGCCCGCCGCTGGGCCGAGCGCAGATTGGTGAGCAGCAGCGGCAGCTCGACATTCTGCGCCGCCGTCAGCATCGGCATCAGATTATAGAACTGGAAGACAAAGCCGATATTGGCCGACCGGAAACGCGCCAGCCCCCCTTCCGAGAGGTCGTCGATGCGCTCGCCGGCGACGTAGATCTCGCCCGCATCGGGCCGGTCGATCCCGCCGAGAAGATTGAGCAGCGTCGACTTGCCCGAGCCGGAAGGGCCCATCACAGCGACGAAATCGTGGTCCGGAATGGTGAGATCGAGCCGGTCGAATATCTCGATCGCCTCCTTGCCTTTGACGAAGCCCTTGCTGACATGGGCGAGACGAACGAGCGTGTCGGACATCGAACGAGAGTCTCCGGAGCGTTCAGATGACGGCTACTGCACCGCCGACGTTTTCTTGCCGGGGAGGCCGTCGTCCTCGTGGAAAGTGACTTTGACCGCCATGTCGGGCAGGACGCGCTCGTCTTTTTCCTTAAATCCGATGCGCACCCGCACGGTCGCCTTCTCGCGGTTGGCGGTCGGCACGATGGCGATGACATAAGCGGGGATCGACCAGTCGGGATAGGCGTCGAGCACGGCCGTGACTGCGCCGTCGCGCTTGACCCGGCCGATGAAGGACTCGTTGACATCGACCTCGATCTCCAGCGAGTCCATGTCGACGATGGTGCAGATGCCGGTACGGGTGTAGCCGCCGCCCGCGGAGAGCGGCGAGATCATCTCGCCCGGCTGGGCGCTGCGATGGACCACGACGCCGCCGAAGGGCGCACGCACCAAGTGCTGATCGAGCACCTCGCTGAAACGTCTGGCCTGCAGCTCGGCGGTTTCGAATTGGGCCTGCGCCTGATTGAGTTTGGCGCGCAGGATGTGAACTTGCGATTCGGCCCGGGTTTTCGCCGCGTCGCTGGCGAAGTCCTTCTTGGCCAGCCGCTGGGTCCGTTGAAAAATTCGCTCCGCCTCGCGCAGGTCGGCGGCGATGGCGGCCGCCGCGGCTTCCGCCGCCTTGGCGCGCGAGCGCGCGAGCGCAAGATCGGTCTCGGTCAGCCGGCTCTTGATCCGGGCAAGGACCTGCCCGGCTTCGACCACCGTGCCTTCCTCGGCCAGCACCTCGATCACCTTGCCGGTGATCTCGGCGGCAACGGTCGCCCGGCGGCGGGCGACCACATAGCCGGAGGCAGACAGGCCTGCCCTTCTTGTGAGCGCGATGGCGGCAGGTGCAGGTTCGGCCGCAACCGGTGTCGACACCGATTCGGCATCGGCAATCGCGAGCGGACGTTCGGCACCGCCCATAGGCTCATGCGGGACGAGGAACCATACGGTTCCTCCGGCGATCGCCAGCGTGCCCAATGCTGCCAGAGTCCAAAGCGGCCAACGGCGCGCGCGGGACGGCGCGGGCGCCGGCCCACGGTCGATCGCGAGCGAATGCAAGAGCTTGGTCCGATCTTCCATCTCGTCGCTCAAAGGGCACGACCCCGCGACGGCGCTTCGATTCCGCCGAGTCGGGTTCTTCAGCCGGAGGCCCCTACGCCGAGACGGTTCCACCGCCGAGCTTCGGTCCGGCCTCGCCCCTGCAGCCGGGCGTCCGCCTCCCGTGACTACTCATAGTCCCAGCGACCCGCCTAGTGCAACATCATGGCCGCGGCGTGTCACCGCTAGACCCTGCTGCGTCAAGTCGCGCTGCAGCGGCGAAAAAGATCGCCGCCGCTGCTTGCCCAATCTCTGGAACGATCAATAGCGATAATGATCGGGCTTATAGGGTCCGTCCGGCGGCACGCCGATATAGGTCGCCTGTTTCTCATTGAGGCGGGTGAGGTTCACCCCGATCTTGTCGAGGTGAAGCCGCGCGACCCGCTCGTCCAGGTGCTTCGGCAGTGTGTAGACCTTCTTCTCGTATTTGCTCGGGTTGGTGAACAGCTCGATCTGCGCCAGCGTCTGGTTGGTAAAGGAGGCCGACATCACAAAGCTCGGATGGCCCATCGCGTTGCCGAGATTGACGAGCCGCCCCTCCGACAAAAGGATGATGCGCTTGCCGTCGGGGAACTCGATCTCATCGACCTGCGGCTTGACATTGTGCCACTTGAAATTGCGCAGCGCCTGCACCTGGATCTCGGAGTCGAAGTGGCCGATATTGCAGACGATGGCGCGGTCCTTCATGCTGCGCATGTGATCGGCGGTGATCACGTCGACATTGCCGGTCGCGGTCACGAAGATATCGGCGCGCGGCGCCGCCTCTTCCATGGTGACGACCTCGTACCCTTCCATCGCCGCCTGCAGCGCGCAGATCGGATCGATCTCGGCAACGAGCACGCGGCAGCCCGCCTGGCGCAGCGACGCCGCCGAACCCTTGCCGACATCGCCGAAGCCGGCGACCATCGCCACCTTGCCCGCCATCATCACGTCGGTGCCGCGGCGGATGCCGTCGACCAGGCTTTCACGGCAGCCATAGAGATTGTCGAATTTCGACTTGGTCACGCTGTCATTGACGTTGATGGCGGGAAACAGCAGCCGACCCTCGCGCTCCATCTGGTAGAGCCGGAGGACGCCGGTCGTCGTCTCCTCGGTGACGCCGCGGATGCTTTGGGCGACCTTTGAATACCAGCCCGGCTGGTCGGCGATGCGCTGCTTGATCGCCGCAAACAGCACCTCTTCTTCCTCATTGGTCGGGTGATGCAAGACCTGCGGATTGTCCTGGGCCTGGAGACCGAGATGCACAAGCAGCGTCGCGTCGCCACCGTCGTCGAGGATCATGTTGGGGGCGCCGCCATCGGCCCATTCGAAAATGCGATGGGTGTAGTCCCAATATTCCTGCAGGGATTCGCCCTTGACCGCGAAGACCGGGGTCCCCGCGGCCGCAACCGCGGCGGCGGCATGGTCCTGGGTTGAGTAGATGTTGCAGGAGGCCCAGCGGACCTCGGCGCCGAGCGCCGTGAGCGTTTCGATCAGCACCGCCGTCTGGATGGTCATATGGAGGGAACCGGCGATCCGGGCTCCGCGCAGCGGCTGCAGCGGCCCGTAGGACTCGCGCGTCGCCATCAATCCCGGCATTTCGGTCTCGGCGATGGCGATCTCCTTGCGCCCCCATTCGGCGAGCGAAATATCCTTCACCACATAGTCGACCTCGCCACTGCGGCCGCGCGCAGGCGGGGAGGCGATCTCGGCGGCGTTCGGCGAAGCGCTCATGGCGGGTTTTATCCTTTTCTTTAAGATTTCAGATAGGCGCCGGGCTCGATCGGAAACGGCGCGGCCGCGGCTGGTTTTTCGGGATCATGCTAGAGTCCGATCCATTCAGATTGAATCGATCGCACTCTGTTTCTCTTTGTTTTGCCGCATGATCTTGTCCGAAAAGTCTGCAACTTTTCGGGATCATGCTCTAGTGATGCGGCACCAACGCTTG
>JANQIP010000220.1 GCA_028282095.1 Xanthobacteraceae bacterium | reverse complement strand
GCATGATCTTGTCCGAAAAGTCTGCCAACTTTTCAGGATCATGCTTCCCTTCATCTAGTCGCATGATCTTGTCCGAAAAGTCTGCCAACTTTTCGGGATCATGCTCTGGAGCAGGAGACGAAAACGCTCGCCGAGGCCGCCATGGCTGAGACCTCCGTCCGTACCTTCACCATCAATTTCGGGCCGCAGCATCCGTCCGCGCATGGCGTGCTGCGCCTGCTGCTCGATCTCGACGGCGAGATTATCGAGCGCGCCGATCCGCATATCGGCCTGCTGCATCGCGGCACCGAAAAACTGATCGAGCACAAGACCTATCTGCAAGCGATCCCCTATTTCGACCGGCTCGACTATTCGGCGCCGATCAACCAGGAGCATGTGTTCTGTCTCGCGGTGGAGAAGCTGCTCGGCGTCACCGTTCCCCGGCGGGGCCAGTTGATGCGCGTGCTTTTTCTCGAGCTCGGCCGCCTGCTCAACCACATCCTCAACACGACGACGCAAGCGCTCGATATCGGCGCGCTCACGCCTCCGCTCTGGGGCTTCGCGGAGCGTGAGAAAATCGTGGTGTTCTATGAGCGCGCGTCCGGCGCCCGCATGCATTGCAATTACTTCCGGCCGGGCGGCGTGCACCAGGACGTTCCACCAAAGCTGCTCGACGATATCTGGGATTTCTGCGATCCGTTCCTGAAAGCGCTCGATGACATCGAGGAACTGCTCACCGAGAACCGCATCTTCAAGCAGCGCATGGTCGATATCGGCGTCATGACGCTCGAAGACGCCTGGGGGTGGGGCTTTTCCGGCCCGATGGTGCGCGCGGCGGGGGCGGCCTGGGACCTGCGCCGCGCCCAGCCTTACGAGTGCTATTCCGAGCTCGAATTCGACATTCCGACCGGCAAGCACGGCGACTGCTATGACCGCTATCTCGTGCGCATGGAGGAGATGCGCCAGTCGGTTCGCATTATGAAGCAGTGCCTGGAAAAGCTGCGCTCACCGGACGGGCAGGGGCCGGTCATGGTCGAGGACAACAAGATCGTGCCGCCGCGGCGCGCAGAGATGAAGCGCTCGATGGAAGCGCTGATCCACCATTTCAAGCTCTTCACCGAGGGCTTCCATGTGCCCGCCGGCGAGGTCTATGCCGCGGCGGAAGCACCCAAGGGCGAGTTCGGCGTCTATCTCATCGCCGACGGCACCAACAAGCCCTACAAGTGCAAGATCCGCGCGCCCGGTTTCGCCCATCTGAGCGCGCTCGACGTCATCAGCAAGGGTCACATGCTGGCCGACATGACCGCCATCATCGGCGCCCTCGATATCGTGTTCGGCGAGGTGGACCGGTGACCGGCATTCGTCAGCAAAGTCGACCGTTGGTCGGCATCCGTGCAGCGGATGCACTCCGGCCAACAGAAGGCTTCCGTGCAACGGATGAAGATGCTCTCCGCGCGGCGGGCAAAGGCGCGTTCGGTGCAATGGAGGAAGACGCTTTCCGTTCAACGGGTGGATTCAATTCCACCTCCCCCTGGAAGGGGGAGGTCGGCCGCGTAGCGGCCGGGAGGGGGTCACGTTTCGCTCGCACCACTGCGATGACGTCGCGCGCGCGTCGCCTGCGCGGCGTGTCGACGGACGCGGAGAAGAAACTGTGGCGGGCATTGAGGCGCGACCAAGTCGATGGGCTGCGTTTCCGGCGCCAACATCCAATCGGCCGCTACATCCTCGACTTCTATTGTCCCGCACTTGGTCTCGCGATCGAGCTTGATGGCGGACAGCATGCACTGACAGAGGCGACGGATGCCCGTCGAACGCGTTGGCTCAACGCCAAGGGCATTGTTGTTTTACGGTTATGGAACAATGATGTGCATGGAAATCTGCAAGGTGTATTGAGCAAAATCGCTCGTGTCGCTCAAACGCGTGCTCGGCTCATGCTCAGCGCAACCGGGCAGGAGGGGGAGCATACCGCGCCGCGACCCCCTCCCGGCGAGCTGTCGCTCGCCGACCTCCCCCTTTCAGGGGGAGGTGAGGAGCGCGAAGGTGAGATCGCGCTTGCTCCGCCTGGAATAACGGTTCCGGTTGAGGCATTGCTGGGGCCGTCCGATATGACCAGGGAATCAATGTGATGGCCGTCCGACGTCTCGCTCCCGCTTCGGTCCAGCCTGAGACATTCGCCTTCACGGCGGAGAATCTCGACTGGGTCAAAGGCCAGATCGCCAAATATCCGGAGGGCCGGCAGGACTCCGCGGTGATCCCGTTGTTGTGGCGGGCGCAGGAACAGGCGGGCGGCTGGGTGCCGCAGAAGGCGATCGAGCATGTCGCCGGCATTCTCGGCATGCCCTACATCCGGGTGCTGGAAGTCGCGACCTTCTACACCATGTTCAACCTGGAGCCGGTCGGCCGCCATCTCGTCCAGTTGTGCGGGACGACGCCGTGCATGCTGCGCGGCGCCGAAGATCTCAAAAAAGTCTGTCGCGAGAGAATCGGCGAGGAGCATCACGTCACGAGCGACGGGACATTCTCCTGGATCGAGGCGGGTGCGAGACGACGAACGGCCATCACTTCGATTCCCTGATCGTATCGGACGGCCCCAGCAGCGCCGCAGAACCAAATCCATCCCCTCCTCCTGAAAGGGGGAGGTCGGCGAGCGTCAGCTCGCCGGGAGGGGGTCGCAAGCCGCACAACCCATCAGGCCGCCTATTGATCAAGTGTCTACTATTCGATGTCATCGCAGTGGTG
>JANQIP010000190.1 GCA_028282095.1 Xanthobacteraceae bacterium | reverse complement strand
GCTGAACAGCTTCTCCCAGCCATATTCGCTGTCCGGGTCGGCCGGATAGGCGCTGTCCTCCCGTGTCACCGGGGCATTCGGATCAAGCTGATTGTGCTGCGGATACATGCAGGCGGAGGAGGAGTAGAAGATCCGCTTGATCGTGCGGTTCTTGCAGGCCTCCAGCATGTTGAGATTGATCGCGGCCGAGTTATGCATGATGTCGGCATCGTGCTCGCCGACGAAGACATATCCGGCACCACCCATATCCGCCGCAAGCTGATAGACCTCGTCAAATCGACGGTCGACGATGGCGCGGCAATTCGCCGGCTCGCGCAAATCAGTAATAATGAAATCGTCTGCCTCGGTTTCGGCGAATTCGGGAAACTTCAGGTCGGCGCCCCGGACCCAGAAGCCCTCACGTTTCAGTCTCTTGACGAGATGTGAGCCGATAAAGCCTCCGGCGCCACAGACCAATGCAGTCTTCATTCGGCTCTTCCCCCAAAAGTCCGATTTCAGCGGGTTCAGGCATCACATTCTTCCAGAAGAAGCTTATTCGATCGCATAACACATGTAAACATCCCCATATCGCACGATATCGTCCTCGCCCAAAATAGGCGTCGAACTAAGCCCCAATCGGGAGGGTCGGCATTTTTCCCGGGGCCTCCAACCGGCGTGTGGCGCTGATCGGGATACATGTGGGCCCTCAAGTGCGTGGACGAAATCCGCCGCGAGGCCGGCGTGGTGTTCCAGGCAGTCGGATTCTCTTGGCGGTCGCGACCTGCACGGTGTGAGCCCGGATCATGCTGCGCGACGTTCTTTTTTGCACATGAAGCGAACTGACGCGTGCCGACGTTCCGTCCGGCGGAATCGGTGTGAGGCAACTCGTGATGCAGCGCGTTGGGCGCTTGATCTGCTATGTCGGCGGTTCGGCACACGACTCCGCGGCCGATGGGCCTAGGGCAAGAGGCCGAGGGCGACGCAGCGGAACAGCGCGGCGTCCGAGCAACTGGTCGACAGCTGGACGCGGATCCGCGCGGGATGCTCGATCACGCGCCCCCCGATCTTGAGCAGGCGATCAATTGTAGTCAAGAACCCGCACTTGGCGAGCGGGCCTGGCCTCAGGATCGCGGCGTGCACGCCATGCATCAGCCTAGAGCGCGGCGGTGTGGAGTACGAGCCGTACCTGACGTACGAGCCGTACCTGATTGGCGGTCGCGCTGTGACACGACATGCGATCCGACACCAACTACGCCTTATGCAGCTTGATCAGGTTCTCCGTCTGCCCGCGTTGGCAATAGACGTTCTCGTGAAAATACCGCGCCGAGCCCTTGAGCAAGGTCACGACGTAACGGATGTCGATCTCCTGGTGCATGTCGGTCGACCCTAGCGCGGATTTCTCACGCTATTAGTGGATTGCGCAAGGGATTATCGGCGTTTGATGGCTGGTTTGCTGGAGCCATGCGGGTCGGTGGCGCCCAAGGACGCGTTGTGGTTTATCTTTTTGGTTCTCCGTGGGCCAATGGGTTGGTGCCGCGAGGGTGGCGCCGCGGCGGGGCGTGTCATGCGGGCGAGGCGCGGGCGATGGCTGCGATTTTGAGACGGATCGCGGCCCGTCGCCAAACTTGGGCGGCCGGACAGGCCGACGCCATGGCGATCTTGATGCGGCGGACGCTGATGCGAACCAGCGCACCGATCTTGAGGAGCTTGAGGCGGATGGTGCCGCAGGTCGCCTGCGCGAAGTCGGTATCGTGGAGGCCGATGCGGCGCAGGGCGCAGATCAGGACGTAAGCCATCGAGTGAAACCATAGGCGCAGCTGATTGGCCCGCATGGTGGCGGCCGAGGTGCGATCCGCATAGAGGTCGAGCTGGCATTCCTTGATCCGGTTCTCCATCTCACCGCGGGCGTAGAGCTTCTCATAGAGATACTTGGCCTTGCACGCGTCGCGGCGGAGCGAGGTGACGACAAAGCGCGGATTGGCTTGTCCTTGTGTCCATTCGGCCTTGGCGACAACCCGGCGCCGGCAGCTCCAGCTCTTGCGCGTCGTCCACATGAAGCTCTTGAAGCGGCGCTCCGGCCGGCTGGTGCGTCGGCTCTTGGCGGCGACGCGATCAAGCTCGGTTGCAATCTCGCAGACGAGCCGCTGGTTGCGCGCCAGGGCGAAAAGGAAGTCGACGCCATTGGCCTCGCACCAAGCCATCAGGTCATCGCGTGCAAAGCCTGAGTCGGCGCGCAACAGGATGCGCACCCGCGGCCACTGACGCCGAACCTGCGCGACAATGCGTGCGATCTCCTCGACCGCGCCGGACGCCGCGTCCAGGTCGGCGCGCCGCAGCCTGGCGGCGAGCAGATGGCGGCCGCAGAACACGTAGAGATGCGCTGATCGGGCTGCCGGCGCCCTTCCTCGCCAATTCGAGAATTATGCTGGCTGCCCGATCGCCAAAGGAGCACGCCAAAATGCAGTTCTTCGTGGGAATCGACGTGTCGCTTGAGATGTCCAGCATCTGCGTCATTGATGAACGCGTCGTGGGCGAGGGTCGCGGCCTCGACGCCGCTGCGAGGGCGGCGGCTCCGGCGGGAGTCGGACAGGGCCATATGACCGCTGAAACTGGGTAATGCCGGTGGAGGGAAGGGCGCTGACTTCTGGTGCGCTTCCGAACGTGGTGAGGATGGGTGATTGGCGATGAGCCTGCAAACGCCCGAAAAGATCAAGAGCCTTCAGAGTCTGTCCGGAAACATTAGGTAGGATTGCAGAGTTTTCGCAGCATGAGGCGGATGGAGGCGAGGCGGAGGAAGGCCAGTGCCTTGCGATTGAGGTTTTCCCAATCCTTGGCGAGCCGGCGACAGCGATTGAGCCAAGCAATTGACCGTTCGACGATCCAGCGCTTGGGGAGCAATACAAACCCTTTAGCATGGTCGGGGCGCTTGACGAATTCGGGTTCGAGATAGGGGAGTATTTTTTTGAGCCCTTTGCGGAATTCCGGTCCCTGATAGGCGCCGTCGGCGAACAGCTTTTTCAAGAACGGGTACAGTCCGAACAGCGTGGCCAGCAACAACAATCCGCCGTCGCGATCCTGAAGGCCGGCGGAGTGAACGATGGCGTGCAGCACCAGGCCGGACGTGTCTACCAGGATATGGCGTTTCTTGCCCTTGATCTTCTTGCCCGCATCATAGCCATGCGGGTCGATCCGGGGCCCCCTTTTTCCGCGCTCTTCACGCTCTGGCTGTCGATGGTGGCGGCAGTCGGGCTTGCCTCGCGGTCGCTATCTTGCTCCCGGCAGGCGACATAAAGCGCGTGATGAATGCGATCCAGCGTGCCATCCCAACTCCACAGGTCGAGATAGTCGAACAGCGTCGAGCGCGGCGGCAGGTCCTTGGGAACCGCTCGCCACTGGCAGCCGGTGCTCAACACATACATGACCCCGTTCATCACTTCACGCACGTTGACGTGGCGACGGTTGCCGCCACGCTTGGCTGGCGCAATCAGCGGCTCCACCAACGTCCACTCCTCGTCGGTCAGGTCGCTCGGGTAACGCAGGTGGCTGCGGTCGTAACGCTTGCGGTTCTCTGTCGTCCACATCGGTTACCCTCCCGCGAATCAGGCCACCACTCTTGAATCACACATATGCCGAAACAGATGGGACACCGAAAAATTGCTTGATGGGTCAAAGCTGACCGAACTTGGTTGGCGTGCCAAAATCGAGCTGCGCGAAGGGTTATCTGGTGCTTATGTCGACTTCCTCGCAGGTTGGGGGGGCGAATGTAACTGTTCATTCATTTGCCGCATCAGAGTTTTTAAACATCTAGCTGCCACAATGAAGCTGTAGTATCTCGTGCGACGCTATGGATTGAAATGACATGGGGTTATACCATAAGACACACAATCAAGATGGTAGCGAGAGGTATTTTGCGATTGCTTCCCATGTTTTCGCCTGGGTTGGTCTTAATTGTCATCGCAGTGCTCTCGCTTGTTCCGGGTAATGAGCGTCCGCATGTATTTTCCTCGGGAAAACTCGAGCACTTCGTCGCTTACGCGCTCGCAGCAGCCATCATAAGTATCGGCATGAATCGACCTTTGCATTTACTTGCAGTCGTCATCATGCTTCCTTTGTATGCTGGGACGCTCGAATTTGCCTAACGATGGATTCCCGGCCGCGATCCAAAATTGATTGACATCGCGGCGGGAGCGTTCGGCGCCTCCTTGGCCGTAGCATCCGTTTACGCAATTAGGAGAATATGGGGCCCAAGCGAAAGCTGATGCCCATGTTGCGATTTGACGAAGAGACCAAATCTAATGATTCAGATTGAGAGCGGGTATCCTAAATGAGTGGGTCTGGATACTGTTGCTCTCTGATACTCAGAGCATTCCGCCGTCGTAATTGCAGCCCTCTGGTTGCTACGTTTTCCAAATATAGCAGCACGACGTTACCAGATTTCCAACCGCCTGCTTGCGCCATGCAGGTTCCGACGATTGCACCTGTTCCGATTGAAGGCGGACAGTGATACGCTGTTTGCCAAGCTCGTCGCCGGCGATTGGATCGACCGTCACCAGAAAGTGCTGATCATAGGGCGGCGTCGAATCCAGCGACCATCATATCTTGAGCGGAGCCGATGCGCATCGAATAGCCCGAGAGCTCACAGCAAGACTAGCCTCTAACTAGACGACCGAAGGAAACCGCTCAGTTGCCGGCTTCGGATATTGGACCGAAAAACGCGCTCATTTCGAAGACCGCATATGATTCGAATTTTGGAAGCGCTCGACTAGTCGGGCTACAGGGTACTGTTGGTCGGTCCCGGCGAATCGGCTCGGTTCGGAAAGTCTACGCCTCGGGCCGTCGCCCGCAGGTCACGCTCCGTTTCGCTACGCTTCAGTTCGCGCGACCTGCGACGCGCCTTGCACGAACCGCAATGAGAAGGGTACAGGGGTCGTTGCTATTCAGCGGGCGGTGCGCGGGCACCAACGATCGCTGACCAGCGATTTCCCCAATCGTCACCTGCGGGGCGCGGGCTCAGGTGATCGAGTGTCGCGGTCGCGACCGAGTGTTTGCCGCCGCGGATATCAACTACGCGCCGCAACGGAGTGATGACAGATGCGTGTTGCCATGGTGGGAGCTGGTTATGTCGGCTTGGTCTCGGGCGCCTGCTTTGCCGATTTCGGGCATCAGGTCGCCTGCGTCGACACCGACACCGTCAAAATCGCGGCGCTGCAAGCGGGTAACATTCCGATCTACGAGCCTGACCTTGACCGCGTCGTGCGGACCAATGTGGCAGCCATGCGGCTCGACTTCACCACCAATCTCCAGAACGCAGTGCAGGCTGCTGATGCAGTGTTCATCGCTGTCGGTACGCCATCACGGCGCGGCGACGGCCATGCCGATTTGAGCTATGTCTACGCTGCCGCGCGCGAGATTGCTTTGGCGCTTGATGGTTTCACCGTCGTCATTACCAAGTCGACAGTTCCGGTCGGCACCGGTGACGAGATTGAGCGCATTATTCGGGCCGTGCGCCCGGAAGCCGACGCGGCAGTGGTCTCGAATCCGGAGTTCTTGCGCGAGGGTGCCGCTATCCGTGATTTCAAGCTGCCCGACCGCATAGTGATCGGGACCGAGGATGAACGCGCCAAACAGGTCATGGCCGACCTCTACCGGCCGCTTTTTCTCAACCAAGCACCGCTACTCTATAGTACCCGCCGCACCGCCGAACTGATCAAGTATGCCGCCAACGCGTTTCTCGCGACTAAGATCACCTTCATCAACGAAATCGCCGATTTGTGCGAACAGGTCGGCGCCGACGTCCAACAGGTGGCACGCGGCATCGGTCTCGACAACCGCATCGGCCCCAAATTCCTGCACGCCGGGCCGGGCTTCGGCGGCTCGTGCTTCCCCAAGGATGCGACTGCGCTCATTAAGACCGCCCAAGATAACGCTGTCGCGCTGCGGATCGTCGAAACGGTGATGGCGGTCAATGACATGCGCAAGCGCGCGATGGCACGCAAAGTCTTGGCAGTGCTCGGGGGCCAATTGCGGGAGCGAGTGATCGCAGTGTTAGGACTGACCTTCAAGCCCAACACCGACGATATGCGAGACGCCCCGTCGATTCCGCTCATCACCGCGCTTACTGATCACGGGGCGCAGGTGCGTGTCTACGACCCGGTCGGGATGGAACAGGCGAACAGCCTCCTGCCTGAGGTGGCTCTGACCGACGACCCCTACGCCTGCGCCACGGGCGCTGACGCGTTGGTTATCGTTACCGAATGGGAGCAGTTTCGTGCGCTCAATTTCGGTCGCTTGAAGCAGGTAATGAAACAGCCCGTTCTTGTCGATCTGCGTAATGTCTATCAGCCCGACGAGATGCGCCGCCGGGGCTTCATCTACGAAAGCGTTGGCCGCGCTGCGGCGCTGGACGGCGGCCAAGAACGGATAGCCGCTGCTCTCTCATGATCGAGCGCGCTGCCAGACCCTACTAACATGTAACAAGACGCATCCTATCGGTCGACGATCCATTCGAAAACTAACGACTATCGCTCGGCTTGATCGTTCAATGGACTACTGCTCGTGCGAGCTGGCTCCACTACCGACAATGCCGGAGGTCGTGACTTTGGCTGCGCAGCACTTCAACCTTAGTGAGCATAGGGTCCGTTGCTTGCGCTATGAATGGGCTGCACATGGCTGAAGCGAAAATCGTCCCGCTGCTGCTTGCTGGCGGAGCCGGCACGCGGTTGTGGCCGGTGTCGCGTGACGCGATGCCGAAACAGTTCCTACCGCTTGTCGGCGAGCGCTCGACCTTTCAACAGGCGCTCGCGCGCGTTTCGGATTGCGATCTGTTCGCGCCGCCGTTGATCATGACAGCGAATGACTTTCGGTTCTTCGCGCGCGCAGGCCGAGGAGTTGGGGATCGACGCAACCATCATCCTCGATCCGATGCGACGCGACTCGGCCCCCGCAATCGCCGCCGGGGCTGTGCTTGCGTGCAGGCGCGATCCCGACGCGGTCGTGCTTACGCTGGCAGCCGACCATGTGATCCTCGACGAGGATCTATTTCACGCCGCCTGCGCCGCAGGGCGGGATGCCGCGGCGGCCGGGCGAATCGTTACCTTTGGTATTCCCCCACCGCGCCAAAGACGAATTACGGCTATATCCGGCGCGGCGGACCGCTCGGTATTGATGGATGTCACGCCGTTGCAGCCTTTGTCGAAAAACCGGATGCCGCAACCGCAAGCGGCTATGTCGCCGACGGCTACTTGTGGAACTCGGGAAATTTTCTGTTTCGCGCCGACACCTTGCTGTCTGAGCTCGCGCAGTTCGCGCCGGCAATCGAGCAAGCGGCCGCAACGGCGGTCGATCGCGCCAAGACCGACCTCGGCTTCGTGCGGCTTGATGCGGAGGCGTTCGGACAAGCGCCGCAAACGTCGATCGATTACGCCCTAATGGAAAAGACCACGCGAGCCGCGGTGATCGAGTGCCGCTTTCGTTGGTCGGACATCGGAAGCTGGGACGCGGTCTTCGACATCATTGCCCCACGACGAAGCGGGAAATGTCTCGTCAGGCGAGGCTGCGATGTTCGAGACGCGCGATTGCCTGATCCATGCGCAGGAAAAGCTCACCGTCGCGCTCGGCGTGCGCGATCTCCTCATCATCACGACGCCGGATGCGGTTCTCGTGCTGCCCCGTGCGCGTGCCGAGGAGGTCAAAGCTGTGGTCGCGCAGCTCAAGCAGCAGGGCCGTGGTGAGGCAACCCTGCATCGGCGAAGCTGGCGCCCCTGGGGGCACAACGATCTGCTCGATCATGGCGATCGTTTCCAAGTGAAGCGGATGGTGCTCGCGCCCGGCGGAAAGCTATCGCTGCAACGCCATTTCCATCGCGCCGAGCATTGGGTCGTGGTGCGCGGCACCGCCGAGGTGACGATTGGGGATGCGACCCATATCGTCCACGAAAACGAATCGATCTTCATTCCAATCGGATCGGTCCACCGGCTCGCTAACCCGGGGCGCATCCCGCTTGAAGTCATCGAAGTGCAGACCGGCAGCTACCTCGGCGAAGACGACATTGTGCGCATTGAGGACAAATACAATAGAATCTGACGGGACTCGTGTGTCGCCGGCTCTGCTGTGGACGTATCGAACGTTGTCGCTTGGCGCATCCTTTATCGGTTGGCCAAGACCTTCAGATCGTCCGCTTTGATCAAGCGCTGGTCCCCCGTGACCAGCGTTGCCTCGAGCAGGCGAGCCGTTACGGCAATGAACCGGTCGGCAGGATCGCAGTGATCGAGCGCGAGTCGTTGGCTTTCAAGCGCCATCGCGTATGTGATCGGCGCCTTGCGCACTGGCGCGCAGCCAAGTGCGTCCACCACCCACTGGTCCACATCACCGGTCAGCCGCAAACGGCCCTTCCGTACCAGAACAAGGAACTCCCAAACGCTGATTGCCGACAGCCAGAGTTCGTTTTTGGGATCGGAGAATTCGGAACGAACATAGAACACGAGGCGGTCGGGACTGGTCAGGCTCCAGATCCAGATGTGCATGTCGAGCAGGAGCCTCGCTCGTCGAGCGCCTCCCAGGCGTCCGCCGGCTCAGCGGGAGCGGTGACGATATCGCCAACGACCTCGACGGTGCCCGCCATCGCGCCGAGCCAGGCGCCAGCCTCTGCCTTAGGTACGGGTGTGATTTCGGCGACCGGCATACCACGTTTTGTGATCAGCACCGGCTCGCGGGTCCGACGTACGCGCTCAAGCACGGCAAGGCATGTGGCCTTGAACTTCGAGATCGAGATCTGTTCCATGAAAAAATCTTACTATGGTCAATGACCATGGTGAACATTTCCATTGACCGCCTAACGGAGACCGATTAGACCACTGCGGGCATGTCTGACCTTCTGCAATTCGATGGGGGAGCCAACATGTCATAACCTCACCAGCCGAATACGCGCATGTATCCGATTCCCAAGCACGCCCTCTCGCCGAACACCTATGCATAAGAAACCGAGCCGTTGGTGAAGCCGACTGGCTTTCGCGAATACGATGCGCGCTGGTTGTTTGAGAAAGAGCTCAACCTGATGGGTGCCCAGGCGCTTGGGCTCGGCCTCGGCACTTTGATCCGCCAGTTGGGCGTGCGGCCGGACGTCGTTGTCGGCCATGATTTCCGCAGCTACTCCGCCGCGATCAAATATGCCCTGGTCACGGGCCTGCTCGCCACCGGTTGCAAGGTCTACGATATCGGCCTTGCAACGACGCCGATGGCCTATTTCGGCCAGTTCGCGCTCGATGCGCCATGCGTCGCGATGGTCACGGCGTCCCACAATGACAATGGGTGGACCGGCGTGAGAATGGGGGCGGATCGCCCGCTCACCTTCGGTCCCGACGAGATGGCGCTGCTCAAGAACATCGTGCTCGGCGCCAAGTTCGATCTGGCAGCGGCGGCGCCTTTGAATTCGTCCCGGATTTTCCGGCGCGCTACATCGCCGACCTCACCGATCGGCCGAAGCTCAAGCGTCCGCTCGAAGTCGTATGCGCCTGCGGCAACGGCACCGCCGGCCCGTTCGCGACGAAAGTGCTGGAACGGATCGGCTGCGAGGTCGTGCCGCTCGACACCGAGCTCGACTATAAGTTCCCGCGCTACAATCCCAATCTTGAGGACATGGCGATGCTGCACGCCATGCGCAACGCCGTGCTGGCGAGCAATGCCGATGTCGGGTTCGGCTTTGATGGCGACGGCGATCGCTGCGGCGTCGTCGACGATGTCGGCGAGGAGACATTCGCCGACAAGGTGGGCGTGCTGCTCGCGCGCGACATGGCGGCCGTGCATCTGGGCGCATTGTTCGTCGTGGACATCAAGTCAACGGGGCTGTTTGCCACCGACCCGGTGCTGCAGCAGCTCGGCGTCAGGACGGACTATTGGAAGACCGGCCATTCCCACATGAAACGCCGCACGAAGGAGCTTGCCGCACTCGCGGGCTTTGAAAAGTCGGGGCATTTCTTCTTCAATGCGCCGTTCGGGCGCGGCTATGACGACGGGCTCGTCTCTGCGATCGCGATCTACGACTTGCTCGATCGCAACCCCGGGCGAAGTCTGTCCGAGCTCAAGGATGCGCTGTCCAAGACCTGGCAGTCGCCGACCATGTCACCGTACTGTCCTGATGAAGCGAAATACGGCGTGGTCGAAAAGGTGGTGCAGCATTTCGCGGCGGCGAAGGCAGCGGGCGTGCCGGTCGCGGGACAGCCGATCCGCGATCTCATGACGATCAACGGCATGCGGTTGACGGCCGGCGACGGCACCTGGTGCCTGGTGCGCGCCTCCTCCAACAAGCCGGAGCTGGTCGTCGTGGTCGAGAGTCCGGTCTCCGAGGCGCGCATGCGCGACATGTTTCACGCCGTGGACGCGGTGCTGCGCACCAATCCCGAGGTCGGGGCCTACAACCAGACGATCTGACCTTCACAACAGCACCAGTCAGGTCGCCAGCCATGCGACTTCGCTGGCAAGGCCTGCGGCGATCATGTCGAGACACATCGCTGGCGAAGATAACATCGAGAACTAACGATGTAGTGGTATGGGAGGATTATTGCGTTATCGGCTCGTGCGCCGGATATCGTGAGGATGGGCAACGAGAAAAACCGGATTCGGCAGGTCGTCTTCTCTTGCTTCCCTCGCAATGACCGTCTCGAAGAACCAAGTGCTCACAACTTTCGTCGCGGCCGCCAACTCGTAGACGGTATTGAGGACAGCTTCTCGCAACATAGTGAAACGGCAAATCATGCTGAGGTAACGCGTTTCCCAGAAATTTTTTCCCGAAAAGCGAGCGGCGCTTTTCTATTTTGGCGAGGGCGTCGACGATCGTCACGCTGCACGATCACTGCCGCGTTCAATATCCCAGACTCGTTGCGATTGGTCTGACAAGTTTTGGACAATTCTAACGAATCGTAATCGGCTCGCGGAAGGCTCGTGTGACGTGTGCGATCCCCGGACCGTTAGAACATTCGCTACTCCGTTTCTTGTGGTGCGGCGCCAACATGATGAGATGAGGTAATTGGGTTGGTGTAAGAACATAACATGAACAACAATGGTGTCGCTATATGAGTGAAGAGCAATCATGACTCTCCGTTGCGGGAGATTGCGCGTCTGCCAGTGCCATGGCGACAGTTTCTGCACATTTTGGAATGCGCCATTGCACTCCATCACTTCGGCGAGCATCGGCGCGCTTGAGCTTGCCGGGTTGGATGGATTGAGCTGTTTCGCGGCTGAGCACGTCGGCGTAGGCGACGAGGTCACGGTGCACCTGGGCCGGTAATTCGATTGTGAGCTTGACGGGCTTGTCGTCAATTGGAGCGGTTAGCTTGAGCTTTTCCATTGCGTTCTCCGGTTAGGCTTCACTGCGTGCCTCTGATGGCCAGTAGAATGTGTGGACGCAGCGGAAGTTCGCGGGCGTAGGATCACTGCGGGTGCGGCGCGAGCAAAAGGTCCCTGGCAACGATGATGCGGATCGGGAACCCCGGCCGGATGGTGAGTGTGGGCTGGATGTTGAGGTTTCTTCGCACGACCTGTTGGCCGGTCTGGTTGAAGGTCGTGGCGGCGCCGCGGCGGAGTGCCTGCAGGAGGTTGTTTTCGGTGTTGGTGGCGCCGAGCTCGGCGCCGATGCCGAGCAGCGTCGAGAGCGCGGCGGCGGCCGCGAGCCGCCCCCAATGGTGATCGACCTCGTCTTGAAGCCCGGCGAAGCCTTGCGGGTCGGTGCCGGGCAGGCGGTCCAGAGTGATCGAGCGGCCGTTCGGCAGGATCAGCCGGGTCCAGACAAGAAGAAGGCGATTTTGACCAAAGGTGACCTGGCTGTCGTAGCGGCCGATCAGCTTCGATCCTTGCGGGATCAGGAGATGGTTGCCGGTCGGGCTGTCATAGACATGCTCTGTCACTTGGGCAGTGACTTGGCCCGGCAGATCGGACCGTATCCCGGTGATGAGGGCAGCCGGGATCACGGCACCGGCCTGAAGAATGTAACGCGACGACGGGTCAGCGAGACGATCATGGCTCACCGTCTTGCGATCGACCGCGGCATTCAAGAAGGCCGACTTGCGATCCTGCATGTTCTGGGCCCGCTCAGCGTCGAGGGGTACGGTCTCTTGACCGCTGTTGAACGTGAAAAGGCTCTCGGCTGGAGAGGCTAAGCTTGGTGGTGCGACGGAGGCGATAGTCGGTTGCGTTACGTTGACACTCACAAACAGCTTGCTTGTGCGCGCGGCTTCTTGCTCCTGTGCAAGCTTCTGTCGGGCCGCATCGGCTCCAGGGAAGGATCCAGGTGGCGCCACGCCGGCGCTCAGCATCGGTCGGCCGAGATCGCCGGGTAGCGGCGGGCCGAGTGGCGGAACACCTGGTGGGATCGATGGCGGTTTTGGCTTGGGGATCGCGGCGTAGTCGCGCGGCAGGGCGGCAAGCGCATCAGGCGGCGGCTTGCTTTTGGTATTGTAGAGCTCACCGCTGTTGGCCGGCTTGCGCGGTCCTTGCGTCAGTGCCCAGATCAGCGCCGCGGAAACCGCTAACGCCGCTATTGCCGCCAGCCCGATGATCACCTTGCGTGACAAACGCATCACCGCCGGGCGCTCGGGATGCAGGCGCAGCTCGGCCGCGAGGTCGCGCTCGCGGCCGGGACGATCGTCGGATCGACCGGTCACCACAGCGCTCTCCGGTCGATCCGCACAATGCGAACGCGCCGTTCGGAACGGCCGTCGCCGAGGCGCAGCTCGGCGGCGGCAAACAGCCGGTCCACGACCATATGGTTGCCGCGCACGCGGTAGTTCACGAGCTCCGAGGTCCTGCCCGCCGCACCAATAATGAAGAGGGGCGGCATTTCGCCTTGGGCGATCCCGCGCGGAAACGCGATGTAGACCTTCTTCCCGTCGTCGAAGGCGCGCAACGGTCGCCAGGGCGGATAGTCGCCGTCGATGGCGTAGCGGAAACGCAGATTGTCGATCTCGAGGCCGGTTGCGACCGGCACCGCGGCTTCGGCGACGATGCTCTGCTGGCGCAGCGCAATCAGTCGGTCATGCGGATAGTGCCAGGAGACCGAGGCCATATAGGTGTTCTCGGTCGATTGCAGCTCGAGGTGATAGGTGCGGCGGTCGGTATTGATGACGAGATTGGTGAGGAGATCGGGCCGGGTCGGCTTGATCAGGATATGGATGCGCTTATCGGCGCGCGTTCCGCTCTCGGAATTGCCGATGATCCAGCGCGCGGTATCGCCGGCGGCGATCGGGCCGGAGCCTACGAGTTGCTCGCCCTCCTGAAGGGCGATGTCGGTCACCTGTCCCGGCGCGGCATAGACTTGATAGAGCGCGCCTTCGGTGAAGGGATAGACCTGGATGGCATTGATGTAACCGGAGCGGCTGGGTTCGACCCGCGCCGCGGCATTGGCACGATCGACCCGTTGCCGCGGGTCATACGGCTCGGGTGCCGATCTGTGGGTGGGGAGCGGCTTGAGTTGTCCCGGCAGCGGCAGCGGTCTCGGAAGCTCCACGATCTCGACTGGCTTGGGCGGCTCGGGTTGGAGCACAGCCGGCTCGGGCGGATCGTCATAGCGGATCCTCGGCAGCTTCGGGCTGGCGCAGCCGGCAAGCAAGGTCGCGGCAAGAACGCACATCACTGACCGGGACCACATCAGCCGAGCTCCTTCGACCAGTTGAGGGCATGGACGAACACGCCGAGCGGATTCTTGCGCAGGCGTTCGGCATCGCGCGGGGGCGAGATCACGACGGTGAGGATGGCGGTCCAGCGTTCGGTGGCGGCCAGGCTGCCGTTCTCGTACCGGCGCTCGACCCAGGCGACACGGAAGGAGCCGGGTGAAGCCCGGATCACGCTTGAGACCTCGACCGCCACCTGTGCCTTGCCGATCTGGACGAAGGGATCGTTGATGCGGGCATAGTCGTTGAGGGCGCGTGCGCCCTTGTCGGTCACGTAATCATAGGCCGTGAGCCAGTTCTGACGAACGATGACGGGATCGGCGGGGATCGAGCGCACATTCTCTATGAAGTGTGCCAGATGCCAGGCGATCTGCGGATCGGTCGGGTGATAGTCCGCAGAAGCCGGTGCGACCGCCTGGGCGCGGCCCTGGCGATCGATTTCGACGACCCAAGGGGTCACGGCGTCGCGGCTATGCTGCCAGATCAGCGCCAAGGCAAGTCCGCCGGCGAGCGTGAGGTTGCCGAACGCAAATAGTCGCCAGTTGCGGGCCTGGACGCGGGCCGAGCCGATGCGCTCGTCCCAGACCTGACTTGCCTTGTGATACGGTGTCTCGGGTTTCGGCGTCTTGCCGTAACGAACGGACGGCCGGCGAAACAGCCTCATCGGCGATCCTCCGACAATGAGATCGAGGTTCCGCCGCCACCATGGTCGTCGGAGCGTACGCTGTGTGCGGCAACAGAGGCGCCGTGCGCGATCCTCTGATGGCGGCGGAAGCGCTGCGCCCATTCCGGCGCGCTGGCCTGAGCGCTGGTCGACGCGGGCCAAGAAACAGCCGCTCCGCGAGGCCCGACCATTGCGCCGAAACTCTCGGAGATCGCCGAGGCTCCTGCGCGGGCTACTCCCGCTGTCCCGGCAGCTGCGGCACGTGCGCCGGTCGTACTGGAGGCCGCGGCGCTCACGCGATAGGCGGATGCTGCGCCACCGGCCATGGATGCGCTACCACGCATGGCGCCGGTGAGTGCGCCGGCACCGGCGCGTGCGCCCAACGCTCCCGCAACGCCCATTCCGCCGGCGGCAAGGGCTGTTCCGACCGCGGCGCCGGCGCCCAGTTGCGGCCCGCCGCTGATCAGCCCGTTTGCGATCCCCGGACCGAATATGCCGAGGCCGAGAAGCGAGAGCGCCGCAAGCACCAGCGCCATGGCGTCCTCAAGCGTCGGCTGGTCGCCGCCGAACCCGCCGGTGAATTCGCCGAACAAGGTCGTGCCGATACCGACAATGACGGCGAGCGTCAGCACCTTGACGCCGGAGGCGACCACATTGCCGAGCACGCGTTCGGCGAGGAACGCGGTCTTGTTGAACAGGCCGAAGGGAACGAGCACGAAGCCCGCAAGCGTCGTCAGCTTGAATTCGATCAGAGTAACGAAAAGCTGGATCGCCAGGATGAAGAAAGACACCAGGACAATGAACCACGCGATCATCAGGACAGCGATCTGGACGAAGTTCTCGAAGAACGAGGTGAAGCCGAGGAGCTGGCTTGCCGCCTCAAGGATAGGCTTGCCGGCGTCGATCCCGACCTGGGCGATGCGGCCGGGCTGGAGAAGCTGGTCAGCGGTGAGGCTGGGGCCTGCGGCTTTGAGGCCAAGGCCGGCGAAGGAGTCGAAGACGATCTTGGCGAGGGCGTTGAAGTTGCCGATCAGGAACGCGAAGAACCCGACATAGAGGGTCTTCTTGATCAGGCGCACGAGCGCATCGTCTTCGGCGCCCAGGGCCCAGAACAGGCCTGCAAGCGTGATGTCGATGACGATCAGGGTCGAGGCAAGGAATGCGACTTCGCCGCCCAGCAGGCCGAATCCCGAATCGATATACCGGGAAAACACAAGGGTGAAGCGGTCGATGACGCCAGTGTTCATGTCAATCCACTGATGCGCTGTTGCTGGGTGACGGCGACGGAATGGACAACAGAGCGGGCGAAAGAGGCTTGCTGAGCATCGTCGCCTTCCTTGCCTTACTCGTGGAACAACTGAACGGGCTGGGCCTGGTAGCCCTGGCCGTTGTTGAGAAACCGATGGAGTTGGGCGCGGGCCTGTTCCTCGTTGGCGGCGCTTCGCGCACTGGCAAGGCTATCGGCGCGGGCCTGCGCGGCGATAACGGCAGTGAGGTCGGCGAGTTGCTTGACTTGCAGGGCGGTGAGCTGATTGCCGGCCTGGGCGGCCTGCAGCGCGCCGACGGCTGCCTGGCTTGCCGAGACAAGTGCGCCGGTCTCGCTACGCGTGGCACTGAGCGATTGAACGATGCCGGCCTGCACGCGCAATGAATCCTGGAAGGCGGCGCGTGAGGTCTGCCAGCGTTCTTTCGCCGCGCCAGCAAATTGCTGTGATGAGGTCGGAGCAGAATAGGCGTTCGGATACAGCCGCTGAAACGTCCGGTCGATCTGATCCACATCAAAGGCGAGGCGCTGCGTCTGGTTGAGCAGCAGCTGCGTCCGCGCAAGCGACTGTTGGATGGTCTGCAGCGACGAATGGGGAAGGCTTGTCAGATTCCGCGTCTGGTTGAGCAGCATCCGGGCCTGGTTCTGCAGAGCCGTGATTTGATTGTTGATCTGTTCGAGCGCGCGGACGGCCTGCAACGCATTCTGCGCATAGTTCGACGGATCGTAGACGACCGCCTGGGCCAAGCCCGGAGGGCTCGAAAGGCTGAGCAGGAGAAGCGCAATACCACTGAGGCTCAGCGTGCGAGACGCGCGGTGCGCGGTCATGGCGCCAACTCCAAATCGGCTGTGTCGGTGTTTTCCGTCGCGGCCAACTCGGGCTCGAGAAGATTGGCCGCCCAATCGAGTCCTTTGCGGCGCAGCCAGGCGGCGGCGAAACCGGCGCGGCCATATTGGCTGAGTACTTCGGAAATGGCGGCCTGATCAGCTTTGGAGGAGGCCGCACAGAAGGCGAGCGCGATGTCGCCGAGGTCCAGCTCGAACAGGCGGTTGCCGCGGGCGGACTGACAGTAGTAGTCGCGCTTGGGTGTTGCGCCGGCGAGGATCTCGGTCTGACGATCATTGAGCCCGAAACGGCGGTAGATCGCGGCAATCTGCGGTTCGCTCGCGCGGTCGTTGGGGAGAAACAGCCGCGTCAGGCAGCTCTCTATGATGGCGGGAGCGATCGCGCTCGTTTCGATATCGGCGAGCGACTGGGTCGCGAACACAACGCTCGCGTTCTTCTTGCGCAAGGTCTTGAGCCACTCGCGCAATTGTGCGCCGAAGCTCAGGTCATCAAGAACGAGCCAGCCCTCATCGATGATGAGCAAGGTCGGCCGCCCGTCGAGCTTCCCCTCGATGCGATGAAACAGATACGCGAGCGCGGCGGGGGCTGCGCCGGTTCCGATCAGCCCTTCGGTTTCGAATGCCTGAACCTCGGCTTCGCCGAGCTGCTCGGTTTCGGCATCGAGGAGCCGGCCGTAGGCGCCGCCCAGGCAATAGGGTTTGAGCGCCCGTTTCAGCGCACTGGATTGCAGCAGGACGGCAAGGCCGGTGAGCGTGCGCTCGCTGAGTGGCGCACTCGCAAGTGACGAGAGCGCCGACCAAATATGCTCCTTCACCTCCGGCGTGACCTGTTCCCCTTCACGGGCCAGAATCGCCGCGATCCACTCGGCTGCCCAGGCGCGCTCGGCGGGATCGTCGATACCGGCAAGCGGCGCGAGTGAGACCGGTTCAACGGCGTCCACTGACAAAGCGCCGCCGAGGTCGTGCCAGTCCCCGCCCATGGCGATTGCAGCCGCGCGGATCGAGCCGCCGAAGTCGAAGGCAAACACCTGCGAGTCTGAGTAGCGACGGAACTGCAGGGCGATGAGGGCGAGCAGCACGCTCTTGCCCGCTCCGGTTGGTCCGACGACCAGAGCATGGCCGACATCGCCGGTATGGAGCGAGAGTCGGAAAGGCGTTGCTCCCTCGGTCCTCGCAAAGAGCAGTGGTGGACCATCCAGGTGGTCGTTGCGCTCAGGTCCCGCCCATACCGCCGAGAGCGGAATCATGTGGGCGAGGTTGAGGGTCGAGATCGGCGGTTGGCGGACATTGGCATAGACATGACCGGGCAGGCTCCCGAGCCATGCCTCGACCGCGTTCGCGCTTTCGGCGATGCAAGTGAAGTCGCGGCCTTGAATGATCTTCTCCGCCAGACGCAGCTTCTCATCGGCGATTTGCGGATCGTCGTCCCACACTGTGAGGGTGCAGGTCACATAGGCTTCACCGGCCAAGTCGGCGCCGAGCTCTTGCAGCGCGGTGTCGGCGTCGAACGCCTTGTTCTGAGCGTCGCTGTCGAGAAGCACGGATGCCTCGTTGGTCATCACCTCCTTGAGGATGGCTGCAACCGATTTGCGCTTGGCGAACCAGTGGCGTCGAATGCGGGCGAGGATCTTCGTTGCGTCGGTCTTGTCGAGACAGATGGCACGGGTGGACCAGCGGTAAGGAAAGGCAAGACGATTGAGCTCGTCGAGAATCCCCGGATATGTGGCGGCCGGGAATCCCATGATGGTGAGCACGCGCAGGTGGGTCGAGCCGAGTCGTGGCGCGAGGCCCCCGATGAGTGGCTCGTCGATCAGGAATGCGTCGAGATACATCGGGACGTCGGGCACGCGGACGCGGTGCCGCTTGGTCGAGATACAGGCGTGCAGGTAGGTCAGCGTCTCGGCGTCGGAGAGCCACGCGGCTTCCGGGACGAAGCCCTCGATCAGCGCCAGGATTCGATCGGTGCGGTCGATGAAGCCTTTGACGATCTCGTGCCCATCTACATCGCGGGCGCTCGCGCGCCCCTCGTAGAGCCAGGCTTTTGCCCGGGCATTCTCTTGCGCGGGCGGAAGGAACAGGAAGGTGAGATAATAGGCGCTCTCGAAATGGCTGCCGGTCGCCTCGAACTGAGCCCGGCGCTCGATGTCGACGAGCGCCGAGACCGGCTCGGGAAACGTGCTGTGCGGGTAGCCCTGCGCCGGATTGCGGCTCGCCTCGACAAAGACAGCCCATCCGGAGCCGAGCCGGCGCAGCGCATTGTTGAGGCGGCTCGCTGCCCCGACGAGTTCGGCTGGCGTTGCCGAGTCGAGATCGGGTCCGCGGTATCGCGCGGTGCGCTGGAGCGAGCCGTCTTTGTTCAGCACCACGCCTGGCGCGATCAGGGCGGCCCAGGGCAGGAAGTCGGCGAGGGTTTGTGGCTTGCGGCGATATTCGGCGAGATTGAACATTGGCTTGCCCTTACAGGCCGAGGTGGGATGGGTAGCGCAGATGCCGACGCATCACGTCGATGAAGGCAGGATCGCGCCGGGCGGCCCACACGGCGATCGCGTGCGCAATGGCCCAGAGCAGGAATCCGACAATCCACAGCCGCAAGCCGAGGCCGATCGCGGCGGCGAGCGTACCGTTGAGAATTGCGATGGTGCGCGGCGCGCCAGCAATGAGGATCGGCTCGGTCAGGGCGCGATGCACCGGAGCTTCGAATCCGGGTGCGAGCTCATGGGTCAACATGTCGGTCATCACACGAGCGCTCCGCCACCAAAGGAGAAGAAGGAGAGGAAGAACGAACTGGCGGCAAAGGCGATCGACAGGCCGAACACGATCTGCACCAGACGGCGAAAGCCGCCGGACGTATCGCCAAAGGCAAGGGTAAGGCCGGTAATGATGATGATGATCACCGCCATGATCTTGGCGACGGGTCCTTCGATCGACTGCAAGATCTGCTGCAGCGGCTGCTCCCACGGCATGTTCGAGCCGGCGGCATGAACAGGTCCGGACGCAAGAAGCGCAGCAAGACTGGAGATCGCTGCAAACGCGAAGCGTTGGACTGAGAACGGTCGGATCATGCCGGCTCTCCTGCAGAGTTGAGTTGATCGGCGGATACGAGGACGTAATCACCGGTGGGACCAAGCCCTGGCACGACCGAGAGTTCGATCAGCCGACGCTCGCTGCCGCGCCCGGCGAGAACCGCGATCACATCGATCGTCTCGGCGATAAGCGCGCGCGGAACGGTGACGACCGCTTCCTGTATGAGCTGCTCGAGGCGGCGTAGGGCGCCGAGCGCGCTTCCGGCGTGGATAGTGCCGATGCCGCCCGGATGGCCTGTACCCCAGGCCTTCAGGAGGTCGAGCGCTTCGGCGCCTCGGACCTCGCCGATCGGGATGCGGTCGGGACGCAGGCGCAGCGATGAGCGCACCAGGTCGGACAGCGAGGCGATGCCGTCCTTGGTCCGCAGCGCCACCAGGTTCTGCGCGCTGCATTGCAGCTCGCGGGTATCCTCGATCAGCACGACCCGATCGGCGGTCTTGGCGACTTCGGCGAGGAGCGCATTGACCAGTGTCGTCTTGCCGGTCGAGGTGCCGCCCGCGACGAGGATATTGCGGCGCTGGGCAATGCCCTCGCGCAGGGCCGCAGCCTGCTCCGCCGTCATGATTCCTGCAGCGACGTAGTCCTCGAGCGAAAACACGGCGACGGCCGGCTTGCGGATGGCAAATGCGGGGGCGCTGACGACCGGCGGGACCAGCCCTTCAAAACGCTCGCCGGTCTCGGGCAGTTCGGCTGAAACGCGCGGGGACCCCGCATGCACCTCGGCTCCGACATGATGCGCGACGAGGCGGAGGATGCGTTCGCCATCGGCCGGCTCAAGCCGCTCGCCGGTGTTGGCGAGACCGCCGGCAAGGCGATCAACCCACAGGCTCCCATCGGGGTTGAGCATCACCTCGACGACGCTGGGGTCTTCGAGCCAAGCTGCAATCGCCGGACCGAGCGCTGTGCGCAGCATGCGCGCGCCACGCGCTGCAGCGTCCGTCCTGTTCGTTGAAATGCCCACCCTCAGCCCCCCGGCTGTGACCGCCGGATGCGGTCAACCATTGGGGCTGATTAGAAAGGACCAGTACAGGCTGAACGCAACAAGCAAGTCATCGTCGTAGCGCGGTAGCGTACAAAGACAGGCGAAAGGGACGTCGCACCATGCAGCGCCGTTTTGTGGCTATGATGCGATAAGCGATGAATGACCGGTTCATGACAGAAGCTGGATCATGCCATGACAACCATGAGCTATAAGGGTTATGAGGCAATCGTCGAATACGACGAGGATGCGGGAATCTTCCATGGCGAAGTCGCCAATCTCCGCGACATCGTTACCTTTCAGGGCAGGTCTATCGCCGAGCTGGAAAAGGCGCTTGCTGCGTCTGTCGAGGATTACCTCGCCTTCTGCAAGGAGCGCGGCGAAGAGCCCGAAACTGCACGAGAACCGACACGGTCGAGAGTGGGTGGACATCCTCGATGAAGAGGACGGTTTTCCGGGTGATTTGGAAAGTGCAGGTGCTTCTCAAAGAAGGCAGCAATAACGCATTTAGCTCTTCGGGGCAGACAAATGCCCCAATCTTTGACGATCCATCAAGTGGTTATGTTAATATACCTTTGGCCGCTCTTGATAAGGGTTAGCTAGCAGGCTGCTGAAAAAGTCGTTTTGCGATGGGTTTGGGGTGTGATTGCGTTCATGTGGATGATTCCCTTGGAATGAGGCATTGGATGCGCGG
>JANQIP010000178.1 GCA_028282095.1 Xanthobacteraceae bacterium | reverse complement strand
CGCCATGCGCCACGCCGAACTCCTCGGCGCGCGCGAGCCGCTGATGTGGAAGCTGGTGCCGACCCTCGTGCGCGAGATGGGCCAAGCCTATCCCGAACTCGTCCGCGCCGATGCGCTGGTCACCGAGACGCTGAAGCTCGAAGAAACCCGCTTCCGCAAGACGCTGGAGCGCGGCCTTGCCATCCTCGAAGAGGAGAGCCGCGACCTTGCACGCGGCGGCAAGCTCAAGGGCGAGGTCGCCTTCACGCTCTATGACACTTACGGCTTTCCGCTCGACCTCACGCAGGACGCGTTGCGCGCGCGCGAGATCGAAGTCGACACCGCGGCTTTCGACGCCGCCATGGAGCGCCAGCGCGAGAAGGCGCGCGCGGCGTGGTCGGGATCGGGCGAGGCGGCGACCGACAGGCTATGGTTCACGCTGCGCGAGAAAGTCGGGGCGACCGAGTTCCTCGGCTACGACACCGAAAGCGCGGAAGGCGTGGTGCTCGCGCTCGTGCGCGACGGCCGCGAGGTCAAGAGCCTGAAGGCCGGCGAGACCGGTACGGTCGTGCTCAACCAGACCCCGTTCTACGGCGAGTCCGGTGGTCAGGTCGGCGACATCGGGATCATGGGCGCGGACGGCGTGTGCTTTCGTGTGACCGATACCCAGAAAAAGGCGGGTGATCTGCTCATTCACACCGGCGCGGTGGAGACCGGCACGCTCAAGCGCAACCACGCGCTTGCGCTCGAAGTCGACCGCGACCGCCGCACCGATATCCGCCGCAACCATTCGGCCACCCATCTCCTGCACGAAGCACTGCGCCAAGTGCTGGGCGATCACGTCGCCCAAAAAGGCTCGCTGGTCGCGCCCGACCGGCTACGCTTCGATTTCTCCCATCCCAAGCCGATCAGCGGCGCCGAGCTCGAACAGGTCGAAGACCTCGCCAACGACATGGTCGTGCAGAACGCCGACGTGATCACCCATCTGATGACGGTCGACGACGCGATCGCATCCGGCGCGCGCGCTCTGTTCGGTGAGAAATATGGCGAGGAGGTGCGGGTGGTCGCGATGGGCGCGACCGGCGGCAACACCATGGGCTGGTCGGTGGAGCTGTGCGGCGGCACCCATGTACGGCGCACCGGCGATATCGGCGTCATCTCTGTGGTGGGCGAAGGCGCGGTCGCTGCCGGTGTGCGGCGTGTCGAGGCGCTGACCGGGCGCGCGGCGCGCAAACATGCAAACACCATCGCCCAGCTCGCCAGGGACGTGTCGGCCGAGCTGAAAGCGCCGCTCGAGGAGATTCCGGGCCGCGTCAGCGCCCTTCTCGAGGAGCGCAAGCGTCTGGAGCGTGACCTGTCCGACGCAAAACGCCGGCTGGCCATGGGCGGCGGGACAAACGCCGATCACGCCGACGGCATGCGCACGGTCGGCAATGTCAAGCTGTTCGCCCGCGCGGTGTCGGGAATCGATATCAAGGACCTGAAAAGCCTTGCCGACGAAGGCAAGAAGCAGGTCGGCTCGGGCGTCGTCGCGATTGTCGGCGTCACCGGCGAAGGCAAGGCCGGGATCGTGGTCGGCGTGACCAGCGATCTCACCGCGCGATTCAACGCCGTCGATCTTGTGCGCAAGGGCGCCGAAGCGCTCGGCGGCAAGGGCGGCGGCGGCCGTCCCGACATGGCGCAGGCCGGCGGACCCGACGGCTCCAAGGCCGACGCCGCGCTCGAGGCGATCGCAACCGCCATCGACGGCGGTTGACGGGTAAGGCCTTCCGCGTTCCCTTTGGCTTTTCCGCTCTCGAGGCGCCCCGCCCAGCATAGCGGCATGCCGAATGATCAGGAACGCCGCATGTCGCGTATCGCCTCTATGGCGTTGCGCAAGCGCGGAAGTTCGTCAGTGACGACCCGCCAGATCAGGGGATTCGAGATTGCCCGATATTCGTGCCGAAGCACGTTGCCGATGCTCTTGACGCTGTCCCAAGGAATCTCAGGCCGGGTGCGCTTCAAATCATCTGGAATGACGCGGCTTGCTTCCGAGATGATTTCGATGCCGCGTTGAACGATGTACTGCAATTGCCAGTTTGCCTCGAAATCGGCTAACGACTTTCCTGTTACGACCTGTTCGATTCTCTCGATAGCCTCCAATATATCGTCGATTGCGTAGCCAAAATCGCGCGACATCAGAAGACCTTCACGGCCGATTCCTCGATCCGTCTGCGCAGAGCCGGATGCAGACCGTCACGCGTCGTAATGTCGACCGGAACGCCTATGCGCTCTTCGAGAAAGAGCTTCAAGCCGACAAGATCGAATGCGTTGAATCGTCCATCCGGATCGTAATCGATGAACAGGTCGAGGTCGCTCTCGGACCTGGAGTCGTCCCGAGCAGTCGAACCGTAGAGATAAAGTGCGGTTGCGCCGCGCGCCGCAACCGCCGAGGCACACCCATGCAACTTTGCGATCGCGTCCTTTCGCCTCAAGAATGCTCTCCGATCATGGCCCTCACATCGGGGGCGAAACCTCCATCCGTCCCAATACTGCAAATATGATGAAGTTAAGAAAGGCTTGCACCATGACGTCCGCTCACGCCGACTTACTTTCGGAAAGCTGATCGCTCGATCCCGCCATCGCTGTGTTCAAGTGCTCGGCGACCTTGTCGAGGAACTTTGTGGTGGAGAGCCATTTCTGCTCGGGTCCGATGAGCAGCGCCAGGTCCTTGGTCATGAAGCCTGCTTCCACGGTATCGATACAGACTTTCTCCAGCGTGGCGGCGAAGCGCGCAAGCCCGGCATTGTCGTCGAGCTTGGCGCGATGGGCGAGCCCGCGCGTCCAGGCGAAGATCGAGGCGATCGAGTTGGTCGAGGTCTCGGCGCCCCGCTGGTGCTCGCGGTAGTGGCGCGTCACCGTGCCGTGCGCGGCCTCCGCCTCGACGACCCGGCCGTCCGGCGTCATCAGCACCGAGGTCATCAGGCCGAGCGAGCCGAAACCTTGCGCCACCGTGTCGGACTGCACGTCCCCGTCGTAATTCTTGCACGCCCAGACATAGCCGCCCGACCATTTGAGCGCCGCCGCGACCATATCGTCGATCAGCCGGTGCTCATAGGTGAGCCCGCGCTTGTCGAACTCGGATCTGAACTCCTTATCGAACACCTCCTGAAAAATGTCCTTGAAGCGGCCGTCATAGACTTTGAGGATCGTGTTCTTGGTCGAGAGATAGACGGGATAGTCGCGCGCGAGCCCGTAATTGAACGAGGCGCGGGCAAAATCGCGGATCGAATCGTCGAGATTGTACATCGCGAGCGCGATCCCTGAATCCGGGAACTCGAACACGTCATGCGTCTTCTCGATGCCGTTGACGATATAGCTGAGCTTGAGCCGCGCCCCGGCCGGCACCTTGATATCGGTCGCCCGATACTGGTCGCCGAACGCGTGGCGGCCGATGATGATCGGCTGCGTCCAGTTCGGCACCAGGCGGGGCACGTTGTTGCAGATGATCGGCTCGCGAAAGATCACGCCGCCGAGAATGTTGCGGATGGTGCCATTGGGCGAGGGATACATCGCCTTCAGCCCGAACTCCTTCACCCGCGCTTCGTCCGGCGTGATGGTCGCGCATTTCACCCCGACGCCGACCTTGCGGATCATCTCGGCGGCGTCGACCGTCACCGCGTCGTCGGTCAGGTCGCGGTTCTCGATGCCGAGGTCGAAGCGGATCAGCTCGATATCGAGATAGGGGAAGATCAGCTTGTCCTTGATGAGCGCCCAGATGATGCGGGTCATCTCGTCGCCGTCGAGCTCGACGACCGGATTCTTGACTGCGATCTTTGCCATGAGGGAAGGCCTTTCGGGGCTTACAAACGACACCGGCTCGGGCGGGAAGGTGCGACGCGATGCCGTCGCGCTTGTCGGAGCATGAACCCGAAGAGTCGCCGGACTTTTCGGGCAAGATTATGCGACCGAACAAAGAGAGGGAGCGCGATTGAGGCGAGGGGATCGCGCTTGATACGCGCCCTATAGCATCGGCCGCAGGCGCGCGAAAGCCAACCGTTCAGTGCATTCGGCAAGAGGGCCGAGCGTTCGAAGTGCCCGGCCACTCGCGCCGGGCGCGGCTTTGTCCCGCCATTACCGGCCTCGCCCCTTTCGTACGGACGTTTCCGCAG
>JANQIP010000156.1 GCA_028282095.1 Xanthobacteraceae bacterium | reverse complement strand
GATTTCGTCTTCGGCTTCGCCTTGGTGGTTGCCTTTTTCGCCATGCCGTCCTCCTGACCGTGATAGATGGCGATTTGAAACGTGCCTTTGCGAATCGCAGGGCACTGCATTTCGATTACTACAGAACAACAAAAAAAACAGCGAGTCCGCAGAGAGTTTCTTGACGGCGCGCCGCCGTTGCGCGCTTCGCTAAGATGTTTCCGTCGGCCGCCATCGTTTTCGTTCGCCTGTGCTCACTGCTGTGTCGCGCGCGCGGGCGAGTTCGACGGCATGCATAGAAATGTCGATGGAATGGGCATTTCCTTAAGCTGTGCTGGCCAAGCGCAGCGCGATCCAGGTGGTATGCGGCGCGTCTTTCGGCCGATCGCGATGCGCGTTGCGGCCGGTTCCAGTGCGTTCACCAGCTTTCAAAAAAAATTCTGCGGATTGGGTCCGCGCGGCTGCGTGTCGCGCTTGGTCGCGGAGGAAAGTTGTCCGAATCGCACAACGACGATTCGTTGATCTGAGAACCAACGAGCGCCGCGGCGGGCGCGCGGACGCTGTCGAGGCCGACGCGCGGACGGTTCTAAAGTCCGAGTTTCGTCTTCAGGAGCTCGTTGACCGCCTGCGGGTTCGCCTTGCCGCCCGAGGCCTTCATGACCTGACCGACGAACCAGCCGATCAAAGTCGGCTTCGCCTTCGCCTGCGCAACCTTGTCGGGGTTCTTGGCGATGATCTCGTCGACGATGGTCTCGATCGCGCCGAGATCGGTCACCTGCCGCAGTCCGCGCGATGCAACAATGGCACGCGGATCCGCGTTCGGACCTTCGCTCCAGACGATCTCGAACAGGTCCTTGGCGATCTTGCCGGAGATGGTGCCGTCGGCGATCAGGTCGAGGACGGCACCGAGCTGGCCGGCGGAGACGGGCGAGGCCGCAATGTCGCTGCCCTCCTTGTTGAGCCGGCCGAACAGTTCGTTGATGACCCAATTGGCGGCCGTCTTGGCATCGCGCATCGACCCGTCGGGCCGTTTCACCACCGCTTCGAAGAAGCCGCCGCTCTCGCGCTCGGCGACGAGAATGCCGGAATCGTAGGCCGAAAGCCCGTAATCGCGCATGAAGCGCGCCTTCTTTTCGTCCGGCAGTTCCGGAAGGTCGCGGGCGAGCGCGTCGACATAGGCCTGGTCGAACTCGAGCGGCAACAGGTCGGGGTCGGGGAAGTAACGGTAGTCATGCGCCTCTTCCTTGTTGCGCATCGAACGCGTCTCGCCCTTGCCGGGGTCGAACAGCCGCGTCTCCTGTTCAATCGTACCGCCGTCCTCGAGAACGCCGATCTGCCGGCGCGCCTCATGGTCGATCGCCTGGCCGATGAAGCGCAGCGAGTTGACGTTCTTGATCTCGCAGCGGGTGCCAAGCGCGGAGCCCGGCCGGCGCACCGAGACGTTCACGTCGGCGCGCAGATTGCCCTTCTCCATGTCGCCGTCGCAGGTGCCGAGGTAGCGCATGATGGTGCGCAGCTTGCCGACATAGGCTTTGGCTTCATCGGAAGAGCGCAGGTCGGGCTTGGACACGATCTCCATCAGGGCGACGCCGGAGCGGTTGAGATCGACGAGGGACATAGCCGGGTGCTGGTCGTGCAGCGACTTGCCGGCGTCCTGCTCCAGATGCAGCCGCTCGATCCCGACCTCGACGGTCTCGCCGTCGGGCATGTCGACGATGACCTCGCCTTCGCCGACGATGGGGGATTTGTACTGGCTGATCTGGTAGCCCTGCGGCAGGTCGGGATAGAAGTAGTTCTTGCGGTCGAACACCGATTTGAGGTTGATCTGCGCCTTGAGGCCGAGGCCGGTGCGGATCGCCTGCCTGACGCATTCCTCATTGATCACCGGGAGCATGCCCGGCATCGCCGCATCGACGAGCGACACATGGGAATTGGGCTCGCCGCCGAAGGCGGTCGAGGCGCCGGAGAACAGCTTGGCCTGCGAGGTGACCTGGGCATGCACCTCCATGCCGACAATGACCTCCCAGTCGCCGGTCGCGCCTTTGATCAGCTTGCTCGAGGTGACATTGCGCGCGGCTGCAGTCATGGCGTGGTCCGTCCATCGAATGAAATGAGAGTCTGAGAGCTATGGGGCCCGGCGCACGCGGTCAAGCGCCGGCGCCGTTCAGAGCATGATCCCGAGAAGTTGGCAGGTTTTTCGGACTGGTGCTTTAGCAGCGCAAGGCCCTGAAATGGCCTTGCTCTGCGTAAGCGAGAAGCGGCTTATCGCGCGTGACCAGCACGAAGCCGAATTCCCGGGCGGTTGCTACGACGATGCGGTCGGCAGGATCTTTCGGCGGCGCACCGGGAAGGAACGACGAAGCAATCAGCACCTTCGGCGGCATCTCCGCCAGGCGCAATCCCGGCGCCTGCAGCAGACGCTCGAACCAACGATCGGGCGGCATCATCAGATTCACCTTGCCGCGCGCCGTCAGCAAGCCGATTTCCCACGCGGTAATCGGCGAGACGAAGACCGCCTCGCCGAACTTATGCGCGTTGTCCAGCGCCTCCAAAGCGTCTTCCGAGACGTCATCGTCGCAAGAGATCCAGACCGTCGCGCAGGTATCCAGCAGCAGCGGCGCATTCATCTCAGATCCCAGAGCGCGATTGCTTCAGGCTGATTCAACTGCGCTCTCTTTCTCTTTGTTTGGGCGCATGATCTTGTCCGAAAAGTCTGCCAACTTTTCGGGATCATGCGCGATCGCCCCAGTCGGAGTCAGCCGGCTGTGTCAGATCCACTCTGGGCGCGACGTGAACCGTGCTTTTCATCCATCCGATGAGCGGGTGGCGTTCGTGCGACGCCGATCGATCCTCAGTGGACGCTTTCCTGACGCCAGTCGGCTTTTCGCCGGTCGCCGACGACACCCGGCGAAAGACAAGCGTGCGACCTTCGATGTCTACCTGCTCACTTCTGAACCCGGCGTCGATCCATGCCTTGGTCATAACGCTGTTCGAAGGATTGTTGCTCCACCAGGCGCGATGACGCGTCGAGCTTTGTGGCAGCTTCACCCCGATCACCCGCTCGATATCGCCAAAGCTCATGCGGACCTCGTCCCGCGCCTGCCGGCGCAGGAAATCGGTCAGCGGTTCGTATTTTCCCATTACCACTTCGAGCTCGTTCTAACTACGCAATAGTTACACACTAACTATTGGCGAGGCAGAGTCAATTGCGAGCGCGGTAGCGGTGCAAGCCTGCTGTTCTCGCAGTGCTCATGTGCAGGTCGGTTATGACTCCCACCAGTGCTCGGGAGCGAAGTGGCCGGCCTGAGCCTCGACTGCAGCGCCGAGCGTGAACAGCGTTTCCTCGTCGAACGGCCGGCCGATGAGCTGCAGCCCAAGCGGGAGGCCCTGCCGGTCGAGGCCGCCGGGAACCACAATGCCGGGAAGGCCGGCCATGTTCACCGTCACCGTGAACACGTCATTGAGATACATTTCGACCGGGTCGCCCGAGGATTTTTCACCAATGCCGAAGGCGGCGCTCGGCGTCGCCGGCGTCAGCACGGCGTGAACGCCGCGGGCGAAACAATCCTCGAAGTCCTTTTTGATCAGGGTGCGTACCTTCTGCGCCTGCAGATAATAGGCGTCGTAGTAGCCGGCCGAGAGCACGTAAGTGCCGATCATGACGCGCCGGCGCACCTCGCGGCCGAAACCGGCGGCGCGCGTCTTCTCATACATTTCGGTGACGTCGCGGCCGGGCACGCGCAGCCCGTAGCGCACGCCGTCATAGCGGGCGAGATTGGACGAGGCCTCCGCCGGCGCGACGATATAATAGGCGGGCAGCGCATATTTGGTGTGCGGCAGCGAGACCTCGACGATCTCGGCGCCGGCCGCGCGCAGCCATTCGGCGCCGCGCTGCCACAGCGCCTCGATCTCCTCCGGCATGCCCTCGACCCGGTATTCCTTCGGGATGGCGATCGTCATGCCCTTGACCGAGCGGCCGACTGCGGCCTCGTAGTCGGGCACCGGGAGGTTGACCGACGTCGTGTCCTTCGGATCATGCCCGGCCATCGAGCGCAGCAGGATGGCGCAATCCTTCACCGTGCGCGCGAGCGGGCCGGCCTGATCGAGCGACGAGGCAAAGGCGACAATGCCCCAGCGCGAGCAGCGCCCATAGGTCGGCTTGATTCCGACAATGCCGGTGAAGGCCGCAGGCTGGCGGATCGAGCCGCCGGTATCGGTGGACACGGCGCCGAGGCAAAGATCGGCCGCGACCGCGGCGGCCCCACCGCCCGACGAGCCGCCGGGGACAAGCTTCGTCTCCGCGCCCTTGCGCCGCCAGGGTGAGACCACCGGGCCGAAACGCGACATCTCGTTCGACGAGCCCATGGCGAACTCGTCATTGTTGAGCTTGCCGAGCATGACGGCGCCATCGCGCCAGAGATTGGTGGTCACCGTCGATTCGTAGACCGGAACGAACTCGGAGAGGATGTTCGAGCAGGCGGTGGTACGCACCTCGCGCGTAGCAAAAATATCCTTGACGCCGATCGGCAGCCCTTCGAGCGGACCGGCCTCGCCCTTGGCAAGCTTTTCATCGGCGCGCTTGGCCATGTCCCGCGCATGCTCGGGCGTCTCCAGCACAAAGGCGTTCAGGGCGCCTGCCTTTTCGATGGCGGCAAGATGCGCCTCGGTGAGCTCAAGCGAGGTCAGCTCGCGCTTGCGCAAGGCATCGCGCGCCTCGGTGAGGGTGAGCGCGGTCAGATCGGTTTTTTCTGCGGCGTCCGCCGCGACCGTGGGTGGCGCCGCCGCTGCGGTCTTGGCCGGTTCGCCCTTTTCGGTCTTCGGCGGCTCGCCTTTCGTGGTCTTGCGTTTCTTGCTTGCCATGGCTGCTTACTCGACCACCTTGGGCACCAGGAAGAAGTGATCCTCGCTCGCCGGTGCGTTCTTGACGACGAGTTCGGCCATCTCGCCGTCGGTGATGGCGTCCTCGCGCTTCTTCATCGTCATGGGGCTGACCGAGGTCATCGGCTCGACGCCGGCGACGTCGACTTCGGATAACTGCTCGACAAAGGCGAGGATGGCGTTGAGCTCGCCGCGCAGATGCTCGATCTCGTCATCGGCAACGGCAATGCGGGCGAGATGGGCGATACGCCGGACCGTCGCGGAATCGACCGACATGCTCTCTCCTCGGATGGTCGTTTGGGCAGCGGCGTCGGAGTTTGAGGTGCGCAGCGCCGCACGCGCCGATCATCGGCGCGGATGCGAGCCTATAGCAGAGGCGATTCGACCGCTGCAAGCCACCGGCCAGACGCGTGGCGTCCGGCATGGCTCGAGACGCGCGGCTTCGCCGCGGCCATGATGAGGAAAAGACGTAGGGTGGGCATATGCGCAGCATGCCCACCGGGTTTGTGGCCGATGGCTCAACATGTGGGCACGGCGCGCGTTGCGCGCCTTTGCCCACCCTACGGCATGCTGACCGCCGCACCATCGCGAAGCCTACCACCCGCCATACAAATGGCGGTCCACGGCGACCTTGTCGATTATTGCTTTTACGACTTGATCAATTTGCTTGCCTTCATTGTAGTCCGCTGGCGCAATGAAATTCACACGCCCGTCTTTGAGAAGCTTCTCAGTCTTTGTCTTCTGGGAGTTCGGCTTGTACACGGCGATAGAGTGACCACCTTGATCCTTCACGAGCCTGAAACAAGGCACATCCGTCTCGCCGTCTCCTATGAAAACCATGTGCTTAAAGGGTATAGGCCGCTCTTCGGGTGGGACATAATCATTAATAACCGAATGATCATAGACATCGAGGCTGCCTTTATTGATTCTGAAAATAAACTGCGTTTTGGTCGTGTAATTGAGCGCCATTGCGGGCCAGCTAGCTACACCATGATGATCGTAAATGAAGGATGATGCAAAAATCCGAGTAAAATGCTTGCTAATGGGCGTACCGGCGATCATCTCTCTAATTCCAGATGATATGATATAATGATTTATCCTTACACCGCTCTCGTGCCCGTAAATATTGATTCTTCTGAACCAATCGTCGACACCTGAGAAAAGTGGGACGTTCCTCCCATAGTTCTCAAAGTCTCTTTTCGTAACTGTAACCTGCTTAGAATTTGCCTTTTGAAGCATTAGCCACATGTAAACAAGTATGTTATCGGCCTCATGATCTTTCGATTGCGCCCTCACCTCGCTCCAGAATTTGTCCGTTGTCATTCCGATCGCAGGTATGAAGTCTCGCTCCTGCATATTTCCAGGAGCGAGAGTTCCGTCGAAATCGTAACAAATGGCAAACGGAATGTTCTTTTTCGGCAAGGACCATTACCCTTTTGGAGGGAACGGGTCTTTTCCGTAGGTGTTGCGAGTGCGTATTTGTCCATTCGCTCCTTTTAGATAGGCTTCTCCGCCTGAACCTCGCGCCAGCCGTCGAGCTTCGTTCCACGCTTCAGCCTGCGTCTTATGAACGGAAGAAGCGTGCGAACCTTCTTTCTTCACAACCCATCCCGATGGTCGCTTCGAAGTCCAATAGTTTTCGCTCATTTGAGGCTCCTCCCGGTGACGTTACTTACACGAACTGTGTGGCGGGCGCAAGAACAAATCACGAACACCCCGTGGTGCTGCCGCAGGTGTCGCATTTCAGGCAGGTGCCGTTGCGCACCAGGGTGAAGTTGCCGCATTCGCCGCAGGCTTCGCCTTCATAACCCCTCGCCTTGGCGGCGGCGCGCATTTCGGCGGCATGGGCGCGCGCCTCCGCCCGCGTCTCGCTGCGCGATGTCGGAAGGTGATGCGTTTCGAGCTGCTCGGCCGGCGAGAGTTTTTGCTCGACTTCCGCCTTGAGCGCCGCGGCGCCCTCGGTGTGATCGCCGACACGGCGGGCCTTGCTCTTACCCGTCACCGCACCTCGACCAGTCTCGGCGACCGCGCCTCCCCCTCCAGCGGAGGGCGAAGACAGTCCACGGCCCTCAGCGCCGCGCCCATCGGCGACACGCCCCTCGGCGACACGCCCCTCGCCCGCATGACGTCCCTCAGCCGATGGCGCGGCGGAGGGGGCATGATCGCGCCGCTCACGCTCGGCACCGCGTTCACCGCGGTCGCGCTCGCCGCCGCCGGCGATCACGCCGAGCCGGTCGGTGCGCGAGCGGGTGAGCCCGCGCGAGACATAGCGGGCAGCTTGCCGCGCGTCGGCGGGCGGCTTGCCTTCCTCCACGCCCTTGCCGAGCGCGTCGAACCCGCCGCCCACATCGGCCGGGTCGACATGGGCAAGGTCGAAGCGGTCGAGATAGCTCACCGCCAGCTCGCGAAAAACATAGTCGAGGATCGAGGTTGCGTATTTGATCGTGTCGTTGCCCTGCACCGGGCCCGACGGCTCGAACCGGGTGAAGGTGAAGGCATCGACATATTCTTCGAGCGGCACGCCGTATTGCAGGCCGAGCGAGACCGCGATCGCGTAATTGTTCAGCAAGGAGCGCAGCGCCGCGCCCTCCTTGTGCATGTCGATAAAAATCTCGCCGAGGCGGCCGTCGTCATATTCGCCGGTGCGCAGATAGACCTTGTGCCCGCCGACCACGGCCTTCTGGGTGTAGCCCTTGCGGCGATCGGGCATGCGCTCGCGCTCGCGCATGACGATGATACGCTCGACCACCTTTTCGACGACCTTTTCCGAGAGCGCCGCCGCGCGCGCGGCCATCGGCTTTTCGATCAGCGCCTCGACGCCGGTCTTGCCCGCGGCGAGTTCGTCCTCCTCGTCCTCGTCCCCGGCGATGAGCTGGGCCGAGAGCGGCTGCGAGAGCTTGGAGCCGTCGCGATAGAGCGCGTTCGCCTTAAGCCCGAGCTTCCAGGACATCGAATAGGCGGCCTTGCAGTCCTCAACCGTTGCATCATTGGGCATATTGATGGTCTTGGAGATCGCACCCGAGACGAAGGGCTGCGCCGCTGCCATCATGCGGATATGGCTCTCGACCGAGAGGAAGCGCTTGCCGTTGCGCCCGCAAGCGTTGGCGCAGTCGAACACCGCATAGTGCTCCGGGCGAAGATGCGGTGCGCTCTCGACTGTCATCGCCCCGCACACATGCAGGTTCGCCGCCTCGATCTCGCGCTTGGAAAAGCCGAGCGCCGCCAACATGTCGAAGCTCGGCCTTGCCAGGTCCTCGGCCGTAAGCTTGAGCGTATCGGTGCAGAAGCCCTCGCCCAGCGTCCATTTGTTGAAGGCGAACTTGATGTCGAAGGCGGTGGGCAGCGCCTTTTCCAACCGCTCGATCGCCTCCGGCGTGAATCCCTTCGCCTTGAGCGCGGCGTGATTGATACCGGGGGCATTGGCGAGCGTGCCATGGCCGACCGCATAGGTCTCGATATCGGCGATTTCGTTCTTCGCATAGCCGAGTGTGCGCAGCGCCTCCGGCACCGCGCGGTTGATGATCTTGAAATAGCCGCCGCCGGCGAGTTTCTTGAATTTCACCAGCGCGAAATCGGGCTCGATGCCGGTTGTGTCGCAATCCATGACGAGGCCGATCGTGCCGGTCGGCGCGATCACGGTCGCCTGCGCATTGCGATAGCCGTGCAGCTCGCCGAGCGAAAGCGCGCGGTCCCAGGCAAGCTTGGCATGCTTGATCAGCCGCGGATCGGGACAGGCGGGGTGATCGAGCCGCACCGGGGGCGTTGCCAGCTTCTCATAGCCCGTCGTTTCGCCATAGGCGGCACGGCGATGGTTGCGCATCACCCGCAGCATCGGCTCGCGATTCTTCTTATAGCCGGGGAAGGTGCCGAGCTGCGCCGCCATCTCCGCCGAGGTGGCATAAGACACGCCGGTCATGATCGAGGTCAGCGCACCGCAGATCGCGCGGCCTGCCTCCGAGTCGTAAGGAATGCCCGACGACATCAAGAGCCCGCCGAGATTGGCATAGCCGAGGCCCAAAGTGCGGTACTCATAGGAGAGCTGCGCGATCTCCTTCGAGGGGAACTGAGCCATCAGCACCGAGGTTTCGAGCACGATGGTCCACAGCCGCACCGCATGCTCGTAGCCTTCGATGTCGAATCCGGGCTCATCCGCCGCGGCCGGCGCATGCGAATCCGTGGTCGAGCCGCCCGCACCCGCCTCCTCTTCCCATGACGGGGAGAAGAGCGAGGCAGGCAGTCCATGCTCGGCGCTTTCTCCCGACGGGCCCGATTCTCCTGCTTCACCGCTCACGGGAAGAGAAGGATCCGCCGAACTGCCGGGCAGGTCTCTGCCGCGCCGGTCGCGGCCGGTCCCCCCGGTCCGATTGAACGCGAGCAGATTGAGCGAGGCGAGATTGCAGGCCGTATCGTCGAGGAACATGTATTCCGAGCACGGGTTCGAAGCACGAATCGGCCCCGAGGCCGGGCAGGTGTGCCAGTCATTGATCGTGGTGTGGAACTGGAGGCCGGGATCGGCCGAAGCCCAGGCCGCAGCGGCGATCTTCTCCCACAGCTCGCGCGCCTTGCTCGTTCTTGCGATCTTGCCCGGCGCGGTGCGCCAGGTCAGGTCCCAGTCGCCGTCGGCCTCCACCGCCTTGAGGAACTCGTCGGTCACGCGCACCGAATTGTTGGAGTTCTGGCCCGACACCGTGAGATAGGCCTCGCCGTCCCAGTCGGTGTCGAAGACCGGGAACTCGATGTCCTTGTAGCCCTGACGCGCGAACTGAATGACGCGCTTGATGTAGTTGTCGGGCACGCAGGCGCGCCGCGCCGCCTTGATCTCGCGGCGCAGCACCGGGTTCTTCTCCGGGTCGAAGCAGTCGTCGCCCGAGCCCTCGCAGTTCACGCAGGCCTTCATCACCGCGCGCAAGTGTTTTTGGGCGATGCGCGAGCCGGTGACGAGGCTCGCCACCTTCTGTTCTTCGGTCACCTTCCATTCGATGAACTGCTCGATATCGGGGTGATCGACATCGACGATCACCATCTTGGCGGCGCGGCGCGTGGTGCCGCCGGACTTGATCGCGCCCGCCGCGCGGTCGCCGATCTTCAAGAAGCTCATCAGGCCGGAGGAGCGTCCGCCGCCCGAGAGCTTTTCGTCCGCGGCGCGCAGCCGCGAAAAATTCGAGCCGGTGCCGGAGCCGTATTTGAACAGCCGCGCCTCGCGCACCCAAAGGTCCATGATCCCGCCGTCATTGACGAGGTCGTCGGAGACCGACTGAATGAAGCAGGCATGCGGCTGCGGATGCTCGTAGGCCGTCTTCGACTTCACCAGCCTGCCGGTCCGGTAGTCGACATAATAGTGGCCCTGGCTCGGCCCATCGATGCCATAGGCCCAGTGCAGGCCGGTGTTGAACCATTGCGGAGAATTGGGCGCGACCATCTGCATCGCGAGCATGTAGCGCAGTTCGTCAAGGAACGCCGCGGCATCGGCCTCGGTATCGAAATAGCCGCCCTTCCAGCCCCAATAGGTCCAGGCGCCGGCGAGCCGGTCGAACACCTGCTTGGCCGAATGCTCGCCGAGCACGCGCTCCTTCTCCGGCAATTCTTGCAGCGCCGCCTCGTCGGCCACCGATCGCCAGAGAAAAGAAGGAATGCGCGTCTCCTCGACCTTCTTCAGGCGCGCGGGAATGCCGGCCTTGCGGAAATATTTCTGCGCCAGCACGTCGGAGGCGACCTGCGACCAGGCCGCCGGAACCTCGACATTGTCGGCGCGGAACACGACCGACCCGTCCGGATTGCGGATCTCGCTGGTCGTTTCCCGAAACGCGATGTCCGCATAAGGTGACTGGCCGTCTTTGGTGTAGCGCCGCTCGATCCGCATCGATATTCCCCTGGTTTCGATCAGGCGGCCGGCCTGCAATGCCTTAATAATATAAGGAGCCGGCACCTGTTTCTCGCGCGGATCTGTTGAGAATCCGCGCGTCGTTGATGATTGCACCCGAGGGCAAGAGAACCCGCCCCCGGCGCCGTTTCGGCACGCGGAACTCTCACTCAGACCACATCGGAAAAGCCCGGCGCGACCCCAAAACCCCTCAAGCCGGGTGGATGAAGCTAGGCTGACTCGATGTCATCGTCAAGACATAGTACGCAAGAACGCACCAGCCGCTAAATGTAGTGAAAAAATGGAAAAAGGCGGGGACGAATCGTGCCCGGCTCCGGAGAGTTTCAGGCATCGCGGCGGCGATTGGAAGCCAAGAATGCCGCCGGGGCGCCCACTCACCTAATCCCTGTGGGCTAGTCCCGATGGGTGACAGAATTCCGCAAAATGCCCGTTTCTGAGCCGCCGCTCGCCTATTTGACGCCTCTCAGCGAGGATGGGATTCGCGATAAGCTTTTTTGACCGCGCAGCGAGGCATTTCGAGGCCTCGACGCCATGGCGACTCCACGCCTAGTGTTTCCTTCTCTGACGGTCCGACACCGGGCCGTCAGGTAAGGAACACTCGTTAACCCGATGCTTTGTGATGCGGCACTAACACGATGAGACGGGCTCAAGCGTTGGTGCCGCATCACCAGCGTGTGTCCCGGCGCTGCCACCCAGGCCCTCAAGACCACGTGGCGCTATGCGCCTGGACACGAGGATGATGCGGTGGCATGAACCCCGCGCCACAGACGAAATCGCCAGGCCATCGAGACTATGGGACAAAATCGCCAGGCCATCGAGACGATGAAAACGCTCCTGCTTCGCGTGCTCACTTGGTGGAACGACAAGACCGTCGGCACCCAGTTCTGGACTTGGCGGCGCGGCGAATTCGTCGGAGAGGACGAGTTCGGCAACCGCTATTACCGTGAGCGGGATGGAAAGATCAGCCCGGCACTCGGCTACAACCGCCGCTGGGTCATCTATAATGGAGAGGTCGAGGCCTCACGCGTTCCACCGGCTTGGCACGCTTGGCTCCACTACATTGTCGACGTGCCGCCGAGCGAAGAGACGATCGAGCCGCGGCCCTGGTGGAGACCGCATATACCGAACATGACCGGCCTTCCGGGGGCCTACCGCCCGCCGGGTTCGACGCTCGCGCAGAACCGCCGCCCACCGGCCACCGGCGATTACAAGGCGTGGACGCCGGACCGCTGACCGAGGATACGGAGAGCGGCGGCTTTGGATCGCGGCCCGGGAAACCGAGAAGAACACGTCGAGCTCGCCCTGATCGGCAGAAACGGTCGGCAGGCGTGTCCCTTTCGCTGCCGCATTCCGCGTGATAATCCGACTCCGCCTAAGGGCCAGAACAGTGCGGTTGATTCAAGCTGAAGCGATCGCGCTTCTGTGATGCGGCACCAACGCTTGAGCGCGCCTCATCGTCTTGGTGACGCATCACAAAGCATCGGATCAGAGGCGACGCGGAATCGGCGAAAGCAAAGGCCTATGCCCCGAACTCTTCGTGCAGCGCTTGCGATTCTTGGAACGGTGGCTGCTACCGGTCCGGTGAGCGCGCAGTGGGGCACGATCTACCGCGAGGCACCGCCGCGCCCTCCGTCATCGATCCCGGGCGGGCCGGTGCCGGCACAGCCCGGCGCTCCGACCGATCCATATGTCTCTCCGCAATGGCGCTATCCGGCTGACCGCTACGGGCCGCCACGCGATGACGGCTATCGGACTGAGCAGCTTCCGCCGCCGCCCGGCTATGTCGCTCCAGCGCAACAGCTTCCACCACCGGCCGGCCAGACCGCTCCGCCCGGCGGCGCCGTGACGGGGGTCGAGTCGCAACCCCTGCCGCCGCCGCCCGGCGGCGTGCTGGCTCCCGGCGAGGGCCCGGCCGCTTCGGTCCCCCTGCCCGGCTCCCCGGGAACGTCGCCGCCTGGATCGGCCGGCCCGCCTATACCCGGGAGCGGAACGCCGACATCACCGACCGCTGCGCTTCGGCCGAACGAGGAGGTCGTGACCGAGCGACCGTCGCAGAAAGTCCCCAATCCCGGCGCGGTGTTCTCCGGACTCGACAAGATCACCGGCCGGATCACGACCTTTGATGTCGCGATCGACGAGACGGTGCAATTCGGTGCCCTGCGGGTTCGCCCGCGCGCCTGCTATACGCGGCCGCCGACCGAAGCGCCCAACACGACCGCCTTCATCGAGGTCGACGAAGTGACGCTGCAGGGCGACGTCAAGCGGCTGTTCCGCGGCTGGATGTTCGCCGCAAGCCCCGGCCTGCACGGCGTCGAGCATTCGATCTACGACGTGTGGCTGACCGACTGCAAAGGCAAGGAGGTCGCCAAGGTCGCAGAGCCGACGCGTACGGCTCAACAGGCACCCGGCACGCAAAGCGCAGCCTCGCAGCAGGCCTCCCCTGTGCCAATGCCGATCCCGCGCCCACCGCTCTTGTAACAAGCCGAACCGCTTTCCCGTCGCTCGCGTGCGATCCGCCCGCGCGCGATCGCGAACTCCGTTTTTCGCTTGGTTTGAGCAACCGGGGACATGGGTGACAGATCTGACCGGCGACATGGGTAACACATTTCCGGTTTTGTTCAGGTCTGATTTTGTTGCTGTTGTTGCTCCTG
>JANQIP010000154.1 GCA_028282095.1 Xanthobacteraceae bacterium | reverse complement strand
ACACGAACTGGAAATAGATCGGCTTCTCCGACCACAGCGTGCCGTCATTGTCGAAAACGGCAATGCGCTCTTGCGGGGGAACGAAGGTCGGTGCGCCTTCGCGGGTGACCTCGTCGACGAACCGGATGATTGATTGCTTGACCTGACCATCGTTCCAGGACGGCAACGGATCGGTCTGGGATCGTGCGGGCGCCAAGATGAAAAGGAGAATTGCGCCTGCAGCGGCGATGATCGAAAAAGACCGTTTCATTGGTTTTCACCCGTCGCGACGGTTGATGCGAAACATCTAGGACGGGGCCGGGTTGGCCGGCTCCGTCCTTGAGTGATGAGTTCCCGACCAAAGCGGGACATTCGCCATCTCTTCGAGCGAGCCTTGCGGAATCGGTCCCGCGCTCGAGCACGATTGCTTTAGGCTGAATCAATCGCGCTCTTTTTTCTCTTTTTTTGTCGCATGATCTTGTCCGAAAAGTCTGCCAACTTTTCGGGATCATGCTTTACCGCTCGCCGCGCTCGAATGCGGCCTTGAGCAGGCCGAGATGGTGGTCGAGCGGATTGCCCGACGAAGCAGGTTCAGACACCGAGGCATGGATCGTCGCGTCGAGACGGCGCACATCCAACTGCAGTTTTGCGGTTCGCTGGATCAGATCGACGAGCTGCTCTGGAAGCAGCCCCATGACCTCGTCATTGGCGACGGCGGCATCACAGAGCCGCACTTTGGTCTTTTCGTTATTGGCCTGCGCTAGCGACATCTCTCCTTCGTTAACGGCGCGATGCAGGAGCAGCCAGGAGGCAAGCTGCATCAGCCGCGTCGTAAGGCGCATACTCTCGGTTGCATATGACAGCGCTCCCGCACGCGAGAGTTGCTTCGACTCCTTGCGGCCCGGGCCATCGAGATAGGCGGCGGTCTCCTCGACGAGCGCCATGCCCGCGCGAAAAAGCGCTGAAAACGAATGGGATGCCGCAAGTTTCTCACCGAAGGGCACAAGACCTGCTTGCCCGGCTCGCTCTTCCATCATGATGACCCGCCACTGTGACGCTTATACATGTCGCAAAATATGCCGTGCGATCGAGCGGAGTCCAGCGGCGCCGATACCAACCGATCGACATAGTTTCCAGGAGGCCGCCGCAACGATATCCTGTTGCCGGGGGAATCGGGATAGGGGGAGCCTTGCGACTCCACCCCTCCCACACCACCGGATGCTCGGTGCACCAAAAAAAGGAGCCGCCATGGAAGGCGGCTCAGAGTGTCAACAGGGAGGCGTCAAACAGAGTGGACAGGAGCCACTCGCGTCCAAAGAGTGGACTTTGTTAGTAGTAATCGGGAAAGCTTAACGCTCTCCTAACTTGTTCGAGACAGATCATCTTTTTCGCGGCTTCATGGGCTCATTAGAGCGAGACTGCTTGAGGTTGAATCAATCACGCTCAATTTCTCTTTGTTTTGTCGCATGATCTTGCCAGAAAACTCTGCCGATTTTTCTGGATCATACTCGAGCTTTATCAGCAGCTTCATCCGGGTGGCGGCTGTAGGCCTCACGAGAAGTCCAGAAGACGTCAGCGCTTGAAGACCTGATCGGCGGCGGCGCGCGAGGCTTGCTTCTTGGACAGCGCCTCTTCAAGCCTTGCGATTTCCTCGCGCAGAAAGGCGATCCGCTCGGTAAGCTCTTCTATCGAAAGCAAGGCCAGGTCCTGCCCGATCTCGTGCGTGATCTTCTTCTTCGGCCGGTCGTCTTCGTCCATCGCAGGCATGGGACTCCTCCTGCAGCTTGCGTGAACTTTCATATTAGCGCATGCCGGCAGGGGTTCGGCCAGATCGTCCTGGTCCGGCTCGGCGCGCCGCGGCTTGTCGGCAGCCCTGTGCCGATGCTTTGAGCCTGGCCGCTGATGCGCTAAAGCATGAGGCTGAAAAATTGCAGGCTTTTCTGGCAAGATCATGCGACAAAACAAAGAGAATTAGGGCGCAATCGATTCGATCTGAGTGAACCGCGCTCCAACAGGAAGATTCCCGCCAACCCGTCCCCCAATCAGGAACACATCCGATGACTTCGATCCCGGCCCGTATGACCGCCATCGGCATTCGCCAGCCGGGCGGCCCGGAGGTGCTCGTTCCCGAAGAGCGTCCAGTTCCGACCCCCGGTCCGGGTGAAATCCTGGTCGCCGTCGAGGCGGCCGGGATCAACCGCCCGGATGTGATGCAGCGGCTGGGCCTCTACCCGCCGCCCAAAGGAGCGCCAGACATTCCGGGGCTCGAAATCGCCGGCAGAGTCGTGGCCTTTGGCGACGGCGTCCAACGCTGGCGCGAGGGCGATGCCGTCACCGCACTCGTCATCGGTGGGGGTTACGCCCCCTATTGTCTCGCGCATGAGAGCCACGCGCTGCCGATCCCGGCGAATCTGACGGTGATCGAGGCGGCAGCGGTTCCGGAGACCTTCTTCACGGTCTGGCATAATGTGTTCGAGCGTGGAGCCTTGAAGAGCGGTGAGACCTTCCTGGTGCATGGCGGGAGTTCCGGCATCGGCACGACCGCCATTCAGCTTGCCAAGGCGTTCGGCGCCCGCGTGATCACGACCGCCGGCTCGGTGGAGAAATGCGCCGCCTGCCGCGCGCTCGGCGCCGATCTTGCCGTCGATTACAAGACGGAGGACTTCGTCGCGGCCACCAAGGGCATGACCGGCGGCGTGGGCGCCGACGTCATCCTGGATATAGTGGGCGGGGATTATATCGAGCGCAATTACGAGGCCGCGGCCGTCGAGGGCCGCATCGTGCAGATCGGGTTCCAGAGTTCGCCGCGGGCGACCGTCGATTTCCGCCGTATCATGCTCAAGCGCCTCTATCACACCGGCTCAACCCTGCGCTCGCGCTCGATCGCCGACAAAGCGGCGATCGCCCGCGCCCTGGAGGAAAAGGTCTGGCCGCTGATGGCCGCCGATCGCCTGCGTCCGGTCATGGACCGCACCTTTCCCCTGATGGCCGCGGCCGAGGCGCATGCCCGCATGGAATCGAGCGAGCATATCGGCAAGATTGTGCTGACGATCTGACTGGAGCGTATGACATCTTTCTGTCGCCACAAGATCGCTCTAGTGATGCGGCACCAACGCTTGGGCTCGTCTCATCGTGTTGGTGCCGCATCACAAAACATTGGATCGGCTAGTGTTCCGGGCTGACGGTCCGGGCTCGGACCGTCAGAGAAGGAAACACTAGAGCATGATCCCGAAAAGTTGGCAGACTTTTCGGATAGGATCATGCGACCGAACAAAGCGATAGCGAGCGCGATCGATCCGGAGGGCCCCCAAGAGCATTTTCCGGCGAAGTCGGAACCGGTTCACCGGAGAAAATGCGAGCAGTAATATACGATCAGAGCGAATCTCGATGTGACCGGAACTCAGTTTGCTCTCCTAGAGCATGATCCCGAAAAGTTGGCAGACTTTTCGTACAAGATCATGCGATAAAACAAAGAGGAAACAGAGCGCGATTGAATCCACTTAGAGCAATCGCGCTCTAGTGCGGCACCATTGCTCGAACTCGCCTCATTAATAGGTGTCGCACAAAAAAGCGGATTAGCTAGTGTTCCTCTCTGGCGGTCCCTGACCGTCTGAGAAGGAAACACTGGCCTGGAGGTGCGGGCTTGAGGGTGTGCGGTGCGTTCGCAGCGGCGGTCATGGTCATCGCGCTAGCCGCGACCACGGCGGCGCAGGCTGCGCAGGCGGTCAATGTTGGACGCGATGTCCCCGCGATCGACCTCACCGATGCGGTCCAACTCCGACAGACCGATGGCGACCGCGTCCAGGTGTCGATCGCGCCCGGCCCCGACGGCATCGTCCGCCGCATCGAAGTGCGGGCCCGCGAGGGAGGGAGTAACTGGGCGGTGGTCGCGCTCGCCAATTCGGGCGACGAGCAGCTCGATCGCTTGATCGTCGTGCCCCATTACCAGATGGTGGATTCGGGCCTGATCTGGCCCGATCTCGGCCTCTCGCGCCTCGTCGGGATCACGCCGAGCGCCGGCGACCGTCCCGACCGCCAAGATAGCGCGACCGCCGACGTGTTCCGGCTCACCCTCGATCCTGGTGCGGTCGTCACCTATGTGTTGGAGCTGCGCACCGACCGGCTGCCGCATGTGTATCTGTGGGAGCCCGAGGCCTACAAGGACAAGATCAACAGCTTCACCCTCTATCATGGCATCGTCATCGGCATTGCCGGTCTGCTGGCGCTGTTCCTGACCATCCTGTTCGTCGTCAAAGGCAGCGTGATGTTCCCGGCGGCGGCGGCCCTCGCCTGGGCGGTGCTGATCTATATCGGCGTCGATTTCGGTTTCTGGGGCAAAGTGTTCGACATGTCGGCGGGGGCCGAGCGCATCTGGCGCGCCTGCGCCGAGGCGATCCTCGCCGCGACCCTCGTCGTGTTCCTGATGGCCTATCTCAATCTCGGCCGCTGGCATGTGCGCTACATGCATGTGGCGATCGGATGGGTAACGGCGCTCGCCGCGCTGGTCGCCGTCGCGCTGTTCGACCCGGCGATCGCCTCAGGAATTGCCCGTCTGTCGCTGCTCGTGATTGCCGCGGCCGGATTCGTGCTCGTTGTCTTTTTTGCAATACGCGGCTCCGATCGCGCCGTGCTGCTGATCCCGACCTGGTTGCTGCTCTGCTTGTGGGTGCTGGCGGCCGGCGTCACGGTGACCGGCGGCATCACCAATGACATTGTCGCGCCTGCCCTGCTCGGCGGCCTCGTCCTCATCGTGATGCTGATCGGGTTCACGGTGATGCAGCATGCATTTGCCGGCGGCATCGCCCACGGCATCGTCTCGGATGTCGAACGGCGGGCGCTCGCTTTGACCGGTGCCGGCGACCTGATCTGGGACTGGGACGTCGCCGCCGACAGGGTGTTCACAAGCCCGGAGACCGAGCAGGCGCTCGGGCTCAAGCGTGGCACTCTCACGGGATCGGCGGCGCAGTGGCTCGAAGTGCTGCACCCGGCCGATCGCGACCGCTTCCGCTCGGTGCTCGACCGGATGATCGAGCAACGGCGCGGCCGCCTGGTCCTCGACTTCCGGCTGCGCACCGCCGAGGGGCATTTCCTGTGGTTCGAGCTGAGGGCGCGGCCGGTGGTCGGATCCGACGGCGAGGTCGTGCGCCTGGTCGGCACCCTGACCGACGTGACCGAGTTCAAGACCGCCGAGGAGCGCCTCCTGCATGACGCGGTGCACGACAATCTGACCGGCCTGCCCAACCGCCAGCTCTTCCTCGATCGGCTCGAGGCGGTGCTCGGCTATGCCAAGGCCAATACCGGCATAAAACCGACGGTGATGGTGATCGATCTCGATCGCTTCAAGCAGGTCAATGACTCGGTCGGCCTGGCGGTCGGCGACTCGGTTCTCCTCACGCTTGCCCGCCGTCTCGCCCGCCTGCTCAAGCCACAAGACACGCTGGCGCGGATCGGCGGCGAAGCCTTCGGCCTGATTCTGCTTTCGGAGAAGGAGGCGGGACGCATCATCGCCTTCGCCGAGACTCTGCGCAAGACGATCAACGGGCCGATCGCGTTCGGCGATCGCGAGATCATCGTGACGGCCTCGATCGGCCTGGCGCTGCCGGACGCCGAGCCGCAGCCCAGCGACGAGGTTCTCAAGAGCGCCGAGCTTGCGATGTTCCACGGCAAGCGGATCGGCGGCGACCGCATCGAGGTCTTCAAGCCGGCGATGCGAGCCCGCAAGACCGACCGGCTGACGCTCGAAACCGAGCTGCGGCGGGCGCTCGAACGCGACGAGATCACCATTCTCTACCAGCCGATCGTACGCCTCGACGACCGCTCGGTGGCGGGCTTCGAGGCGCTGGCGCGATGGGATCATCCGAAGATGGGACGGCTGTCGCCGTCCGAATTCATCTCGATCGCCGAGGAGATCGGGCTGATCGGCGATCTCGGCCTGTTCGTGCTCGAACGCACCGCCCGCCAGCTTGCGGTCTGGCAGCGCCAGATTCCATCCCGCATTCCACTGTTCGCCAGCGTCAACGTCTCCTCGCGACAATTGCTGCGCCACGATTTGATCCAGGACCTGCGCATGGTGCTGGCGCGCTCGGGCCTCGCGCGGGGGACACTCAAGCTCGAACTGACCGAATCGCTGGTGATGGACAATCCCGAACTGACCGCGCAGATCCTAGAGCGGATCAAGGAGCTCGGCGCCGGGCTCTCCCTTGACGATTTCGGTACCGGCCATTCCTCGCTCGCCTATCTGCAGCGTTTCCCCTTCGACACGATCAAGATCGACAAGTCGTTCGTGCGCACGACGACGAAGGGCACCCGGCCGGTGATCCTGCGCTCGATCATCGGGCTCGCGCACGACCTCGGCATGGAGGTGGTGGCGGAAGGCGCGGAAACCGAGTCGGATGCCGTCGCGCTCCACCAGCTCGGTTGCGAATATGTGCAGGGCTATTTCTTCGGCCAGCCAATGCCGGCCGAGGCGGCCCGCGAACTCCTCGTCAAGCACGGCTTCGCCGTCGCGCGCTAGAGCGTTTTCAGGCGAAGTGGAACCCGGTTCGCCGTAGAAAACGCGACCAACAAA
>JANQIP010000135.1 GCA_028282095.1 Xanthobacteraceae bacterium | reverse complement strand
TCCTTCTCTGACGGTCCGACCCCGGACCGTCATCCCAGAACACTAGCTAATCCGATGCTTTGTGATGCGGCACCAACACAATGAGACGAGCCCAAGCGTCGGTGCCGCATCGCTAGGCGGGAGGGGAGTGTTGATCCGTTCGTCCCCGCGTAAGCGGGGACCCAGAGTGCTATGACACGACTGGTTTCCCGCTTTCGCGGGAATGAACGGAATTCGTAGGACGATGTTGCCCCCTCCCCAAACCTCCCCCGTAAGAGACCTTTCAGGGGGAGGTAACTCGACTAAGGTCCGAGGCCATCACGCGGAGAGCATACGACCTACTGGGTCATGCAGCCCGTCATGAAAGTCCGGCGGGCGGGGCCACGCAGTCGCTTGTCGTTGGCCTTGCTCCAGCAGGTGGCGTGCCTTTCGGGTGACTTGACCCGCCAGCATTCACTCGGATTGCCCTGAGCGCACGGGCCCGCACCCCAGCCCATGCCGCGACCCTGACCGCCGCCGGGGCCTCGTCCCCATCCCTGAGCGGTCGCGGTCAGCGGGATCGCGACGGCAAGAGCAGTAGCAAGGGCGATTGTCGATATGCGACGCATTTGAACCTCCATAAATTCGGTCGGGTCCTGTCCCGATTCGATGCGGGGATTATGCGCGCGGCCCCATGATGCGAGCCTGATGGGTGTCGTCAGGGTGTCGTCAGCGAGAAGGGCGCATAGGTTACGAATGATCGACCGCCGTTCCGCGTTGTCTATGCTCGCATTGGCGCTTGCTGGACTTACACCGGCAGCCGCTCAGGAATGGCACGAGCGTGGTAAAGGCGGTGGACGTGGGCGTCGCCATCGCCGCGGTCGAGGTCGCCGGCGCCGCGACCACGAGTTTGCCCGTCGCGCTTTGCGTGAGGGCAGGGCGCGGCCGCTGGCCGATATTCTCAGCGATGCGAAGGACGACATTGGCGGTGACGTGATCGAGGTCGAGCTTGAGGAACGGGCCGGCGCGGTGGTGTATGAGCTGACGGTCTTGCGGCCGAATGGCGAGATCGTCGAGCTCTACCTCGATGCGCTCACCGGGTCCGTGCTGAGCAGGGATGGCGGTTGATGCGGGTGCTGGTCGTCGAGGACGAGCCGCGCATCGCCGGCGATATCGCCGCAGCACTCGATGCGGCGGGGTTTCTGCCGGAAACCGTCGGCGACGGCGAGGCTGCGTGGTTCAAGGGCGACACCGAAGACTATGCGCTGATCGTGCTCGATCTCGGCCTGCCGAAGATGGATGGTCTTGCCGTGCTCAAGAGGTGGCGCGCGACCGGCCGGCAGGTGCCGGTGCTGGTGCTCACGGCGCGCGGCGCCTGGGCGGAGCGTGTCGAAGGCATCGATGCCGGTGCCGACGACTATCTGCCCAAGCCGTTCCGCATGGAGGAGCTGGTGGCGCGCGTGCGCGCGCTGGTTCGTCGCTCGGCCGGCATCGGCACGGCGGCGATCGAGGTCGGCCCTGTGCTGGTCGACCCGCGGCAGATGCGGGTCAGCGTGAACGGCGTGGCACAGCAATTGTCGCCGCTGGAATACCGTCTGGTCGCCTATCTCGCGCTGCATAAGGGCCGGGTGATCCCGGTGCACGAATTGATCGAGCAGCTTTACGGGGACGACGATGCGCGCGACGCCAATGCGCTTGAAGCGCTGATCATGCGTTTGCGCAGGAAGCTCGGCACCGGGCTGATCGAGACAAGGCGCGGATTCGGCTATCTCATGCAGGAGCCGGAGGCGTGACGACCGGCTCGTTGCGCCTGCGGCTGTTCGTTGCGGGCGCCGTGCTGGTGCTGGTGGCCCTCGGCCTGTCGGGCGTCGGCCTGTCCGTGCTGTTCGAGCGCCATGTCGAACGGCAAATGGCCCAGGATCTCGCGCTGATCCTGGACGAAGTCGTCAGCGGGCTCGACCGCGACGCCAATGGCCGCCTCGCCGTCGTCGACGAGCCGGGCAATCCCCGGTTCGACCGGCCGCTGTCGGGGCTCTATTGGCAGGTGACGCGGGAACCGAACGAGATCGTTGCGCGCTCGCGTTCGCTCTGGGATACCGAGCTGCGCCTTCCCGCCGATGAACCGTCCGTGGGCGCCCTGCACCAGCACCGCATTGCGGGCCCGGGAGGCAGGTCGCTGCTCGCAGCGGAGCGGCGCGTGCTGCTCCCTGTACGGCTCGGTGGCGAGACGGTACGCGTCGTTGTCGCGCGCGACGCGGCCGAGCTCACCGAGACGACGCGCACCTTCACCGCCGATCTCGTGCCGTTCCTCGTTATTATCGCGCTGTTGCTGATTGCGGCCTTCGCAGCGCAGGTCGCCGTCGGCCTTGCGCCGTTGAAGGCGGTGCGGGCACGACTCGGCGCGATTCGCTCCGGCACGGCCGATCGCCTCGGCTCGGCCTTCCCCGAAGAGGTGCAGCCGCTCGCCGGCGAGATCGACGCTTTGCTCGATGCCAGGGACAAGCAGGTCAGTGTCGCGCGGGCACGCGCCGCCGACCTTGCCCATGGCCTGAAGACGCCGCTGCAGGTGCTGGTCGGCGAGGTCGATCGCCTGAAGGCGAAGGGAGAGCACCAGATCGCCAAGGACGTTGCGAGCGTCGGCGAAACCATGCGGCGGCATGTCGAACGCGAGCTGGCGCGGGCGCGGCGTGCCGCCGGACCGAGCGATCCCACCGCCCGAGTAAGGACGACGGTGGAGTCGGTCGTTGCCGTCGTCCGGCGCACGCCGAAAGGCGCGAGCCTCGACTGGGCGATCGACGTCGCTCCCGATCTCACAGCCCGCATTCCCCCCGACGATCTCACCGAGGTTCTCGGCAATCTCTTGGAAAACGCCGCCCGGCATGCGCGCGAGCGCGTCACCGTCACCGCCGCAGCGACCGATGACAAGGCAGCAATCGCGATCATCGACGACGGCCCGGGCATTCCGCCCGACCGTGTTGCCGAGGCACTGCGGCGCGGCGGACAGCTTGATCAAGGCGGTGCCGGTGCCGGGCTCGGCCTTGCCATCGTCGCCGATATTCTTGAGACCTGGGACGGCTCGCTCGCGCTCGGCCCGACCGCGCCGGGCGTGATGACGGCGACGGTCCTGTTGCCGCTGACAAGACGCTGACGGAAGGAATCAGGGCGGTGTCAGCCTCGGGGTGCATGGTGCGGGCGACGACCTATTCAAGGATCACGCTCATGAACCATTCACAAATCGACCAGACGATCACCGCCGCGCCTTACGCGCCGCGTTACGATCCGTTGACCCAATCCATCCATTGGCTATCGCTGATTGCGATCATCATCGCGTTCGTCACGGGGCTCGTGATGGAGGGGATGCCGCGCGGGCCGGCGAAAATGCAGATCGTCAGTCTTCACGCCTCGCTGGGTGTTCTGGTGGTGGCGCTCACCGCGATACGCCTCGGCTGGCGTACCGTCCATCCCGCCCCAACGGTGGCCGGCCCGCCACTGCTGCAATATGCCGGCAAGGCGATGCACATAACGCTCTATGCCTTGACCTTTGCGGTCCCGATCAGCGGCGTGCTGATGATGGCGGCGAAGGGGCGTTCGTTCGAGGTCTTCGGCTTGTTCACCATGCCGTCATTGATGGGGACCGACCGGGCATTCGGCGAGCAGCTGGAAGGAGCGCATGATCTGCTCGCCTATCTGATGCTCGTCCTTGTCGGCCTGCACGCCACCGCCGCGATCCTCCACCAAGCGGTCCTGCGGGATGGCACGCTGTCGCGGATGCTGCCCTTCGGCCACTCAAGCCGCAGCTAACCTGATTGGCGAACCGCGAACCGGTTCGCCAATCATCCATGCGGCGTGTTTGGCGCATTACGCGGGCTGGGCCTGTTCACACGATGCGTCTTGCGAGGGTCGTGCTTGTGCCGCAAGCTCCTCGCCGCGTCCAAGTACCTTGGCGCAAATCGCTGCCAGGCTGCTCAAGAAAACGCCCTGCAGCGTGAAGTTATAGGCCTTGAGCAGGCCGCCCAATTCACGGACGCCCACGCGAGGCCGCTCGAACAGCAGGTACACCGGCTCCCTGCGTACGATGCCGAACTTCTCCCAGAACACGGTCTTGCCGTGCTGCGGCATCATTCGGTTCGACAACTGGTAGACGCCACGCGCCACGCGAGAGGCGATCGGCCCGAAACCATGAATCTCGCCCAGTTCTGCTTTCGGGCCAACCCCAAGGCAAACGGCTTTCTCGCCTTCCTCCCGCAGTGCCTTGAAGGCGGTGACGACCAGAAGCTCACTCGTGTGACGCGGTGCGTCCGGCGTTGCGAACACAAGGTCGATCGAATACCGGCAGCCACCGCAGTTCACCGTCGTCATGTAGAGCAGGCCGACGATGGCTCCCTCGCGTTCGGCGATGAACCAGCGGCATCCCGGTCGGTCCGCGAAGATGCGCAGTGCGACATACATCTGGAATCCCGTGCGGTTGGCTCGCCAACTTTCCAGCGCTAACTCCGCGCGCGCTTCCAGTTCGGGATCGGGCGACGAATTTCCGTGGTACTCCCAGACTTTTACATTCTCGCGCCGGACCCGGTTGATATTCCGCCGCAAGGAGCGCGCCTTCGAGCCTGCTTCGGGATCATGCTGCGGATCGGCAATCAACAGGTCGCCGACCTCGAGCGCGCCGCCACCTGCTTGGCCGTTGAAGCGCTGCATCTCGTCCGAAGCGACCGCATAGAACACGGACCACTTGTTGTGCGCGCAGTACTTGGCGAACGCAGCGGCCAGTTCGGTGCGTTGCTCCGGCGGGCAGATCGGGTCGCCCATCACCACGGCGCAACGGCGGTGGAGCTGAAAGGCGATCAGGCCGTCGATACCGGGGAAGCGGAAGGTGCGGAAGGCGGGGTTCAATGCCGCGTGCGAGACCGGTCCGCCATGGCGCCGGACGAGGTCGATATCGGACGACGGCTCGAACGCGAATGCGCCAGCAGGGCTTTCTTCGCGCGCGAAACTCCAAGCCTGCCCGCCCGACATGTTCGAGGAGTCTCCGAAATCGATCCGCATGGCTGCCTCTCCCACTGGTCCCGATCGTTGGCCCTCGCCCTTCATGGGCGGCGAGGCAACATCCCTCAGGCTGCCACTTGCTACTGTGAGGTGACTCACACAGGCCGGTCCACCGAGTGCCGCCGCGCTGCTCTGATGCTTCGATCACGTGGGCACGGCGCGCCTTCAGCGCGCCTTTGCCCACCCTACGTTCCTCCGGATGAGGGTTTTACATGCAGCCGTCGGCGGACTTTTTCGGAACCGTAGGGTGGGCATGCGAAGCATGCCCACCGCGTGCCGTTCCGCTCGCTCGATCACGTGGGCACGGCGCGCCTTTGGAGCATGATCCCGAAAAGTTGGCAGACTTTTCGGACAAGATCATGCGACCAAACAAAGAGAATTGGAGCGCGATTGATTCAACCTAAAGCAATCGCGCTCTAGCGCGCCTTTGCCCACCCTACGGGCTTGGAGAGGGCCGCTTCGCGGCTGTCAAAACTCACAAGGATGAGGATGGCTCGGCGCGGCTGACGTGGCGAAGGAATTCGCCGATGCGATCGACCTCCGGGCCCATCGCGTCGAGCCAGCCCATCAGGCTGATCGCCCCGTGATACATCCCCTTCCACAGCCGAAACTCGGTGTTGACCCCGGCTGCCTTTGCACGCGCCGCAAGACGCTCGGAGTCATCGCGCAAGAGATCGAACTCGCCGGTCGCGATGTAGAGCGGAGGCAGATTCGCAAGATCGGCAAGCATCGGCACCGCGAGCGGATTTTTGCGCGCCGCCGCGTCGGGCAGATAATCGTTCCAGTAGCGCACCAGCTCGGCGGCTCCGACAAAATACCGGTCGGCGCCATAGGCTTGGACCGACGGCGTCCCGAAATCGAGCGAATAGGCGCCGTAGGCGAGCGCCGCCCCGCGCACCGGGCTTGATCCGGCATCGCGTAGCGCGAGACAGACAGCAAGCGCCAGATTGGCGCCGGCCGATTCCCCGAGAAGCGCGATGCGCGCGCGGTCGATTCCGAGCGTCGCGCCTTCATCCGATGCGGCCCATTGCACGGCGGCGATACAGTCGTCGAGCGGCGCCGGGAAGGGGTATTCCGGCGCCAGCGCATATTCGACGCTGAGGCAGCGCAGGCCCGAGCGCTTGGCAATCTGGCGGGCAAAGCCGTCATAGCCGTCGATCGTGCCGATCACCCAGCCGCCGCCATGGAGGAGAATGACGGTCGGCGCCGGCGCGGGCGTGCCGGGGTCGTAGAGGCGAACCCGCTTGAGCCCGCTCGGCAGCGCGATCGTGCGTTCCTCGATATGCGGAAGCGGCGGTGCGCCCGCGTTCTGGAAGAAGATCAGCTGATCGTATCGGCGGCGTAGTTCCGGCGCGGGAAGGTCGGCCGAAAGCGGCGCGTGCCGAAGGCGCGCATAAAGCGTTCGAAATGCCATCCAGAGGAACTGGAACAACAAACGCTGTCGGCCGAAAGCCAATTTCCGCACTCCTCGCATGCGCGACCGGGCGCGAAAACCCGCGGCCTCCGCCGCACGCCTCCGCGCGTGCGGCGGCGAATGCTCGCTCCGTCCTTACGCCGCCAGCGCCTGGTCGAGGTCGGCGATGATGTCCTCTTTGTCTTCGATGCCGATCGAAAGGCGCACGACATCCGGTCCGGCGCCGGCCTTCACCTTTTGCTCGTCGGAGAGCTGACGATGCGTGGTCGAGGCGGGGTGGATGATCAGCGAGCGGGTGTCGCCGATATTGGCGAGATGCGAGAATAGCTTCACGTTGGACACGAGCTTCACGCCGGCGTCATAGCCGCCCTTGAGGCCGAACGTGAACACCGCGCCGCAGCCCTTGGGGACGTATTTCTTCGCGAGATTATGGTAGCGATCGCCGGGCAACCCGGGATAGCTCACCCACGACACCTGCGAATGGCGCGACAGCCATTCGGCGACCGCCTGGGCGTTCTCGCAGTGCTTCTGCATGCGCAGCGGCAGCGTCTCGATGCCGGTGAGGATGAGATAGGCGTTGAACGGCGAGAGCGCGGGCCCGAGGTCGCGCAGGCCAAGCACGCGGCACGCAATGGCGAAGGCGAAATTGCCGAAAGTCTCGTGCAGCACGATGCCGTGATATTCCGGGCGCGGCTCGCACAGCATCGGATAGCGCTTGTCGCGCGACCAGTTGAAGGTACCGCCATCGACGATCAGCCCGCCGATCGAATTGCCGTGGCCGCCGAGGAATTTGGTCAGCGAATGAATAATGATGTCGGCGCCGAAATCAATCGGCCGGCACAGATAGGGCGTGGCGAGCGTGTTGTCGACGATCAGCGGCACGCCTGCGCGCTTTGCCACCTGCGAAATCGCCGCCATGTCGGTGATCACCCCACCGGGATTGGCGATCGATTCGATGAAGATCGCCTTGGTCTTGGGCGAGATCGCCCGCTCGAAGCTCGTAACGTCGTCCGGGTCGGCCCACACGACGTTCCAGCCAAAACTCTTGAAGGAATGGTTGAACTGGTTGATCGAGCCGCCATAGAGCTTGTTGGAGGCGACGAACTCATCGCCCGGAGTCATCAGTGCGTGCAGGACCAGCACCTGGGCGGCATGGCCGGAGGCGACGGCGAGCCCCGCCGTTCCGCCTTCAAGCGCGGCCACGCGTTCCTCCAGGACGGCACTGGTCGGGTTGGTGATACGCGTATAGATGTTGCCGAAAGCCTGCAGCCCGAACAACGAGGCGGCGTGATCGACATTTTCGAACACATAGGAGGTGGTCTGGTAGATTGGCGTCGCCCGCGCCCCGGTGGTCGGATCGGGCTGGGCGCCGGCATGGACGGCGAGCGTGGAAAAGCCGGGGGTGCGTTCGGTCATGACCGCTCCAATAGGTGGCTGAGATTTGCCGCCGAAGGGGTCGGGCGAACCGCCGTCGGCCGGCGCCGGAAAACGTCGAGAGCCGTTAGGATTAACCGGGCTCGTGGAAGCGTCAAGCCGGCCGTTGCGAATGGTAGGCAACGGTAAGATGGTGCTCTACCAGCGGGGCAGTGTGCAAGAGCGCGCTGCCCAAATACGGCACGTCAGCGATGGTCTTCTTGGTCGCGGGCGGCGCGGTCGGCCGCTTCCGTCGGGGCACCGACCGATGTCGAACGACCGAGGGAGAGGCGCTGGACACCGCGGTCGGGCAATGGCGGACGCTTGGAGGTGAGGGTGCGCGAGTTGACGCCGATCCAGCCGATCTCGGACGACAGCCGGCCGTATTCGATCTTCGGGCACCGGTTCATGACCACCGTGAGGCCGTGTGCCTCGGCGAGCTTGGCCGCGTCATCGTCGCGCACGCCGAGCTGCATCCAGATGACGCGTGGGCGTGGCGTCATCGCCAATGTCTCCTCGACGACCATGCGCGCATGCCGGGAGCCGCGGAAGACCTCGACCATGTCGACCGGCTCCGGGATATCGGCAAGGCGCGCGTAAAAAGGCTGGCCGACAAGCGCCGTGCCGGCAAGGCCCGGATTGACCGGGATCATGCGATAGCCACGTTCGAGCAAATACTTGAAGACGAAGTAGCTGGGCCGGGCATTGTTAGCCGAGGCGCCCAACATGGCGATCGTCTTCACCGAATCGAGAATGCCGCGAATATGGCTGTCGGAATAGAAATCGTGGGTCGTCTCGGTCATGAGCGCGGGGTTACCGCAAAACCATGCCGGTTGCCACCCGAATGAGGTTTTTTCGGTGGAGCGTTGGTTGAAGGGAAGCTGAGCATGATCCCGAAAAGTTTGCAGACTTTTCGGACAAGATCATGCGACAGACAAAGAGAAAGAGCGGTCGAGCCCGGCGATGACGGAGAGGCAATCACCTTCTCCCCGCGTGCGGGGAGAAGGTGGCGAGCGGCACTTGCCGCGAGCCGGATGAGGGGCCTTCATCCACTTCACATGGCGGCTTGCCGCCCCTCACCCGCCGCGCTACGCGCGTCGACCTCTCCCCGCAAGCGGGGAGAGGTATATCGCGGGCCGGTATCCAACCTTGTCAGGGGCTCGGCGTGAGACCATTCAGCACTTGCGTGGCAATCGGCATATCGATGTTCCCGCCCGTCTGAATCACCGCGACACGTTTGCCCGATAGCCGATCGCGGCACTGTTGCAGCGCGGCGAGCGGCGCAGCGCCCGCGCCTTCCGCAAGGTTATGCGTATCGGTGTAGAGCGCACGGATGGCTTCGGCGATCTCATCTTCCGTCACCTTGACAACGGCGGACGCGCCGGCGCGGATGATCTCCAGGGGCTCAGGCTGCGGATCGCGGCAGGCCATCCCATCGGCGAAGGTTGCTGCCGATTCGGTCGGCATCGGCCGGCCCATCTCGAACGATGCGGAAAAAGCCGGCGCTTTTTCTGCGACCACGCCGATGATGTCCGTCTTCAAGCCGAGCATGTCGCGGACCGTGATCAGCCCGCAAATGCCCGATCCCATGCCGATCGGCACGAACACGGCATCAAGATCGTCATGGCTGGTGAACAATTCCAGCGCGTAGGATGCGACGCCCATGACCAGATCACGATGGAACGAGGGCACAGACAAATAGCCGCGTTCGGCCTGGAGTTCGGCAGCAATCGCGCGGCTCTCGTCGAAGTCTCTTCCGGCGACCACGACCTCGGCTCCGAGCGCCTTCATGGCGGCATTTTTCTCGAGGGAGTTGCCGTGGGGCACGATGATCAGAGCTGGGATCCCGACCTGCCGTGCGGCGATCGCAACAGACTGCCCATGATTGCCGCGGGTCGCCGTGATGAGCCCGTTCGGTAACCTGCCGCTGCGGCGCAATCGCTCGACGAAAACAAGGCCTCCGCGCGCCTTGAACGAGCCGGTCGGCGTGTGGTTCTCGTGCTTGACGACAACATCGACGCCGGTGCGACGCGCCAGCAGGGGCCAAGCATAAGCCGGCGTTGGCGGCACAATGGACCTGACGATCTGCGTTGCATCGTCGAGTTCCTGGCGGGTGAACAGGGCCATTGTTCTGCTCCTGCAATTGTCTGCAGCAGCCTTTGCCATGGAACCGGTGTCCCGGGCTTTCACGGATCTGACGCGAAATGCGTAGATGGAGGCCTTTTTCGATGCGAAAAGGACGTCCTGGCGGTAGTCTTGGCCGATGATCGAAGCTGAGCGTCAAGCGGTTTGCGGGCGCCACGAGCCCGTGCGTTGCCTCGCCATTGGTGGATGGCGTACGGAACTTTTGCCGCGCTCATCCTACGAGGTGCGATACGTCCCGGATGGACCTCTCATCGGGTTTGCATTCGAGGCCCAGCGCGGCGTGCATTCCTTTGCCAGCGACAAGCAAAGGGCGTTTGCGGCGCGCGCGAACGGCCTCGCATTTGTCCCGGCCGGATGCGAGGTCTACTCCCGGTCAGATTGCGGCGGAGAATATTTGCGGGTTGTTCGCCAGGGCAGCGAAGACTGTGAATTGGTGGTGGCACAACGTTTTAGCGATCAGATCGACAATACCGCCATTGCCGCCGCCTATGAGCTGCGCCGCCGCCTGCTCGCGCCCGACGAAATCGATGTCCTGAGCCTCGAGGTGCTGGCGCTCACATTGGTGGAGCGTGCCAATGCTCTGCTCGGCGGCGCGCGCGAGCGTCCTCGATCCCTCGATTGGATGACCCCGTATCGCCTGAGACGTGTCGATGAGATCATCGGTGCGCGATTTGCCGACAAGTTGACGATCTCAGATATCGCTTTCGAGCTGGGGCTTTCTCCTGGTTTCTTCACACGAGCATTCAAGGCCGCGACGGGGCGGTCGCCGCAGGATTATGTCATGGATTGGCGGGTCTCGCGTGCTCGCGCGCTGCTGAGCGCGACCGACGAATCATTGAGCGTCATCGCATGCGCTTGCGGTTTTGCCTCTCACGCGCACATGACGGCGCAGTTCCGAAAACGCTTGAATGCGACCCCAAGTCGAATTCGGGGCGAGCTTAGCGCGGTCCCGTGAATTGAAGACTTTTCGGACGGGGCAAAAACGAGAAAACAAAGATCAATGAGCGCGACTGATCCAGCATGATGCCATCGCGCTTTGGAGCATCATCCCGAAAAGTCGGCAGATATTTCGGACAAGATCATGCGAACAAACAAGAGTAGCAAGCGTCGTCTCGAACCCTTCTGGATGGGGCTCGACAGGGCCTACGGATGGATCGAGGTTGCTCCGATCGTTACCGCCGACGTCCTGAACGCCTCGGCGGCCTTCTGAACTGGGCGCGGCAGGCGCGGCTGATATTGCGCAGATTGCGGACGAGGCACTGACGGATGAGTTCGTGATTGGGGATGTACTGCCCGCAGAACCGGTAGGCATCGTCCTGGCACGCAATCCGCTGCTGGGGCGTCTGGGCATGCGCCGTATGCGGCAGGGCGCCGACGGCAGCGAAAGCGAGAACGAAAACGAGCGCGGTCAGGCGTCGCGATGCCATGATCTCATTCTCCTGTGCTGGAAAAAACCGAAGCGGGGAGCATCGCCCGAACGTGCGTCGTTATTTCGATTCAGCCTCTCAAATTGGTTTCGCCCGGCCGAGCGCGGCGAGGGGACCGATCGTCACGATTCCGACCGCGCTCGATATAAGCGCCGTAAAGGCGGCCGCATCGAGGCAGATGACCCCGCATTGCGAAGCTTCAACAGCGGTAAGGCCGGCGGCGACAATGATACCCCATCCGGTTCCCGCGACGACACCACGGCGCAAGGCAGTGGCGTCGAGCTGCAGCAGGCTCACGCGGAGCCGAGCGGACAATGTCATCGATCCTCCCAGCGCGGCGCGCGCTTCTCGACAAAGGCGCTCACGCCCTCCTCGGCGTCACGCGCGAGCATATTCTCCACCATGACCTCGCCGGCAAAGCGGTAAGCGTCCGCAAGGTCCATCTCGACCTGGCGATAGAACGTCTCCTTGCCGGTCTTCACGACCAGCCGCGACTTTTCGGCGATTTTGCGGGCGAGCACCAGCGCCTCCTCGCGTGCGCAGCCGGGCTCGGCGAGCCGGTTGACAAGACCCATCCGGAAGGCGTCCTCCGCGGTGATCATATCGCCGGTCAGCAGCATCTCCATCGCATGCTTGCGCCCGACATTGCGCGAGAGCGCGACCATCGGGGTCGAGCAGAACAGCCCGATATTGACACCCGGCGTGCAGAAATGGGCGGACTTCGCCGCGACCGCAAGATCGCAGCTCGCCACGAGCTGGCAGCCGGCTGCCGTTGCGGTGGTATCGACCGCGGCGATCACCGGCTGCGGCAGCCGGACGATCGCCTGCATCAAGGCGCTGCAGCGCTCGAACAGGTCGACATAATAGGCGCGGCCGCGATCCTGATCGCTGCGATGCGCGGTCATCTCTTTGAGGTCGTGGCCGGCGCAGAAGGCAGGGCCTTCGGCGGCCAGCACGACCGCGCAGGTTGCAGGATCGTGCGCGATCCGATCAAGGGCCTCACGCAATGCCGCGATGGTCGCGTCCGACAACGTGTTGCGCGCTTTCGGCCGGTTGAGTGTGAGTACGGCTATTCCGCTCAGGTCTTCACGTTTGACGATCGGTTCCGCGGTTGCGGCTTCGGCGGGCAGCGGCATGCTCATGGCTTGTCTCCGAACACGATAGCAGTCATTGAGATACAGGCTTGGCGGCCAATCCGAAAGGGCATTGCGACAATGTCCGGGCGTTGTTGCGGCCTTGCGCGCTTGGAGGTTCTTTGGCCAGCCAACCAGTTTTCCCAAAGGGGCAGGACCAGCAGCAATGCGCAAGCCGGCCATGACCGTAGCCGAACTCGATCGATTCCTCGAAAAGGAGTTTCCACAATTCTATCATCGCGGCAGCGGGGTCGCGATCGAGGATGCCTGGTTTCACGGTTGCCGTGTTCGCCAGGCCTATCGCGAAACCTTCATCCGTCCGGGCGGGACCATCTCCGGACCCACCATGATGGCGCTCGCCGATTTCACGATGTATGTCGCCGTGCTGGCTTCGATCGGCCCGGTGCCGCTTGCGGTCACGACCAACTTCAACGTCAATTTCCTGCGCCGGCCGGCCCAGCGCGACCTGATCGCCGAAGCCAAGCTGATGAAGCTCGGCAAGCGGCTTGCCGTGGGCGAGGTCGCCATCTGCTCGGAAGGCCATGAGGATCCGGTCGCCCATGTGACCTCGACCTATTCCATCCCAGCCAGGCACCTGCCGTGAGGTAATTTACTACCATCTTACCAAGCAATTGTAGTTTCACGATATTCCTCGCCTCTCCCGGCTTGACTGGCCGGCATATGACAAGGTAGAAGCGCGAACTCCGGCGATGCGCAGCACGCGCCGGTTTTTTCAGCAATGGACAGGACGATGAAGAGCTATTCGGCAAAGCCCGCCGAGGTCGAAAAGAAATGGGTCATGGTGGATGCGAGCGGGCTCGTCGTCGGGCGGTTGGCCTCGATCGTGGCGATGCGCCTGCGCGGCAAGCACAAGCCGACCTTCACGCCGCACGTCGATTGCGGCGACAATGTCATCGTGGTCAATGCGGAGAAGGTCGTGTTCACCGGCCGCAAGCTGGAGCAGAAGGTCTATCACCGCCACACCGGCTATATCGGCGGCATCAAGGAGACCGGCGCCAAAGCGATCATCGAGGGCCGTTTTCCCGAGCGCATTGTCGAGAAGGCGGTTGAGCGGATGCTCCCGCGCGGGCCGCTCGGGCGCCAGCAACTCGGCAATCTGCGGGTCTATGCCGGTCCCGAGCATCCGCATGCGGCGCAGACGCCGGAAACGCTCGATGTCGCCGCCATGAACCGCAAGAACGTGAGGAGCGCATGACCATGACCGAGACGATGCAATCGCTCGATCAACTCGCCGCGCTCAAGCCCACCGCGGAAGAAGCGCCGAAATACGAGCAGAAACTCGACAAGGAAGGCCGCGCTTACGCAACCGGCAAGCGCAAGGACGCGGTCGCTCGGGTCTGGCTCAAGCCGGGCAGCGGCACGATCAAGGTCAACGACAAAATCGTGGAGACCTATTTCGCCCGCCCCGTGCTGCGCATGTTGATCCAGCAGCCGCTCGTCGCCGCAAACCGCAACGGCCAGTACGATGTCGTCTGCACGGTTGCGGGCGGAGGATTGTCCGGCCAGGCGGGGGCGGTGCGCCACGGGATCTCAAAGGCGCTGACCTATTACGAGCCCGATCTGCGGCCGGTCTTGAAGCGCGGCGGATTTCTCACGCGCGACCCGCGCGTGGTGGAGCGCAAGAAGTACGGCAAGGCCAAGGCCCGGCGCTCCTTCCAGTTCTCCAAGCGCTAGAGCATGATCTTGTCCGAAAAGTCGGCAGGCTTTTCGGAAGATGATCGTAGGGTGGGCATGCAAAGCATGCCCACCGAAAACGCCGCCATCATTTCCGCCGATTGGGCGCGTCTCAGGCGGCCATCATCTGCTTCGTGACGCCGACGAGTTCCTTCACCGCCGCGACCGAGTGATCGAACATTGCGCGCTCGTCCGCGTTCAGTTGGATTTCGACGATCCGCTCGACGCCGCCCGCCCCAATGATGACCGGGACGCCGACATAGATTCCATCGACGCCGTACTGGCCGGAGAGATAGGCTGCACATGGGAGCAGACGCTTTTCGTCCTGCAGATAGGCCTCGGCCATCGCGACCGACGACGCTGCGGGGGCATAAAAGGCCGAGCCGCTCTTGAGCAGGGCCACGATCTCGCCACCGCCGTTGCGGGTGCGCTTGACGATTTCGTCGAGACGCTCCTGGGTCGTCCAGCCCATCGCGATCAGATCTGGAAGCGGGATGCCGGCGACCGTCGAGTATCGCACGAGAGGAACCATCGTATCGCCATGGCCACCCAGGACGAAGGCGGAGATATCGCGCACCGAAACATTGAACTCGGCGGCGAGGAAGGTACGGAAACGCGCCGAATCAAGAACACCCGCCATGCCGACTACCTTGGCCGGCGACAAACCGGACACCTGCTGCACGACGCCGACCATTGCATCCAACGGGTTCGTGACGACGATTACAAAGGCATCCGGGCAATACTTGCGGATGCTCTCGCCGACCGAGACCATCACCTTGGTATTGACGCCGATCAGGTCGTCGCGGCTCATCCCCGGCTTGCGCGGCACGCCCGCGGTTATGATGACGACGTCCGCACCGGCCATATCGGAATAGTCGTTGCTGCCGACGGCCGCGACCGACACGCCATCGACCGGGGTCGACTGCAATATGTCGAGGGCCTTTCCCTGCGGCACGCCCTCGACGATATCGAAAAGGACGACGTCACCGAGCGTTTTCTGGCTGATCATGTGGGCCAGCGTTCCACCAATATTGCCAGCGCCGATCAGCGCGATCTTCGAGCGTGCCATTGCTCCTCCGCCTCTAAGACAATTGCTGCCAAGTATGCTTCATAACAGCGGGAACGGGACGCTCCTGGCCCCAATCCCGCTGCCCACCGGTCACAAGTATTACTAGACTCAGGCGGCCGGCCGGACAACATCTTCATGCGCGAGCTCCCAGCGATCGGGCGAACGCCACAATCGTGGGCGCAGAAGCTCGCGTTCGAAGATGAACTCCTTGGGAAGGCGGTCAAAGAACTCGCCGAATTGCTCTTCATGGGCGTGCGCTTCTGCAGCGCCGGCCTCCCGCCCGACAGCCATGAGGTCATAAAATTTCCCGGAGGGAAATCGAGGCCCTTCCACTGGATATCCTCATGCCGCGGCGCCGCGGCATCCAACCGATGGGGCTTTCGACCGCAAAGCCGTGGCCGTGCACCCGGTCGATGATCCATTCAGATTGAATCGACCGCGCTCCATTTCTTATGGTTTGGTCGCATGATCTTCGCCGAATAGTCTGCAACGTTTCGGGATCATGCTCTAGGCGGAAAACGGTTCAGACAAATCTGTCAGATCGCAGGCGCGCCAACCATTTGGTGAAGTCGGGCGATGGATTCGCGATCAAGGCCGATCCCGCTTGCCAATCTGTGAAGAAAATCCCGCTCGGCCGGCGTATCCACCGAAATCGCCATGAGGGCTGCGGCATAGACCTGAATCCCGACCTGCTTATTCGGAATGGCCCTCACAAGCCCGTCCACGTCCAGCGGCTTGCGCATTTCCTGCTCCACAAATTGTTTCTCGTCCGCGGTGATGCCGCCTTCCTGCAGCTTTCCAACGAGGCGCTGGACTTCATCCTGCGATATCTCGCCATCCGATTTTATCGCCTCGATCATGCCCCGCAGGCACAGTTCCGCGGTTTGGGGAGCTGCAATCTCGCGCATTTCGTCCTCGGATAGGGACGCGGCCTGGCCGACCTGTGCGTTCTGACCCTGCGCCTGCCAGTTCTTCAACGCCGACAGAGCCAGCGTTCCCAGCAATGCCATGGCGCTGCCACCGACCGCGCCCTTGGCCGCGCCTCCGCCGCCGCCCAACAATGCCCCGACCAAGGCACCAATTCCGCCGACCTGGCCCCGGCTCATGCCGCCAACGCCACTGCTGCCGCCAAGCAGATTGCCAAGGCCGCCGAGCACATCTCCGAGACCGCCTGCGCCTTGGCCGCCGCTCTGTCCGCCGAAAATGTTGCCAATCAAACCTCCGAGACCGCCCGAACTGTCCACACCACCGAGTCCACGCTCGCCCATCGCGTGTTCGATGCGGGAGTGGGTCTGCGGTGAGAGCCCGTCGCGCATCAACTGTCCGACGACATCACCAAGATTCATTGCTTCCTCCCGTTTCCAGAAATTACCAGTTAAGTTCAGTGAAGAATCGAGGGCTTTATTGGTTCCCATTTGTGAATGTTGTGCGACAATCCGTTGCGTAGGTGCCCAAACAATTATCATTTTGAGCCAGCCGAACCAACGCCTATCGGGAAGCCGCTCTGATCAACCCGGCTGGCGTGTCGTTTACGCCTCCATGATGTTAAGGAACGCTGGGGGTCCCAAAATACCACGGGAAGTCCGGGTAGCTCGGAATTCATTCTCGAAATCGGGATGATCTAATAATAGGCTTCAGTGGCTCACATATTCAGAAAGTTCGATAGATTACCGGCGATATTACAGTTTTGGGATAGTTTTGCGCCCTAGTCTGTGAAAACAATCTCGATCGATGCAGCGTCCTGTAAAGGTTGAAACGAGGCTGACCTTATCGGAATCTGGTAATGTGCTACAGTCTCGGTGCTGCTCAAACGCAAGACCGGGACGTTTCAATGGACGCGCACTCCTTGAGATTGGCGATCGCGCTCGATCTCCCGACATTGTTTGTCATAGCGATCGCCGTCAGCGGATTGCTCGGTCTCTTCCTGCTTCTGCTCTGGCACAAAGAACGCGGTCGAGCACTCGCTTGGTGGGGAAGCGCCTATCTGCTCGGCGGCTTCTCTGTCACGCTGTGGTGCGTCGAGGGCGTTCGCTCATCGAGCTCGGGGCTCCCCGAAACGCTGCTGTTCATCGCCTGCGGCATGATTTGGAGCGCCGCACGCCTCTTTCACGGACGCCCGGTGCTGTGGGTTGCGATGCTGGCGGGGGCGGCGGTCTGGCTGCTTGCCGGTGCCGTTGGCTTGGCGGATAGCGCAATGCAGCGGGTCGTCCTGAGCTCTCTGATCGTATCCGCCTACATGTTTCTCACCGCGCAGGAACTGTGGCGCGAACGCCGCAAATCCCTGATCCGGCCATGGCCGGCTGTCTTCGTTCCAGTGCTGCATGGGCTGGTGTTTCTCGCACCGGTGCCGATTGCCGCTTTGATGCCGGACGAAAGCGGCTTGGCCAGCCTCGCCGGCGGCTGGATCGCCGTATTCTTGGTGGAAGCGATCCTTTATTCAGTCGGCGTCGCGTTCATCGTCGTGGTCTTGGGCAAAGAACGGGCATCGCGGGTCGAGAGAAACGCGGCCTTTTGCGATCCGCTGACCGGCCTGTTCAATCGACGCGGCTTTGTCGAAGGTGCACGCAAGCTTAAGGCGGCGCAGAACCGCCGGCGCGAGCCGATTGCCGCGCTGATCTTCGACCTCGATCATTTCAAGTCCATCAACGACCGGTTCGGCCATTTCGTCGGCGACGAAGTGCTGGTGACATTTGCAGCAACCATGAACGAGGTGCTGCGCGCGGACGACCTGATTGCGAGATTCGGTGGCGAGGAATTCGTCGTGCTGCTGCGGGGAGATGCGGATGATGCCGCGGTCGCCGGGGAGCGCGTGCGCGCTGCCTTCGAGGCGGCAGGCAAGACGATCGGGTCGCACGAGATCGGCGCGACGGTCAGCGTCGGGGTCGCCGCGGCCGCACCAACGGTTGAGATCGCAGCACTGCTGATCGAGGCCGACACCGCGCTCTACCGCGCTAAGGCTGCAGGCCGCAATTGCGTCGTGAAGGCGGCGCCGCACGATCGGCCGACCGATGCCGAACTCGGGAGCGAAGCGCGCTCTTTGGCCGAAGCGCGCGCAACGGTCCGATGGGGCGTCGATGCGCGTTCGCAAGAAGCGGGTACCACCAACAACATTGCCGCCTGAGAGGCGTAGCTCTCGGGCCGTTTCCGGACTTGCGGAGCCGGAAGACTAGAGCGCGATTGCTTCTTCTTGAATCAACCGCGCTCTCTTTCTTTATTATGTGGTCGCATGGTTTTGTCCGAAAGGTCTGCCAACTTTTCGGAATCATGCTCGAGCGCGATTGCTTCTCTTTGAATCAATCGCGCTCTCTTTTTTTGTTTTGTCGCATGATCTTGTTCCGAAAAGTCTGCAACTTTTCGGAATCATGCTCGAGGCTCAATCGCCGAAAACCGTGACGACGACTTCGCGTTCTCTTGCCCGGTTGTCGAGATTGATGACTGCGATCCGCTGCCAGGTCCCGAGATCGGGCTTGCCCCTCGTGATGGGCACTAGAAGCTGCGGGCCGAGCAGGGTCGCCCGCAGATGCGAATGCGCATTGCCATCGTGCCAGGCGAGCTCATGATGATAATCGGGGCGCCGGGGAAGCAGCTGCGCCAAGACGTCCTCGAGGTCCTGCATCAGGCCGTCTTCGTATTCGATCGACACCACCGCGCCGGTTGCGCCGACGACGAACACATGGGCGAACCCGTTGTCGATCTTCGAACGGGTTACGATCTGGTGCACCTGAGTCGTCAAGTCCGTTCCGCCCATCTCGCGTTTTCTCGCCGTGTGAAGCGTCTCCCGGTGGAACCGGGTAAAATTGCCTGCGAGCATATCCGTCCTGCCTCTTTCGGCGTGTCGATAAATGGGCTTGGAAAATTTCGTCCGAAAGAGGAAATCGAGACCTCTAGCGGACGAATGGAGGTCGCACCGGCCGGCATGGCCGAAACGCGTCACTAGAGCACGATGGCTTCAGGTTGAATCCGTCGCGCTCTGTTTCTCTTTGTCTTGTCGCATGATCTTGTCCGAAAAGTCTGCAACTTTTCGGGATCACGCTCTAGCATGCGGCCTGAACAAGTCGCCTGGAGACCTCACCGGACCTCCACCACCTTCTCGCCACGTCTAATCGCGTCAACAACTGCGGGCCATACCTCGGGCACACGCCGCAACAACACGTCGCGAACGGCGTTGCCGATCCGTATCCATACAATGGTGGGGCCGACTCGATCGAGCGCCTGCAGCAGGACGAAATCCTCATCCTTGGTCACGATGCAGGCGTCGAGTTCGCAAGCGCGCCGCCATATCACCCGATCCGGCGCGCCTCGCATGCCGAGCTCGCTGACATGGTGTGCTTCGTAGCCCGCAGATTTGAGCCAATGTGCGAGCGCCGGTGGCAAATTAGCATCAACCAGGAATCTCACGATTCGGCGGCTGCGAATACCGGATGATCGGTGGCGCGCGCCGCGAATTCGAGCGCTGCAGTAATGTCCTCATCTACGAGATACGGATAATCGCGAAGGATCTCAGCGCGCGTGGCGCCACCCGCCAACATGTCGATGATGTCCTTCACGCGCACGCGCAGGCCACGAATACAAGGTCGACCGCCGCATATTTGCGGGTCGACAGTTATCCGATCGAGATGGTTCGCCATTGGAAGCCTCGATGTAGCCGGGTTCGTGAACTGCAACGTAGTTTGGTTTTCTCTTGAAGCAAGGCGGCTCGTCTACGTGTCGTCCCGCACCGGCTGGTGATGCGGCACCAACGCTTGGGCTCGTCTCATTGTGTTGGTGCCGCATCATAAATCACAAGATTAGCTCGTGTGCCGGGCTGACGGTCCGGGATCGGACCGTCAGAGAAGGAAACACTAGAATGGCCGAAACTCATTGCTCGAGGCGGAGATTTCCAGTGGACAGATGGGAGTCGCAAAGGCCAGCGTGGTCTATCCTTGCCGCAGCACGTCCGGCAGGAAGCTGCCGTCGTTGGGCCCCACTTCCTTGGCAATCATGCGGTTGAGGAGATCATTCATGCGCATGATCAAGGCTTGGTGCTTGCGTGGATCAGCCCCGAGATTGATGACCTCGTCGGGATCTGTTTGCAGATCGAACAACTCGATCTCGTTATTGGCCAAGAGCTCGTCCATTGTCGTCGGGGTATTGAACTTGTTCGGTGCATAGTATCGGGCAAATTTATAGCGGCCGTTGAAGACGAAACTGATGAAACCGCGACGGCTGGTATCGGGCCTGGCTTCGGTGAAAGGTGGTGCGAAGCGTCCATGCGCTATGTCCCGGCACACGCGTATCATGTAGAGCGAATCGACGGTTTGCAGGCCAACATAGTTGAACAGGACCGCTTCACGGATGGCGTCCGGTGCTGCGGATTCCGGATTGTCAAGCAAAGGTGTAGCATCATGGCCGGGCAGGCCCGATATTGCCGCGTCGCGCCGCGCCGTATCGACATTCACCAGACCTGCCAGGGTGGGGATCAGGTCTATGTGGCTTGTCAGGGATTTGCAGGACCGGCCACCGGGATGCTCGGGATGAACGACAACAGCCGGCACATGGCTTTCCTGCTCGTAAGGCAGCGGTCCTTTTCCACGCAAGCCGCCATGCGAGCCGCCGAGCTCACCATGATCGGCGGTGCGCACGACAACGGTCGTGTCCCACAGACCGAGTGCCGATAGCGAGTCGATGACGGCCTGAAGGTTGCGGTCGTTGTCGCGGATCAGGTTCAGATAATAATTGTAGTAGGTTCGCCACATCTCGGTCGCGTCGACCGGAATCTCGCCGAGGAATGCGGACCAGCCGATCATGTAGGACAGTTGCGCGCGCGGTCGGCCGGGCGAGTCCATCGGCTGGAACCGGCTGGGCGAGTCCGGGAAGGACCATTGTTTGGCGAAATGGCTATTGTCGGGCGGCGGCGTCAGGGTCATGCCGACCGCGGAGATCTGCTCCTTTGAGCCCGGCTGATTGGCGTCCGCATACATGATGTCATGCGGTGAGACGAAACTGACGATCAAGAGCCACGGCTTGCCCTCGTCGTTCAGCTTCTGTGCGTTGGTTCTCAGCCAGCGGATGGCCTCGCCGGCGGTATAGGTGTCGGTGTCGTAGGCTTGATCGGGCGCGCCAACTTTGTCACCGTCGGGCGCGAACGTATCGAAGCCGTATTCCTCAAGAGCGTCCGTATAGTTGATATCCGATTTCGGGCTGATGATATCTTTTCGCAATTCGAACTTGCCGAAATACGCAGTGTGGTAACCGAGTTTCTTGAAAATGGTGCCCAAGCTAGGCTTGTCGGTCCGCAGGCTCGGCACATAACCGGTTTCCATCTGGTCGTAGACGCCATTGACCTGCGGTGGTTGACCGGAGAACATTACCCCCCGCGACGGCGTGCACATCGCTGCCCCGATGTAGTGGCTTTCAAAGGTCGTGCCGCGGCGCTTCAACTCGTCCCGCGCAGGCGTCGTATATCCCTCGGCCGGACGGATATGGTATGCTTCCTCGTCGGAAATGAATAACACCAGATTATAGGGACGGTTGAGCGCGGTCTTGCGCGCCGCCGGGAAGGCTCCACCCTGTGGCTTTGCAGGCGCTCCAGCTTTCGTTTCGGCGGAGGTTTGGGCGGCTGCTGCTTGCGGCAGGGCGGCAATCGCAGCCACGCCGGCGCCGGTGCGCAGAACATCTCGCCGATGGATGCCAGCCTTGCTCGGCTTGACGTCCTCTTCAGGTTTTTTTGTCGGAGATTTCGGTCGATCCACCATTGGTTTCTATCTCCGTCGGGTTAGGACGAGGTTTTTCCATAAACTCACGATGTAAAAAGAAGGTTGCAGAGCTTGCGGGTTAAAACCGAGTGACAGTGTCGGCGAGGGCAGGGCGAGGCCGCTCCTCGGGAGCGAGTGTAGGCCGGCCGATATGCACGAATCCTGCGATCTTCTCGTGGGGCGCAAGGCCGAGCGCCGCGAGCACGTCGCGGTCATAGGCATACCATTCGGTGATCCAGGTCGCGCCAAAGCCGAGCGCGTGAGCGGCGTTGAGCAGGTTCATGGCGGCGGCGCCAGCGGAGAGCATCTGCTCCCATTCGGGAATCTTGGCGTGCGGCGCGGCCCGGCTGACGACGGCGATCACCAGCGGTGCGCGCGCCAGCCGATTTTCTTCGGTGGCGATCCGCTCGGCGGTCGCCTCCGCATTCTTGGCGGCGAAGGCGGCCGCGATCGCTTTACCCGCCGCCAGCCGTGCGTCCCCGTCAAAGACGATGAACCGCCAAGGCACGAGCTTACCGTGGTCCGGCACGCGGGAGGCAATGGTGAGCAGTGTTTCAATTTCTGGTTCAGTCGGTGCCGGGCCCGAAAGCTGGTTTGGTTTCGCTGATCGCCGCGTTTTCAACAGAGAAAGCCCATCGAGCATCACATTCATCCTTGGCCAGTGCATAACCCAGAGAAGTCGCAGGCTTTCTCGGATAAGATCGGGCGCAAGAACAAGATCAAAGGGACCATAGTTGATTCAAATTCGAGTAATCGCGGTCCCGTGGTGCCGCACCACACGCAAGCTCATCTCGTCCGTGGACGTAGCCAAGACGTATCGGACCAACCGGATGTTCCGCTTCGATGGTGCGGAATCGCGCCGGCGGAGTTGCAACCCGCTGGTCGGCCGGGTAGTCGATACAGAGGTCGTGACCGGCAGCGATTTGGCATGAAATTGCCCAAAATTTACGGGAAAAAAGGACCCATGATCAGGGGGCTGGTTGGTTCGATCGATATGCTTGCCAAGGCCTGCGGGCTAGGGGTGGCGCTCTGCATGGCCTGGTCGGTTCCTGCGGCGGCGCAGGCGCAATCGGAGCGCTCGATCGTCGGCACGATGCAGCGCGCCTTCGGTTCGATACCGATCATTGGCAATCTTGCGCCAAAGCCGGCACCCGATCCGGGCAACCACCTGGCACCGCCGGGCGGCGGCCCACCGCCGCCGCAGCGCCTCCCCGGCGGGCAGTCGCTGTTGCCGCCCCCGCCCATTCCTCCGGCCTCGATCCCGGGCGGCCCGCCGTCCGCTTTGGGACCGCCGGCTCCGTCTCCGGCGCCGCTCGCGCCACCCCACGCTCCTCCGGGCGTTGCCCCCAGGCCCCCGCAGGTCTCGCTCGCCTTGAGCGCCCGCTACGGCAAGGAGGAGATTCGACCGATCAATGGTGGAATCGTCTGGCGCATCTATCCGGTCAAGCCGGACGTGACCGGCGTGTTCCATCCGGTGCGGGAGGAGCGCAACCCGACGCCCACATTGATGCTCGCGCCCGGCGATTATGTCGTCCATGCGAGTTTCGGCCTGGCCAGCGCCGCGAAGACCGTCAGCCTGCGCCAAGGAGCCGCGCACGAGGTGCTCGATCTTCCTGCCGGCGGCATCCGCCTCGAAGGACGGGTCGGCGATGTGCCGATTCCGGCCGGCCAGATCTCGTTCGACATTTTCCATGGGAGCCAGTTCGAACCCGACAAGCAGCGCCCGATTGCCCACGGGGTCATGACCGGCCATGTCGTCGTGGTGCCGGGGGGGAACTATCACATCGTTTCGAACTACGGCGACAGCAACTCCATCGTGCGCTCGGACATTCGCGTGCAAGTGGGCAAGCTCACCGACGTCTTGGTCACCCATCGCGCCGCGGTGATCACGTTGAAGCTTGTCGGCGAGCGCGGCGGCGAGGCGCTCGCCAATACGAGCTGGAGCGTCCTGACGCCGGGCGGCGACGTCGTCAAGGAATCGATCGGGGCCTTTCCCAAGGTTATCCTCGCCGCGGGCGATTACCGCGCCATCGCCCGCAACGAAGGCAAAATGCACGAGCGCGACTTCACCGTCATAACCGGCGTCGACGGTGAGATCGAACTGGTCGCGCGCTAAGGTCTCTTGGGAACCCCAGGCTCTGCAAGCCAAGGCAACCGCTATGGAAATGGCCGTGCAATCCGGTTCTCCGTAGCGTCAATCGTTGGAATCGCAATTATCCAAATCATATGCGGGTTCTTCGCCGGAGGAATCCCTTTCCGACGCCAGTTCTCACATGCGATGGCCCTGGGCTTTGCCGGGATAACCCCCCGGAGCTTTGCCGAACTGGCGGGACGGACGGCCCGAATCTCCACTCATTGGTTGCAGAAATAGAAGCCGCCTGCGTACAATTGCGTCACTATGGCCGCGATAGAATCCGGAAAACGCCGCTTGATCCGTCGGACCAAGGTCGGGCTGTGGCGAACCAAACGCTGGGTTCGGCGCAACCGAGGTGCGGTGCTTGGCATTCCTCTCCTGCTGCTGCCTATCGCCGGCGCCTTATGGGTTGTTGGGCTACCCGGCAGCAAGACCCCCACCTTCATCAACCTCGCAATCAGCGGGAGTTGCAAGGGCTTCATCGAGCCCACTATTCACATTCAACTACCGGACCCCGCGACCCGTGACCAAGATCTCAAAGCGCCAGGTTCACAGGCCCGGGTCGCTATTCAGTTCGTGCCGACCCTTTCGGCGGACGCCACGCCCGCCTGCAAAAGTGTAAGAATAACAGCAGATGCTGAGTTGCTGCAGCCTGAGATCATAACCGGCGGTGCCGATGAACAGACCGCACGGCACCATTGGTTCTATATCGATGCCGTCGGCAGATACGGAGCGAAGCCCGTAAGCGCGACGCGCCGCGGATGGGCTTGGATCATCGATCTCGAAGGTGCTGCGCTCGAGAAATTTGCAGGCGTCGTCAGCTTCGAATTGGCAGGAGCCATCGAGCGGACGAGCATCTCAACGACGACCTTGTCGATGTCTGTACTCATGCAGGGATTAGACACCGGCGCCAACGAACCGGTAAGCGCCGGCGCATCCATCGTGATGCCTCCCGACTACCGCCTCATTCAGAATCTCACGATCCCGTCACCAGAGAACATTCTCGCCAGCAATCGCGGACCGCGATACGAGTTCACGCTCAAAGAGAGCCGTCTGGGGAACGCCGCCAATGACGGGCACTGGGTCAGCTTCCACGCCGTGATGGAAGATACGGTATGGGCAAAATGGCAGGAGTACCTGCTCTTCGTATTCTCCGGCATATTCGGATTCGGCGTCGGGTTCTTCTTCGAGGCGCTACTCTCGCACAGAAAGGCGGCGAAACCCCAACACTCGGTTTGATCGGATCGCTTTGCTCGTCCCACCCGATAGTGGAGACGTAGTATCGTTTATTGCGGCACCACCGGGGTTGCTGTCCGCGTCATTGGCCGCCAAAAACTGATCCAGCGGGGCTCGACCATGCGCCGAGCGTTACCCGGTTCACCCGTTAGCCCTATGCGGCCTGCTTCTTTTCCCGCCGCAGGTCGGGTGGGATCGCCTCGTCGGTCAGCGCAGCGAGTGCGGCATCGAGCGCGAGCACCGTCTGTTTGTCGCTGCCGAGTCTGCGGATCGAAACGGACCGCGCGGCCGCTTCCTTCTTGCCGACCACGAGCAGCGCCGGGACTTTCGCCAGCGAGTGCTCGCGCACTTTGTAGTTGATCTTCTCATTGCGTAGGTCGGTCTCGACCCGCAGGCCGGCACGGCGGCAGAGCTCCGCCACCTCGATCGCGTAATCGTCGCTGTCGGAGGTAATCGGGCAGATCACCGCCTGCACCGGCGCGAGCCAGAGCGGGAAATGCCCGGCCTCGTGCTCGATCAGAATTCCGAGGAAGCGCTCGAGCGAGCCGAAGATCGCGCGGTGGATCATCACCGGCGTTTTCTTCTCGCCGTTGGCGTCGATGTAGAAGGCGCCGAACCGGCCCGGCAAATTAAAGTCGACCTGCGTGGTGCCGCACTGCCAGTCGCGCCCGATCGCGTCGCGCAGCACATATTCGAATTTCGGCCCGTAGAACGCGCCCTCGCCGGGATTGATATCGGTCTTGATACGGCCGCCCGACTGCGCGGAGATGAGCTCAAGCACGTCCGCCATCGCCGCCTCGGCGCGGTCCCACAATTCGTCCGAGCCGACCCGTTTGTCCGGTCGGGTCGAGAGTTTCACAACAACGTCCTCAAAGCCGAAATCCGCATAGATCGACAGGACCAGATCGTTGATCTTCATGCACTCGTCGGCGATCTGCTCCTCGGTGCAGAAAATGTGCCCATCGTCTTGCGTGAAGGCGCGCACGCGCATCAGCCCGTGCAGCGCCCCCGACGGCTCGTAGCGATGTACTGTCCCGAACTCGGCAACGCGGTAGGGCAGCTCACGATAGCTGCGCAGCCCATGCTTGAAGATCAGCACATGGCCGGGGCAGTTCATCGGCTTGATCGCGAACCAACGCTTGTCCTCGGCTTCGTCGCCGGCCGATTGCGCGCCGAACATGTTCTCGCGATACCATTCCCAGTGGCCGGAGATTTCCCACAAGGACTTGTCGAGAAGCTGCGGCCCATTCACCTCGCGATAGCCCACGGCGTTCTGGCGCCGGCGCATATAGCCGATCAGTTCCAGGAACAGCGTCCAGCCCTTGGGGTGCCAGAACGCAACGCCGGGGCCTTCCTCCTGGAAATGGAACAGGTCCATCTCGCGCCCGAGCCGCCGGTGATCGCGCTTTTCCGCTTCCTCGATCCGCTTGAGATAGGCGGCAAGGTCCGCGGGCTTTGCCCAGGCGGTGCCGTAGATGCGGGTGAGCATCGGATTGCGGTGATCGCCGCGCCAATAGGCGCCCGCGACCTTCATCAGCTTGAAGGCATCGCCGATCTTGGTGGTCGAGGTCATATGCGGACCGCGGCACAGATCGAACCAATCGCCCTGCCGGTAGATCTTGATCTCCTGGTCCTCGGGGATGGCATCGACCAGCTCGACCTTGAACAGCTCACCCTTGTCGCGGAAGACGCGCTTTGCTTCCTCGCGCGACCACGCCTCTTTGGTGAAGGGGCGGTCGCGCGCGATGATCTCGCGCATCTTCTCCTCGATCGCGGCAAAATCGTCCGGCGTGAACGGCTCGTTGCGGAAGAAGTCGTAATAGAAGCCGTTCTCGATCACCGGACCGATGGTCACCTGAGTGCCCGGCCACAGCGCCTGCACCGCTTCCGCCATCACATGGGCGGCGTCGTGGCGGATGAGCTCAAGCGCGCGCGGATCGTCGCGTGAGATGAACTCGATCGCCGCGTCATTGTCGATCGGGTCGCTAAGGTCGGCGAGGGCGCCGTCGAGGATCATCGCGACCGAGCGTTTGGCGAGCGACGGCGCGATCGCCTTCGCAACATCGAGGCCGGTCGTATTGGGGGGGAACTCCCGACGCGCGCCATCGGGAAAGGTCAGCGCAACCATGCACGTCTCCTGTTGCTCACTCGCTGCCTACGAACGCAGGTAAGCGGAAATCGCCTGTTATGTAGCGCATGAGAGCTGGGCAGGGAATAGGGGAGTCCGCCGGGTGTGGAGCCGACCAGCGATTCCCGTTCGTCCGCACAGGTCGGGACCCAGAACACAGGTGTGGATTCCCGCTGTCGCGGGAATGAACGGGTTGTCAATCGTGGGTCCCGCGGCGCGTTCCGTCTTCCGTTCGTTCCCGCGCAGGCGCGCGCAGGCGGGGACCCGGAATAGGAGTAGATTCCCGCTTTCGCGGGAATGAACGGATTTTAAGCGTGTCCGATCGGAAGCATAGTCAACCCACCGTTCGTCCCCGCGCAAGCGGGACCCAGGACAAGAGTAGATTCCCGCTTTCGCGGGAATGAACGGATTTTAAGCGTGTCCGATCGGAAGCATAGTCAACCCACCGTTCGTCCCCGCGCAAGCGGGGACCCAG
>JANQIP010000101.1 GCA_028282095.1 Xanthobacteraceae bacterium | reverse complement strand
AGTTGGCAGACTTTTCGGACAAGATCATGCGACAAACCAAAGCGAGCATGATCCCGAAAAGTTGGCAGACTTTTCGGACAAGATCATGCGACAAGCTTAGAGAAGAAGCGCGCGAACGATTCGATCTTAAGGGATCGCGCTCCAATCCGTTCGTCCCCGCGAAAGCGGGGAACCAGACGCACCGCGAAGGGAGATTCCCGCTTTCGCGGGAATGAACGGATTTCAAAGGTCGAAATGACCTCCTCCTCGCTTGCAGGAGAGGGTTGGGGAGGGAACCATTTCAGCGGCGGCAAACTGCTGTGGCTTCCGGTTTGCCGCGCAAACAGACTGCTACCTTTTTCGGGGGAGGTCGCCGCACCTGAACCCGAGGCCATCACTCGGAAAGCGGATCAAAGCCGCCGCAGCGCTACTTCTTCCACCGAATGGGTCTCGTCTTTTTTCAGGATCAGGTCGGCGCGCTTGCGCGTCGGCAGGATGTTTTCGTGCAGGTTGACGAGATTGATCCGGCCCCAGATCGCATTGGCAGTTTGCGTCGCCTCGGCATCGCTCAGCCTGGAATAGCGTTGGAAGTAGGATTTGGGATCGCTGAATGCCGTGCCGCGCAGCGAGAGAAAGCGCTTGACGTACCAGTTTCGCAGCACGTCCTCGTCGGCATCGAGATAGACCGAGAAATCGAAGAAGTCCGAAACGAACGGAATGGCGCTGCCGTCCTTCGGCAACGAGCCGGTTTGCAGCACATTGACACCTTCGACGATGAGGATATCGGGCCGGTCGATCTCGATCCATCGGTCCGGCACGACATCGTAGACGAGGTGCGAATAAACCGGCGCGCGCACGCGCCGACGGCCGGCCTTTATGTCGGAAAGGAATTGCAGCAATGCGGAGACGTCATAGCTCTCCGGGAAGCCCTTGCGCTCCATCAGGCCGTCCCGCTTAAGCACCTCGTTGGGAAACAGAAAGCCGTCGGTCGTGACGAGATCGACCTTTGGCATGTTCGGCCAGCGCGCAAGCAGCGCCTGCAGCACGCGCGCGGTCGTCGACTTGCCGACGGCGACCGAGCCGGCAACGCCGATGACATAGGGCATCTTGGCGTCTCGGGTCTTGAGAAAGCGCTGCTGCACCCGGAACAGGCGCTGGGTCGCGGCAACATAAAGCGAGAGCAGTCGCGACAACGGCAGGTAAATCTCCCTGACCTCGTCCATGTCGAGCCGGTCATGTACCGAACGCAGTCGCCGGAACTCGTTCGGTTTGAGGGTCATCGGCATGTCCTCGCGCAATGCCGCCCAGTCCCTGCGGGAGAAAACCCGGTAGGGAGAAAGGTGATCCTCGGGCAGAAGCTCGACCATTTGATCCATGCGTTGTCAGTCCTTGCGTGCAGCTTTCTCTTCGAGCCCTGACTGGGCCGTGCGGGATTGGAGTGCAGCTTCGACTTCGGCGAGCTTGATACCGCGCGCCTTAAGGAGGACCAGAAGATGATACAGCAGATCGGCGGCTTCGGCGATCACTCGATCGCGCCGCTCGCCGGTTCCCGCGAGTACGGTTTCGATCGCTTCTTCGCCGAGTTTTTTGGCACAATGCGCCGGACCGCGGTCGAGCAGTTTGCGGGTATAGGACGCATCGGCGCCAGCTTTGGCACGCTCGGCAATCCGTCGCTCAAGATCATGCAGTGTGAAGCTCGCCATGATGGCTCGACCTAGCATCTCCAGCGGGTGGTGGAAAAGATCTTCGCTCAAGGATCGAGGCGCATCGGCAAGCCCGCCTGAGCCATATGTTCCTTGGCGGCACGGATCGTATGCTCGCCGAAATGGAAGATCGAGGCGGCGAGTACCGCCGTTGCGTGACCGTCGCGGATGCCTTCGACCAGATGGTCGAGCGAGCCGACACCGCCCGAGGCGATCACCGGCACGGCCACGGCGTCGGCAATAGCGCAGGTGAGCGCAATGTCGAAGCCCTGGCGGGTTCCATCGCGATCCATCGAGGTGAGCAGGATCTCGCCGGCCCCAAGCGCGACGACCTCCTTGGCATAGTGGACGGCATCGATGCCGGTCGGCCGCCGGCCGCCATGGGTGAAGATCTCCCAGCGCGCCGGCTCGCTTGGGGCGGACACGCGCTTGGCGTCGATCGCAACCACGATGCACTGGTCGCCGAACTTCTCCGCCGCCTCCTTGACGAATGCGCGATTGTTCACTGCCGCAGTATTGATCGACACCTTGTCGGCGCCCGAGGCGAGCAGTTCGCGAATGTCGTCGATCGTGCGCAGGCCGCCGCCGACCGTGAGCGGCATGAAGCAAGCTTCCGCCGTCCGCTGCACGACGTCGAGAATAATGCCGCGATTCTCATGGCTCGCGGTGATGTCGAGGAAACATAACTCATCGGCACCGGCGGCGTCGTAAGCAATGGCCGCTTCCACCGGGTCGCCGGCATCGCGCAGATTGACGAAATTGACGCCTTTGACGACGCGGCCATCCTTCACGTCGAGACAGGGAATGACGCGGACCTTGAACATCACGCCGCCGGCTTTTCCAGCGCCTTCTCCCTCAAAAACTCCCAAAAAGACGCATCCATACTGCCGGCTTTCGATTCGCCGATTTCGACGAGGAAGAATTCGAGGCTCTTGAATCGATCCTTCAGGAACTCATGCAATTCGCGAAGACTGCCGGTCGACCGGATACACATGGCATTGCCAAAGAAGTCATAGACCTCTTCAACCCCGGGCGCTTTCTCAGCAACCTCTGAGGCGATCGGGTCCCGCTCAAGCAACCGAGACCCAAACAACAGATCATTGGGATCGGCAGGATAAACGAGCAAGAACGTCTTCATTTGTCTTCGCTTTCTGAGCCAGCATCTTCGATGAGTTCGAGCGGCTTCGATGCCACTTCGATAAGCTCACGTCTGCCGCCCCGCCGGTATATCATCCTGAGCGCCTGTTGCCGCAACTGGTATTCTTCGGATTGGAGTCGGTCGGGACTTCGGAATAGCAAGATAATGTACGACAACACAGCAACAATGATGGGCAGGCAGCCGATCCGATCAGGACCGCTGCGAAGACCGTATGATTGCGAAAGAACCAAGCGGCCGACCAGCTCAATGCGGCCGTGGCAATAGAGAGCCAGATGATCGGGTTGAGGGCACTGCGGACACGAACGCGCTCAAGGCGGGACGCGCCCAGCTTCGCGATCTCCTCAAACTTCATCCGGCCGCGACCCGCATCCTGGCCTGCCGCACCAGCCGCAGCGCCTCGGCCGGATCGAGCCGCCCGTCATAGATCGCGCGTCCGGCAATGGCGCCGGCGAGCTTTTGCGCCCGCGGTTCCAGCAATCGCTCAACATCGGCGATCGAGGCAAGGCCGCCCGAGGCGATGACGGGCGTCGAGATCGGCTCGGCGAGCGCGATCGAGGCATCGAGATCGAGGCCCGTCAGCATCCCGTCGCGGGCGACGTCCGTATGAATGATGGCGGCAACGCCCGCATCCTCGAAACGGTGCGCGAGGTCAAGCGCGGGCAGTTCCGAGGTTTCCGCCCAGCCTTCGACCGCAACCTTCCCGTTGCGCGCGTCGAGTCCGACCGCCACCCGGCCGGGAAATGCCTTTGCGGCATCCTTGACGAGTTGCGGATTGCGGACCGCCGCGGTGCCGATAATAACCCGCGTCACGCCCTTTTCGAGCCAGCTCTCGATCGTCGCAAGGTCCCGGATGCCACCGCCGAGCTGCACCGCAAGCGAAACCGCCTCGAGGATGCGCTCGATTGCCGAGGCATTCACCGGCCGGCCGGCGAAGGCACCGTCGAGGTCGACAATGTGCAGATACTCGAAACCGGCCTCCTCGAACATATGCGCCTGCTGAGGCGGGTCGCGGCTGAACACGGTGGCCCGCGTCATGTCGCCCTGCTGCAGGCGTACGCACAGGCCGTCCTTGAGGTCGATGGCAGGAAAGAGGATCACGTCGGCTCCCGGCGCAAACAGCGCGAGCGAGAATTCGCTCTGATTGTTTTCTTGGTCGCGTTTTCTGCGGCGAACCGGCTTCCACTTCGCCTGAAAACGCTCCGCGTCTCTTTGGTCGCGTTTTCTGCGGCGAACCGGCTTCCACTTCGCCTGAAAACGCTCCACTTTTCTGTGGTCGCGTTTTCCACGGCGAACCGGCTTCCACTTCGCCTGAAAACGCTCCGCGTCACGGTGTCCACCTTAAGAAATTGGCGATCAGCTTCAGTCCGAGCCGCTGGCTCTTCTCCGGATGGAACTGGGTGCCGGCAACGTTGTCATGCCCGACGATCGCGGTCACCGGCCCGCCATACTCGGCCTCGGCGATGAGATCGGCGCGGTCGGCGACCTTGAGGTGATAGCTGTGCACAAAATAGGCGTGCAGCCCCTCCGGCCCGAGCGCAAGACCGTCGAGCAAAGGATGCCCGCGCGCCGGGTCGAGCGTGTTCCAGCCCATGTGGGGAATTTTTAGGGACGGATCGCGCGGGGCGATGCGGTCGACCTCTCCTGCGATCCAGCCCAGCCCGTCCGTCACCTCATATTCGCGGCCGCGATCGGCCATGAGCTGCATGCCGACACAGATGCCGAGAAAGGGCCGGCCTTTGCCCTGCACGGTCTCCTGCAGCGCCTCGGCCATGCCCGGCACCGCGTTGAGACCGCGGCGGCAATCGGCGAATGCGCCGACCCCCGGCAGCACCACCCGATCGGCCCGGCACACGATATCCGGATCGCGCGTGACCAGGATGGGCGCATCATACCCGTTCTCGCGGGCGGCGCGCTCGAACGCCTTTGCGGCCGAATGCAAATTGCCGGAGCCGTAATCGACAATGGCGACGCTCACGCGGTCCCTCCCGGCTGAGGAACGAGCCCGGCGCCTCCCGCCGCCGCGCTCTCCGGCGTCGGCTCGGCGTGGTCGGAGGCGGGCGGCGTTGTCGTCGTGGCTGGACGCTTTGTCGCATCGGCGGCAGCCCAGCCGGCGAAGAAACGTCGCTCGGCCGCTTCCAGATCGTCGGCGACGACGATCCCACGATCGCGCCAGCGCCGGCGCAGCAGCGTCCAGCGCTGCAGGCTGGCCGCTTCGAGGCCGACCAGCAGACCAATCAGCAATCCTGCGATCACGCGTGCGCCATAGGGCGTCTCGGTGAGCCGGAACAGTCCTTCCATGGCGGCGACGATCAGGAGATAACCGAGGAGAATAAGCCATAAACGGCGCCACAGTATCCAGAGCGGCCCGAGAAGAAACGCCCACCAGTTGAAACCGTCGCGCACGAAGATCACGCGGTCGGGCGCAGCGCGCCCATTCGCCCCGGAGGGGGGCTCCAGCACCGAATAGACTGCCATTGCCTGTCTCCAGCCTGCTGCCCCTGGGTATACGTCTGCGATCGATTTGCCAGCCCGTGCCCGATAGCGCTTGCAGCGAAACCGATATGCGCCGCTGCGAGGGCGTCACCCGCTAAGCGTTCCCTTGGTCGACGGCACTTCCCCCTTGGCCCTCGGATCGATCGCGACCGCCGCCCGCAGCACCCGCGCCAGTCCCTTAAAGCATGACTCCGACACGTGGTGGTCATTCGTGCCGTACAGCGTCTCGACGTGGAGCGTGATGCCGGCATTGACGGTGAAAGCCTGGAACCATTCCCGCACCAGTTCGGTGTCGAAGGTTCCGATCTTGTCGGCGGAAAACGCCGCCTTGAACACCAGAAACGGCCGGCCGGATATGTCGAGCGCAACCCGCGTGAGCGCCTCGTCCATCGGGACATGAGCATCGGCATAGCGGGTAATGCCCGCCATGTCGCCGAGCGCCTGCCTGAACGCCTGGCCGAGCGCGATCCCGACATCCTCGGTCGTGTGGTGATCGTCGATATGCAGATCACCCTTGGCCTTGACGGCAAGATCGATGCGCGAATGGCGTGCCAAGAGGTCGAGCATGTGATCGAGAAAACCGACGCCGGTCGCAATCGTGCCGCGCCCGGTCCCGTCGAGATCGACCGAAACCTCGACATCGGTTTCCTTGGTGGTGCGCTTGACGGTTGCTTTCCGCATGAGGCTTCTCACTAGAGCCCGATCGATTCAGGTTGAACCGATTGCGCTCTCCATCACTTTGTTTGGTCGCACGATCTCGTCCAAAAAAACCGCCAACTTTCCGGGATCATGCACGGGTGGTGCAGCACCAACGCTGCTCAAGCTCGTCTCATCCTATTGGTGGCGCATCAAAGGGAACGGATTGGCGAGTCCGGCGGTCTTTTATCAGGGCATCGTGCCCTTCGCCACTGCAGCATTGGCCTTGTTTCGCGCGAGGGGGGCTACCGCGTTCCTGCAAAACACAAAACGAGTGAGGGACGGCCCCTGCCCGACCCTATGCCGCAAGCGACTTGCAGGTGGGGAGGGAGAGCAAGCATCGGGACCGCCGGATAGGTGGCCGACTAGATCGGCTGACGGGCGTATCACCCGACCGGGGGCGCGAAACGGGCGAATTCCTCCACCACCCGCTGGTAGACAAGCCGCTTGAAGGGGATGATCAGCTTCGGCAGATTGGCGATCGGTTCCCAGCGCCATTCGATGAATTCCGGGTCGTGGCCGCCGGCCGGATGGACGATGTCGATCTCGCTGTCCTTGCCGGTGAATCGTACTGCATACCATTTCTGGGTCTGGCCACGATAGCGCCCGCCCCAAGCCGCGCCGATCAGGTCGGCCGGCAGGTCATAGGGGAGCCACTCGGCGATCTCGCCGAGCTTTTCGACCGAGCGGATATTGGTCTCCTCGTAGAGCTCGCGCAGCGCCGCCTGCCACACGTCCTCCTCGGCATCGACACCGCCCTGCGGCATCTGCCAGACATGGTGTTCGTCGACATGCTCGGGGCCGTTGATGCGCCGCCCGATAAAGGCAAGGCCCTCGCGGTTGAGCACCATCACGCCGACGCAGGGACGGTACGGCAGATTCTCCAGACGGAATGTGTGTTGAGGCATGTCGATCGGCGTCAATAACAGGTCATGGCGTCGATGCGCTGGACGGAGCTTCCCCAAGGCCGGCTCCACCGACCTGGGGGCGGGGACGCGGCGAGCTTATCTATAACGGTGTGTTCGGGCAAACTGCGTGGCGCCACAGCACCAGAGCCCCAAAACCGGATGGCGATGAGAGAGCGAAAGGACAGTATCGAGCCGGATTTCGGGCCCGCCGACGAGGAGGATATGGCGGACCTGCCCGATTCCGGCGCGATCGATCCCGATCCCGGCCCGGCCGCAACGGGCTCGCTCGCCGCCGGGCAAGCGGCCATCGCCCGCGCGGCCGAGCTCGCCCCCGCATCGCCCGGTGTCTATCGCATGGTCGCGGCCGGTGGCGACGTGCTCTATGTCGGCAAGGCGAAAAACATCAAGAAGCGCATCCTCGCCTATATGCGGCCGGCCGGCCATACGATGCGCATCGCCCGCATGATCGCGCAGACCGCCGCGGTCGAGTTCGTCACCACGGCGACCGAGACCGAGGCGCTGCTGCTCGAGGCCAACCTGATCAAGCGGCTGCGCCCGCGCTTCAACGTGCTGCTGCGCGACGACAAATCGTTTCCCTTCATCCTCATCACGCGGGAGCGCCTGCCGCCGCAGATCTCCAAGCATCGCGGGGCGCGCAACCGCACCGGCGACTATTTCGGCCCGTTCGCCGCCGCCAATGCGGTCAACCGCACCATCACCGCGCTGGAGCGCGCCTTCCTCATCCGCTCATGCTCGGACGCGGTCTATGAGAGCCGCACGCGGCCGTGCCTCCTGTACCAGATCAAGCGTTGCTCAGCGCCCTGCACCGGCGAAATCTCGGAGGCCGACTATGCGAGACTGGTCGACGAGGCGACGGCGTTTCTGTCGGGCAAGAGCCGCGCGGTGAAGGAGGAACTGGCGGCGGAGATGGACGAGGCGGCAGCGGCGCTCGATTTCGAACGGGCGGCAGTGCTGCGCGATCGTCTCGCCGCGCTCTCTTTGGTGCAGGCGCGTCAGGGCATCAATCCGCGTGGGGTGGAGGAAGCCGACGTGTTCGCCGTTCACCAGGACGGCGGATATACCTGCATCGAGGTGTTCTTCTTCCGCGCCGGCCAGAACTGGGGCAACCGCGCCTATTTTCCCCGGGCCGACCGCACCCTGCCGGCGCCGGCCGTGCTCGCCTCGTTCCTCTCGCAGTTCTACGACGACAAGCCCTGCCCGCGACTCATCCTGCTGTCGCACCGACCGGAGGAATGCGACCTGTTGGCCGAAGCGCTCTCGCTCAAGAGCGGGCGCAAGGTCGAGGTGCAGGTGCCGCGGCGCGGCGAAAAGAAGGAACTTGTCGACCATGCCGCCGCCAATGCCCGCGAGGCGCTCGGCCGCAAGCTCGCCGAAAGCGCCTCGCAGCAGCGGCTTTTGTCGGCGCTCGCGACGAGCTTTGGCCTGCCACGGCCCCCCCGCCGGATCGAGGTCTACGACAACAGCCATATCCAGGGAACGAACGCGGTCGGCGCCATGATCGTCGCCGGGCCGGACGGGTTCCTCAAGAGCCAGTACCGCAAGTTCAACATCCGCTCCACGACGCTGGCACCAGGCGACGACTACGGCATGATGCGCGAGGTCCTGACCCGGCGCTTCAAGCGCCTGCTCGCCGAGGCGGAGCCCCCCGAGGCGGAGCCCCCCGAGGCGGAGCCCCCTGTCGATAACGCCGCGGAGGACTTTGCTAATGCGGCCGGGCAAGGGGAAGCCGAAGAAGCCCCGCAATCGCCCTGGCCCGATCTGGTGCTGATCGATGGTGGAGCGGGCCAGCTCACGGCGGCACGCGAAGTCCTGGCGGGCCTCGGCGTGACCGAGCTTGCGCTGGTTGCCATTGCCAAGGGCCCGGACCGTGATGCCGGGCGCGAGACCTTCCACCTGGCGGACCGGGCGCCATTCCGCCTGCCGCCGCGCGACCCGGTGCTCTATTTCGTCGAGCGGCTGCGCGACGAGGCCCACCGCTTCGCCGTCGGCTCGCACCGCCAGCGGCGCAAGCGCGACATGCGCGAAGGCGGGCTGCAGGACATTCCCGGGGTCGGGCCCGGACGCAAACGCGCGCTGCTGCGACATTTCGGAACGCTGAAGGCGATCGAGCGCGCGTCTCTACCAGACCTTGCCCAGGTTCCCGGCGTGAGCTCGGAAACCGCACGACGGATTTACGACTATTTCCGCGATTCGCCGCGCGGCGCATGATCCTGAAAAGTTGCAGATTTTTCGTCTCGTCTTGTTCGGTCGCATGCGAAGAGATAGCGCACGGTCGGTTCAACCCGAAAGCAACCAAGGCGCTGAGCGTATTTTTCGCTGTCGCAGCGTTACGCTAGGGCTATTACGGAACGCGCCAAGCGGCTATCCTCACGGCCATGGAGATGGCGACGTCCTCGAATTTTCAGGCGCGCGCCTTCGCGCTGCCAAATGTACTGACCTATGCGCGCATTCTCGCAGTGCCGCTGGTCGTTGCCTGCATGTACGGCCAGGAAATCCTCCAAGGCGGCATCTGGCTGCGCTGGGTCGCGCTCGCCCTTTTCATCGCCGCGGGCGTGACCGATATCCTCGACGGTTATTTCGCCCGTAGCTGGGGGCAGCAGACGAGCATCGGCCGGATGCTCGATCCGATCGCCGACAAGCTGCTGGTCGCGTCCTGCCTGCTGATGCTGGCCGCCGACGGGACCATTCGCGGTTGGTCGCTGTGGGCGGCGATCGTCATTCTGTGCCGCGAGATCCTGGTATCGGGACTGCGCGAATATCTCGCCGAGCTGCGGGTCAGCGTCCCGGTGACGCGGCTCGCCAAATGGAAGACCACGTTGCAGATCGTGGCGATCGGCTTTCTCCTGGCGGGCACTGCGGGCGACGAGGTGGTGACCCGTATGATCGACATCAGCTTTCCATTCGTGACCTATATCGGACTGACGCTGTTGTGGGTGTCGGCCCTGCTCACGCTCTATACCGGCTATGACTATTTCCGTGCGGGCATCCATCACCTGAACAACGAAATGGGCTGACCGTGGATCGGACTGTGAGAGTTCTCTACTTCGCCTGGGTCCGCGAACGCATCGGTAAAACGCAGGAGACGATCACGCCGCCGGCGAGCGTTGAAACCGTTCGTGACCTGATGGCCTGGCTCGCCGGGCGCGGCGAGGCATATGCTTACGCCTTCGAGAATCCGGCCGTTATCCGTGCCGCGATCGACCGCGCGCATGCCCGGCCGGAAGCAGCCATTACCGGCGCCCACGAAATCGCCTTCTTCCCGCCAATGACAGGTGGGTAAATCTCGCAATGGCGACCATCCGGCTGCAGCGCGAAGACTTCGACATCGGTGCCGAGACCGCCGCGCTTGCGAACGGGCGCACCGATATCGGTGCGGTGGTCGCCTTCACCGGCATCTGCCGCGGTGGCGACGGCGGTCAGCCCATAACGGCGATGACCCTCGAACACTATCCCGGTATGGCCGAGACGGAGATCGCACGGCATGTCGCGGAGGCGGAGAGCCGCTGGCCGCTGATCGGGGTGACCGTGATCCATCGCTACGGACGGGTCGTGCCGGGCGAGAATATCGTCCTGGTCCTGACGGCCGCAGCGCACCGCGCCGACGCCTTCACGGCCGCCGAGTTCCTCATGGACTATCTCAAGACCCGTGCGCCATTCTGGAAGGAGGAGGAGCGGGCCGGCGCATCCGCCTGGGTCGGCGCGTCCGAGACGGACAATGCCGCAGCCCAACGTTGGGCGACTCCATCCACATGCAGCGACGCGGCAGAGTGAATCACGCCGCACATTCCCTTGCGCAATGCAATCTTTTTCCGTGGACCGCCCGAAGGACGGCACGCGGATTCCGCGTCACGCTCTTGTGGCCGGCGGTCAAGGACCTTCGGCCGCCGCCCTGGTCGAGCCTCTTAAGGATGACATACGGAAAAAACTCGCGGGAGTTGCGCATTTCGCCGCGACCCGCTTCAATAGCGTATCGGGTAAAGGTATTATGATCATGAAGATGACGTTGGGAGGAGGGGGATGACGTGAGGACGGCGATGTACCGCGCCGTAACCCGTGACATCGAAGTCAAGGTGGTTCCGCGCTTTTTGCCCGAACGCTCATCAGGCGAGCAAAACTACTACTTCTGGTCGTATACGATCGAAATAACGAATCTGGGGAAGGAGACGGTTCAGCTCAAAACGCGCCATTGGCGCATCACCGACGCTCTCGGCCGCCTGCAGGAAGTGCGGGGGGCCGGAGTTGTGGGCGAAGAACCGGTACTCGCGCCAGGCTCGGCCTTCGAATACACGAGCGGCGTGCCGCTTCCCACCTCCTCCGGGTTCATGACCGGAACCTACGGAATGGTTGCGTCGGACGGGGAGCGGTTCGACGTCGAGATTCCGGTCTTCTCGCTCGACTGTCCCCAGGAGCGGCGAACCGTGAACTGACGCTCTGTTCCGTGATCTTGGACGAAAAGCCGTCAGCCCCTTTTCGGGATCATGGGCTAGAGTGCGATCCATTTAGATTGAATCGATCGCACTCTATTTCTCTTTGTTTGCCGCATGATCTTGTCCGAAAAGTCTGCAACTTTTCGGGAGCATGCTCAGAAGCGCGATCCATTCAGATTGAATCGATCGCGCTCTATTTCCTTTGTTTTGTCGCATGATCTTCTCCGAAAAGTCTGCAACTTTTCGGGATCATGCTCAGAAGCGCGATCCATTCAGATTGAATCGATCGCGCTCTATTTTCCTTTGTTTTGTCGCATGATCTTCTCCGAAAAGTCTGCAACTTTTCGGGATCATGCTCTATGCCTCAGCGGCGCCGACCTCGGCCGGCGTGAACTCGTACTTGGCATTGCAGAACTCGCAGGTCACGAGGATGCGGCCGTCCTCCACCATCGAGGCGCGATCGACCGGCGGAAAGCTGCGGAGCATGTTCTCGACCCGTTCGCGCGAGCACGAACAGCGGGCCTCGACCGCACCGGAGCGAAACACCCGCACGCCATGCTCGTGGAACAGGCGATAGAGCAGACGCTCGCTCGACAGATCCGGATCGATGAGTTCGACGTCGTCGACGGTCGAAAGGAGCGCCTGGCCTTCCACCCAGGCATCATCCTCGGGCACGATATGCGGGGCGGTTCCAGCCGGTGCGTCGCCGGGATCGAGATCGGGGCCGCGCATGCGCTCGGCCGTCTTCGGCAGGAATTGAAGCACCAGGCCGCCCGCACGCCAGCGGCGCCGCAAGCCATTGGCGGCGGCGCTATATTCCTCGGCGACCGCGAGCCGAACTTTGGTCGGGATCTGCTCCGAGCGCAGGAAATACTCATGGGCTGCCTGTTCGAGCGTCTCGCCGGCGAGCGCAACAAGGCCCTGGTAGCGGTTCATATCGGGTCCTTGGTCGATGGTCATCGCAAGATGCCCATTGCCGAGCAGGCGGCCGGTGGTCGCCTCCCCCCCGATTGCGCCGGCTTTCTCGGCGTCGAATTGGGCGCAGGCGCGGACCCGGCCGGGGCTGCGATAGTCGACGACCAGCATTCGCACCGCACCGTCGGTCTGGGTCTGCAGGATGAAGCGCCCGTCGAATTTGAGCGAGGCGCCGAGCAGCACGGTGAGCACGATCGCCTCGCCGAGCAGCTTGGAGACCGGGGTCGGATAGTCGTGCTGGCCGAGAATGCTGTCGAGCGCCGGCCCGAGCCGCACGATGCGTCCGCGCACGTCGAGCGCGGCAACCTCGAACGGCACCACCGCATCATCCACGGGAATTTGCAGCGGCGCGCGCGAAGGGATGTCGATATTGTTCATCAAGACCTGTGTGAAGCTGTGATGGAGGAGCGATCCGACCTACGCGGCACCGCAAACGGGACAGCAGGGAAAGGCGCCAATACGCCTCCACAACCTGCACCACAGATAGATCGGCCCGCGGTCCTACTCAACCGGGCGCCATGTTTTCTTCCGTCCGTGCACGACACTATCCTGCGAAGACGGGTACTAGTCCGTTCGTCCCCGCGAAAGCGGGGAACCAGATGCCCCACCAAAGGGGATTCCCGCTTTCGCGGGAATGAACGGAATCTGGAGCATGCTCGACCATGCGACCAAACATAGAAAAACAGAGCGCGATCAAAACAACCTTAAGCGATCGCGCGCTCACCCTTTTCCGAGGGCCCTACCCCCGAATGATGCGTGGCAACAGCATCTGGTGACGCGGGCAGATCGATTTTGGGTTTTGATAGACGGCGCCGGCGAACGCTTTCAGGTAATTGCGCAGCGCCGATAGATCGACGATCTCATCGACAAAGCCGGCGCGCGCGCAATAGGCCGGCCGCGACGTTTCGTAGTACTTTTTCGCCGTCTCGTTCATCTTGTCGGCGACCGGCTGCAACGGCTTGCCGGAATCCTTGTCCTTGACGGCGCGGCGGGCGAAGCTCGCGACCGCCGCCGTCTCGCCATGCATCACATAGATCTCGGTCGCGGCGGTGCCGAGGGTGAAGGCATTGTGCCGGTTCGCGGTCGGTCCGCCCATGATGTAGTGGGCCGCCGCGCTCCCCTTGCGCAGCACCGTCAGCATCATCGGCACGTCGGTGTTCTGAATCGAGTAGATCAGCGACTGGCCGAGCCCGAGCAACTCCGCCTTCTCGGCGATATCGCCGACATCGATGCCGGTCGTGTCCTGGAACCAGACGATCGGTACCCGGTCGCGCCCGCACAGGGTCACGAACTCGTTCATCTTGATGAGGCCCTGGCGGTAGAGCTTGCCGCCGATGCCGGGATAGTCGGCATATTCCGGGTAGCCGCGCGGCAGCAGGCCCTGACGGTTGGCGATCACGCCGATCAGCATGCCGTCGAACTTGACGAGCCCGGTATAGATCTCGGGACCGTAGTCGGGCCGGAACTCAAGGTGCTCGCTGCCATCGACCAGCCGGGCGAGAATCTCTTCGAAGGAATAGGTCTCGCGCTGATTGAACGGCAGGAGATGGTAGAGGTCGGATGCGGCAAAGCGCGGCTCGGCGGGTTCGGCGACGCGGAAGAATTTCGGATCATAGGCGGGGATCCCCCGCATATAGTCCTTGATGCCGTCGAGCACCTCGTTCTCGGTCGCAAAGACATTGGTGAAGAAGCCGGTCGCGTCGAAATGCGTGGCAACGCTCCCCGGCGGACGCTCGCGCAAATCGCGCGTCTTGGCGATCAGCTCCTCGAGCCCCTCGACGTCGAACCCGCCCTTGGGCGCCATGCCGGAGACGATGCCGACCCCGCCGACCGCCATATTGGCCTCCTCATGGGCGAGCAGGATGGTCGGACTGATGCTCTGATAGCCGCCGCCGGCCGGATTGGTGCCGTAGATGCCGGCGAGGATCGGAATGCCCATCTGCTCCAGCTCGGCATGCCGATAGAAGCAGGTGCCGCCGCCGCGCCGGTCGGCGTAGAACTTCTCCTGCTCGGGCATCTTCACGCCGCTGCAATTGACCAGCCAGACGAGCGGGATGTGCAGCCGCTTGGCAAGATTGGTCACGCGCAGGATGTTATCGGCCTGCCCCGGTATCCAGGCTCCCGCCAGCACCTTGTTGTCGAAGCCGATGATCACCGCCCAGCGGCCGGCGATCCTGCCGAGCCCGTCGACGACATTGGTGGTGCCTTCCTCGTTCTCTTCCGGATTGTACAGGCTGTGCAGCGGACACCAGCTTCCCTGGTCGACCAGATAATCGAGACGCTGCCACACCGTGAGGGCGCCGCGCTTGTTGATATTGGCGGTGGGGATCCCGACTTCCTTGCGCGCGGCGCGCGCGGCCGCGATCTCCGCTTCGACCTTTTCAAGCTCCTTGCTGCTTTCCCGCGTGCGCTCGACGGTCTTCTCCTTCAGCTCCCTGCCGAAGTTGGGCATTTTCTCAAAGTACGGTTTCATAACCTGACAGCCTCCGTTCACCACCTCGCTTGAGCGGCCGGGTCTTCTGATTGAATCATCACACGTTACGAGGAAAAGGTCGACATCCGGGCGGCCGCAAGCGAGTCGGGCAGGCGTTCGAATGCTGCGGCAGCAAGGATGCCTCCTCAACGAGTGCAACGCCGGCTGCAGCCGCATGCGCGCAAGACTCGTGGGATCACCATCAATCGCGGTTGGGCGTGAAGCCGCACGCCATGCCGGAGATGATGATCTTCTGCACGTTGGAAGTGCCCTCGACGATCTGCAGCGACTTGGCATCGCGATAGAAGCGCTCCGCCGGGAACTCGGTCGAGTAGCCGTAGGAGCCGAAAATCTTGATGCACTCGTTCGCCGCATGCACGGCGGCTTCAGACGCCGCGAGCTTGGCGACCGAAGTTTCGTACTGGCTCGGCTTGCCCTGGTCCTTGAGCCAGGCGGCGCGGTAGACCAGCATCTGCGCGGCCTGGTGCTCGACCACCATCTCGGCGATCTGCGCCTGGATCATCTGGTGTTTCGAGATCGGCTTGCCGAACTGCGTGCGCTCATTGGCGTAGTTGATGGCAAGCTCGAGCGCGCCGCCGGCAACGCCGAGCGCCCCCGCGGCGCAGCCGAGCCGCGTCTGATTGAGCTGCCACATGCAGATTTGAAACCCTGCGCCCGGCTTGCCGAGGACATTCTCCTTCGGCACCTTCATCCCCTCGAAGGCGAACTCCCCGGTCGGCGAGCAGTTGAGGCCGAGCTTGGTGTCGATCGCGCGCGCGGTACAGCCTTTCATCGTCTTCGGCTCGATGATGAAGGCGGTCATGCCGCGGTTGCCCTTGGAGCGGTCAGTGTAAGCGTAGAGCAATCCGGCGTCGCCCACCTGCGCCTGAGAGATCCACATCTTGTTGCCGTGGATCTCATAATGGTCGCCCTTGTCGATCGCGTGCGTCTTCATGCTGGCGACGTCCGAACCCGTATTGGACTCGGTCATCGCGAAGAAACCGAGCTGCGTGCCCGCGACCCAGCCGGGAATGTACTTTTTCTTCTGCTCCGGCGTGCCGTATTTGGCGACCGTCAGCGAGGGGCCGAGATTCTGCATATTGAAGGGCAGGCGCCAGGAGGCGGAGACCTTGGCGATCTCTTCCGCCATCAGCACCGACTCTACGAACCCCATGCCGGTGCCGCCGAACTCCTCCGGCAGCCTGCAGGTGAAGAAACCGAGCTCCCCCATCTTGGCGACGCGCTCGGGCTTGAACGCGTGCGCGCGTTCCTCCTCTTCGAGCGTCGGCGCGATATCCTCCGCCGCGAACCGCCGCGCCGTCTCCTTGATCATCGCCTGTTCTTCGGTCAGTTCGAACTGCATGTTTCCTCGCTTGCATTCTCCGGGGCCGAATTCCGTTTCGTTTGGAAAGAGATCTGCTCTCTCTGTCCTTCAACGGCCGCGCGGTCGTCGTCGTATGTCGTATATCGCGCATGGCAGCGAACCGTTTCCGCCGCGCCGCGGATTTTTCGACATCTGCTTCGAGCGCGATTGCCTCAGTTTGGATCGGTTGCGCTCTTGTTCCCTTTGTTTGGTCGCAGGGCCTCATCCAAGACGCCTGCGACTTCCGCGATCTCCCTAGAACGCGATGGCTTCAGGTTGAATCGATCGCGCTCTCGTTCTCTTTTGTTTTGTCGCATGATCTTGTCCGAAAAGTCTGCCAACTTTTCGGGATCATGCTCTAGCCGATCACCAGGAGCAGATCGCCGAAATTGACCGTGTCCCCCGCCTTCACCTTGACGTCCTTCACCGTGCCGGCGCGTGGCGCGTAGATCAGGTTTTCCATTTTCATCGCTTCGATCACGAGCAAC